>JANLPS010000114.1:0-11054 GCA_031367385.1 Archangium sp. | reverse complement strand
GCCGAACGGCTCGGGCGCCGACTACGCCAGCTTCGTCAGGCAGAACTACAGCGGCAGAGACTCTGACGCCGCCTATGAAGCGTACCGGCTCTCGAAGATACCGCCTCCTGCGGCGCAGCAAACCTCGATACCGTCGGTTGCGTTCAATGACGCTGGCGGAGCCCAAGAGGGCAGCTTTTCAGCCGGTGCGGTGAATACCGGCCGCAGGTTCACAACCGACCCGGCCGCGGAGAGCGACGACGACTCGTACCTGGGCATCTTGGGCCAGCGCATCTCGACGATTGGCACCAACATCAAGACCGCCGTGACCAGCACCACGGTCGATGGCGTCGTGAGCGCAGCGAAGGGCGCATACAACGGCGCGGTCGACGCCACCAGCCGTGGCATCGAGTACCTGGCCACGACCACTGCGGAGCAACGGCGGGCCGACACGGCGGCAGCTTTGGGCAAAGCGTACGACGCCGTCGTCGCCGACCCGCTCGGTGCCACAGCCGCAGCAATCAACACCGTCATCCCCGTGAAGTCTCTCTACGAGAACGTCGAGAAGCTGGGTGACCGTGAGCTCTCCGCAGCTGACGCGCGAAGAGCCTTCTACGGGGCGGTCGCCGACACCGTCGGCGTCGTCGCAGTTGGGGCGGCAGGGAGCGCGCTGAAGGGCGGCCGTGTCGCCGCTGAGGTTGATGCGGCCGTTGATGCCGGCCTCGAAGCCGGTGCACGTGGTGGCCGGGCGGTCGTGGGTGAAGTCGTCGATGGGGGTGCTGGCACGGGCCGCGCCGGCAGCGTGGCAAGCGATCTTGAGGGCGCCCGTGCGCCGGTCGTTGAGAGGCCGGTCGTCGATGTGCCTCCGGTGAAGGTGACCGCCCCGCCCCTCGAAACCGAGCGGGTGATGAGTGCCGATTTTCGGGGCAGTCAGTACTACGACATGACCGCCAAAAACGCGGCGGGCCAGGAGGTCGGCAAGGTCTCGTACATCGTGGACACCAAGGCTGGCACGCTCGAGGTGACCGGGCTCGACGTCGTGCCCGAGATGCAGGGCCAAGGCGTCTCAGGCCAGCTCTTCGCCAAGGTGCTCGAAGAGAACCCGGGCATCACGGCGATCAAAGCGTCGACGCTCCAAGACACCAACATGGCGGTGTACGTTCGCGTCTACAACGAGACCGGAGACATGGAGGCAGCGATCAGAGCGACGCCCGCGTACAAGATTCGCGCGGCCGCCGGGTTCACCGAGCTCGAGATCATCGACCCGATGGCGACGGGCAGCCCGGGGTTCATCATGCGACGGCCGGCCGGGGCCGCGGTCGAAGCCGCGGTCACCGACGCAGCCACAGTGGCGGCCGTCGTGCAACCCGCCGAACGCACCGCCGAGGAGCTGGCGCGCGCCAACGCGGCGCTGGCTCGCACCGAGCCGCCCCCTGGTCACTACTCGCCGTTGGCTCCCGAAATCGGCGGGTACCACCGGGCCGAGACGCTGACGCCGACGCAGCGTGCCGGGTACGAGGGCATCTCGAGTTACATGTACGACCCTGCCCGACCCATCGCTCGCACCCAAGAGCTCGAGCGGGCGGTGCAAAGGCGAGTGGCGGAGACCGGCGTGAGCACGGCTGAAGCACTCGAAGCAGAGCTGAGCGCAGCAGAGGCCAAGGCCGGCTTCAAACCCGCGCTCGACCTCGAGCCGAGGCCGTACACCGACACTGAGTGGGCGAAGATGCTCTCTGACGGGGCGCTCTTTCGTGACGTGAATTTCGCCGATTCGCCCCACCACGGCGTTCAAACGCACCGCGTGCAGTGGTGGGGCTTGGTGCGCGACATGGAGCTCAACCCCGCGAACTATGGCGGCGCGAGCGCGGTCGAGCTGTACCAAGGCATCGGTACGGCGCAGGTCGGCAGCGGGCCTGCAGCCCTGTGGGCCAAGCTCTTCGACACCGGCATCGACTACCACCCTTCATTCGGTGGCTTCTACTTGGCCAATCAAGACCTCTTTCCCGGTTTGGCCGGAGGGCTCTAAGCCATGGCTTCCTTTTTGGTTTCAGTGACCAACAGCGAAACGGGCCTGACGTCGAAGCATCGCGTGAACCCGCGCAAGGGCGTCGACCCGAAGCTGCCCGAGTTTTACATCGGCTCGGCCAAGACCAATGAGCTCGTGCTCAAAGGGCTGGCCCCGAAACACGCCTCGGTCATTCGCCGCGGCCAGCGCACGCTGGTTCGGTGCGAGCCGGGGGCCCCCGTTCGAGTCAACCGCGCACAGGTCGAGGAGGGTGAGCCCACCATCGTCAATTCGCAGGCCTTCGAGCTCGGCCCCTATCTGGTCGAAGTTCGCTACGACTGAGTCGAACGCTGGTTCCTCCGGTGGTACGCTTTAGCGCCCGACGCCATTTGAAAGGTCTCATCGCCCAATGGTTGCAAACCCGCCGGCGAACGCCGCCGCCATCAAGAACCTCGAGCAGATGCTCATCGAGCAGACACCAACGCTCAGCAAGACGGCGCCCAAGCAGCTGCAAGAAATGAAGTCGCTGCTGCGGGAGCTGAAGAGCTCACCTACGGGGCAGGTCTCGCCCGCGTCGCAAAAGACGCTGAAGAGCCTCTTCATCTGGCAGCTCGACCTGAAGAAGGCCGCGTACCAGCAGAAGATCGACTCGCTTGAGCCGCTGGTGAAGAAAGACCCCAAGGCGGCGAAGGCGCAGAAGGCCCTCAAGAACGTGCTGGCGGTACTCGACGAGGCCAAGAAGGCGACGACCGGCACGGGCCCGGCGGCGGCTCAAGCAATGCGACACATGGAGTCAGCCTCAGACCGCGCGCGCAGCTCGCTGCTCGAGCTCAAGCAGGGCGAGGCCCAGCCGCCTCCGGCAGCGTTGACGACCGCCATGCGAAAGTCGCTCACCGCAGTACCTGCCGTGAAAGACGCCGCCCCCCCGCCACGCACCTCACTGACCTCGATGCCAGCGGTCTCAGCGCAAGACCCCGACGCCACGCCTCCTCCCAGCCGCAAAGCGCCCAAGGCAGCCGCGCCGGCACCCGCGAAGGCCGCGCCTGGTAAGACCGCACCGTTCAGCGCACCCCAGTGGGCGAACGCCAAGGCCGACCCGAAGAAGAACGGCAAGAAGTAGTCGCTGCTCAGGCCGGCACGGTCAGCGTGGGCGAGACCAGCGGGTAGCCTTTGGTGGCCAGGTTGGCGCGAATCGGCCCCATGAGCTTGCAGGTCTTGCAGACCCCGCATTCGGTGGCGACCGCTGCCTCCCACCGGGGCTGACGACACGTCCACGCCAGTTGCACGAGCTCGGCGGGCATCGCCTCGATCTGCGCTTGCTTGGCGAGCAGCTCCGGGCGAAACAACTTCGGGGGCACCATCGGGTGGGCGCTCAAGGCCACCGCTTGCTCGGTCAATGAGCGCCGGTTCGACGAGTCGGCGACGGTGCCGCTGGGCAGCACCTCTTCTGACTCTTCTTTGCAGTACCCCAACATCCACCGGTCGAAGCCGCGCTTCCACTGCACGTGGGCGTTCTGCACCACCAGGCCCGCCTCGAAGGCGACCATCGTCACGTCGCGCCCGAACATCGCGAACGCGCTGTGGTCGAGGGTGCTCTCGGTGTAGCGAAAGCGGCGTACGCGCTCGGTGAGCCAGGCGACGATGTTGCCACAGGCCTCAGACTCGGCCCGGTGTCGGCCCTCGCGGTTGACCAGGTTCACGTGGTGCGCCCACACCACGTCGTCGGTCTCGGTGAGCAGCTGGTGCAAGGTGAAGAGGCTGTCGATGCCGCCGCTGAACATCAGCAGCGTGTGGCGCTTGGTGAAGTCAGCGTTCATTTCTTGGCGGGCACAGGACCGAACACCTTGGCGGCCTCGGCGTTCTGCAGGGCACGCTCGGCGCTCTGGTTCGCGTTGTTCATGCGAATGCCAGTGCCCGCGGCCACGTCGTTAGACAAGCTCGGAGTCAGCGCGGCGACGCCATCGCGTGCGACCGACAACGCATTCAAGGTCGCCTTGTGGGCCTCGCTCACGGCTTTGATGACCGGGCCGCTGCCCGATGTGCGCGAGCTGGCCAGCAGCTTGTTCTGGTCTCTGATTTCTTCGTCGAGCTGCTTCTTCAAGAACGACTGCAGCAAGGTGGTCACCTTCGCGCTGGGGGTCTGCCCAGGCTTCATCTTCTTGAGCTCGGTGTAGAGCGTCTTCACCATCTGGTACTGGTCGGGTTTCTGCTTGAGCTCGGCTTCGCCCTCTCGGAGCGCCACTTCGAGCTCACTCAACGCAGAGGCGAGCTGGGCTTGGTTCATCGAGGTCACGGTTGCGGGCATTTCTGGTTTCCTTGCAGTCTCAGATTTCGAGAATTGTCGCTGGGCAGCGTAGAAAGTTGCCGGGCCTCGCACAAGCGCCTGAATTCACTCAATCTTGGGCGGCAGTGACCCGTGGGCGGAGCTCGTCGGCGACCCGGTTGATCTCGGCCGAGAGGGTCTCTCCCTCGGCCAGGAGCGTCGATTTGAGGCGGTCGCGGCTCCAGAAGACGAAGAACGTTCGGGCGTCGTGCAAGGCAGCCAGGCGGCGCTCGAAGTACCAGCGGGTGAACAACGCCAGGGGCAGCGCGGCGAAGAACATCGCGAGGGCCCACCCTGCGCCGCCGAAGAAGAACGCGGTCACGGTCAGCACCGCCCACCAGAACGGCGCGAGCACCATCAACGCCACCACCTTCACCGTCGACTGCACGTCGTCTTCGGTCTTCATCACGTGGGTCAACGTGATCGGCACCCAGTACGGAATGGTGAAGAGCACCATGCCGAGCAGAAACACCGGCAGCCCGAGCAGCCAGAGCAGGTTGCGCAGCGCGAAGGTCACCACGGTCGCGGGGCGGTAGGCGAAGGTGAGCTCCTTCGCGGAGACCTGCACCAAATCGAGCCGGCGTCGAAACGAGGCGACCTGTCGTTTGAGGGCTTCGAAGCGTTCGGGTTGCTCATCGCGCAGCAGAGCCATGCCCTTGGCGAACGCGCGGTGGCGCTCGGGGTTGCCGGCGTCGTCACCCTGCTTGAGGGCGTAGAGCGACTCGGCGGTCTCGATGATCGGCAGGTCTTCCCACTGCTCCAAGTTCAAGGTGACCTGGCGCAGCGACGCGGCGATGGCCTGGGTGAGCGCCTTGGCGGCTTCGAACGCGTCTGCTCCGGGCTTTGGGGCGAAGGCCGTGGCGTCGATGGGCGCGGCGACCTCGATGTGCACCCGGCTCTTGAAGCGGTTCTTCTCGCCGTAGGTGAGCCCGATCGGCACGATGCGCACGGCGGCCCCTTGGCGAACCGCGTCGAGCGCGATGCGGGCGCACCCGGTCTTGAGCGCCGAGAGCTGCGGCTCGGAGTGGCTTTTGCCTTCAGGGAAAATCGTGATCGCTCGCCCTTCGACCAGCGCAGAGACCGCGGCGGTGAGGGTGCTGTCGTTGGCGGCGGTGTTCGCTCCGTCTTGTTTGCGAAAGACCGGCAGCGCGTCGATGCCTTTGAGAATGGGCCCCAGCAGCGGCATCTTGAAGAGCGGCGCCTTCGCCAGAAACGTCACGTGGCGTTCGGCCAGAATCGCGACCAGCCCGGGGTCGATGAGCCCGTTGGGGTGGTTGCCGACGAAGATGACGGGCCCGGTGGTGTGCAGCGCGCGAAAGAGGTCGACCGGTGGCCCGATTCGAAAGAATTGCCGCAGTACCAGTGACGCGATGGCTCGAACGATTTTGTAGAGCACTGGTCTCGTTTTAGCGGCGCGGCGTTCGTTCGAGAAAACGACCCTGCTTGTCGTAGCCCTGCTTCTCGAGCCGCTTCTTCTCGATGAAGTCAGCAGCGCGCTGAAACATCACGCCCAGGGTGCGGAGCCCGTCGGCGACGGCCTTTTGCAATTGCTCCTCACGCTCGCGCTGCGCCGCGCTGGAGTTTTCTTTGCGAAAGGGAAGTCGAAGCTTCATGCGAGGGGGCACCTTACAAGGTTTTGAACGGTGGCGAGCGGTGGAGGAGGTTGATGAGAAGCGACGGACCGGAGCGCGCTTCTCGTCAGCCTGCTAAGGCCACGGCATGAGCCTCTTGAAAATCGGGTTTTGTGGCTTGGGTTTGATGGGCAGCCGTATGGCCGCGAACCTGAAGAAGAAGGGCTTCGACGTCACGGTGTGGAACCGGTCTCCCGCCCCGGCTGAGGCCTTGAAAGCACAGGGCATTTCGGTGGCGTCGTCACCGGCTGCGTTGGCCGCGGGGGTCGACGCGTTTTGCACCTGCGTCGCCGATGTGGGTGCGCTGACGAGCGTGGCATTGGGCCCGAACGGCCTGCTCGAGGGCGCGAAGAAGGGCCAGCTGTACATCGACTTCTCGACGGTGTCGGTGCCGCTGGTGAAGCAGCTCGAGGCGGCGTTCGCGGCGAAGGGAGTCGACTTCGCCGATGCCCCGGTGACGGGCTCGAAGGGCGGCGCCGAGAAGGGCACGCTGGTGATGATGACCGGCGCGAGCGAGGCCACGCTGGCGCGCGCGAACCCGATCTTCGCGGCGGTGGGTGAGAAGGTCATTCACTGCGGCCCCGTCGGAGCTGGCACTCAGGTCAAGCTCGCGGGCAACGTGATGATCGCCGCGATGCTGCAGGCGTTTTCAGAGGGGTTGCTGCTCACCTCGAAGGCCGGCGTCGACCCGAAGAAGCTGATTGAAGTCGTGCAGGCCTCTGGGTTTCGCTCGCCGTATTACGACTTCAAGGGGCCCACGCTCCTCGCGCATGACTTCGCGACGCACTTTTCAATCGACCTGATGCACAAAGACCTGTCGCTGTTTTTGGAGAACGCGGCAGCCAACAAAGTGCCGACTCCGACGGCCTCGTCGCTGCGAGAGACCTACAACCTGGCCCGCGCCGCCGGCAAAGGTGAGCAAGACATCGGGGCGGTCATCTCGGTGTTCGAAGCGCTCTCTGGGCACCGGCTGTGAGCCCGGCCCCGTGCTCGACCTGCTACCCGTGAGCCTTGGTCTGTTGTCAGTGGCTGGAGCCATCGACGCTCCCCTGCGGAAGTACACGCTGTTCGCCCGCTCAGCCTTCAAGCGCGATCACCTCGTTCACACCTTTCGCGCGGTGCTGCTGCTGCTGCTGACGCTGTGGCTTGGCGACGTGAGCCCCGGGCGACAACGGCCCTGCTCGCCTTCGGGTTAATGGAGCACCGCGTGGCTCGACGGGGCAGTGGAGCAGCAGCGCTCTCGGGCGCGAGAACCCGTCGGCGAGGCCAGCTGTCCCAACGATGGGACAATTTTGTAAAGTCAGAAGTGACATTATTGTCGCAACGTTGCGACAGTTGGTGAGCGCCTCCGGGGGCTTTCGCGCGCGGAGTCACCTCAGCGGAGCGATTGCCCTCGCCTTGGCGAGTTGGCCTTCGGTGGCCGTGCTCGCCGGCTTCGCGACCCTCGGCGCCATCGCCGTCGCCCGACCGAATTTACAATTTGAAGCGTTAACGAATTTACAACAGCTGTTGATTTACAGATTTTCATGCGGATTGGCCGGAGGCGTGACAACACCGTTTTGGCCTCGTAAACCAGCCAAATGACCGACGGACAAGTCGTACGCATCGGCACTGGGGGCATCGCTGAGGTGAAGCGATTGGCGGTTATCGGCGGCTATCAAACCGTGTTGGTCGCGGTCGAGTTGCCTGTGACGAAGCCGGCAGCGACGCCTCCGCGCGCGTCAATCTAAGGGCGTACCGATGATCATGAGGTCGTGCGGCGTCGAGCCAACAGCCACGCCACGGCCAGCAACCCGAGCACTCCAGGAGCGACGGAGCAGCCTCCTCGCACCGAGGTGCCATTCCCTCCATCGAGCGCGTCGCTGACCGGCACCCGGCAGAACCCACCCTCGCAGATCATCTGACGCTGGCAGCGCGCGCTCGAGTCGCAGGTGCGCGAGCAGGTCGAGTAGCCACGCGCGTCGGCCAGGCACACCCGGGTCGCGCATTGATTCGGGTCGGTGCAGACGTCGCCGTCGGTGAGGCAATCGGGGTCGACGACGGGGCAGTCGCTCGAGCAAACGGAGTCTTCGGTCGCGCACGCCGCGGTGCAGTCGGGGTCTGACGCACAGGCCTTGTTGCACACGCCATCGGTGGTGCAGATCGGCGCGCAGTCGGGGTCGCTCGCACAGGTGGTGTCGCAGAACGCATCGGCGACGCATTTCGGGCAATCGGGGTCGGGCGTGGCGCAGTTGGCATCGCAACGGCCATCGCTGGTGCACTTCGGGCAATCGACGTCGGCAGGCGTGCACCCAGCCAGGCACCGGCCGTCAGCCCCGCAGGTCGCGGCGTCGTTGGCGGCGATGAAGGCGTCGATGAAAGCGAGGTGGGTGTCGATGCGCACGTCGTCGCCGATGCCGCAGGCGGCCGAGATGACGTAGGAGTGCACTCCGGCGATTCGCTCGACGCCGCCCTGGGAGAAGAAGCCGGGGCCGCCTGAATCACCCGAGCAGATGCCAGTCGCGCCCGCGGTGCCGAACTCGAGTGAATCGGCGTTGGCAGAGCTGACCGTGACGTTGCCAGTGCGGCGGGTGCCACTGTCAGAGGTGCCCGCGGCGGTTCGGCCGTAGCCCACCACGCGCAAGGGCTGACCCACCCACGACCCGGGGGGCGTGCGTTGGAGCTGCACCGGGGTGACTCCCACGGGTGCGCTGGCGAGCAAGATGAGCCCCAGGTCGGCGCCCATCACCGCGGGGTACGAGGGGTGGCGTGCGAGCATGGTGCCGGCGATGAAGTCACTGGCTTTGAGGTTCGAGTCGTCGGCCTTGTTGGTGGCTTTGACGGTCATCGAGGCAGCGCCCTCGCGCGAGGGGTCGAGGCAATGCGCGGCGGTCGCCAACACCCGGGGGCTGATCAGCGTCGCCGAGCAGACGGCGGCGTGCCCATTGTCGAAGCGCAGGTCGAGCAAGAAGACCGAATTCGTCGTTGTGTCAGCGGTGGCCGAGAGAATGGGGTCACGCCGGGTGAAGGCTTCTGGCACCGGCGCGGGGTCGGCGACGCCGCAGCCCAGTGCCAACAGCATGAGGGTCACCGGGCGCACGCCGGCCCAGTTTTACGCGAGAGGGGGTGCGGTGCCAGTGCCTAGGTGTCGTCAAAGGACCCACCCGCCCGTGCTCAACGGGTCAGCTGGGTTCGAGGCGATGGAGGGTGATCAGCGTCAACTCTGGGTCTGAGTTGATGCGCGGCAAGCGGGTGCCTTTGCCGAAGCCCAGGCCGCGGTTGACGAAGAGCTGGTTGCCCCGAACGGGGTAGTGCCCGCGGTACCAGGGCTGGCCTGCGCGGCGAAAGAGGCCCGAGGTGAGGCCCGGCACGTCCCACTGGCCGCCGTGGGTGTGGCCCGACAGGCAGAGCACGTCTTCCCACGCGGGGAGCTTCTGCGCGCAGGCCGGGGTGTGGGTCAGCACCACGCGAGAGCCGGTGCCGGCGCCCTTGAAGGCCCGCGGCACGTCGTCGTTCTGCGTGGTGCTGTCGTCGATGCCGATGATGCGAAAATCGACTCCGCGGTGCCGAATGGCGGTGTTCTCGTTCTGCAGCACGGTCATGCCGACCTGCTCGAGGCCATGGCGCAGCTCGGTGGGGTGCGACCAGTGGTCATGGTTGCCGAGCACGGCGAATGAGGGGGCTTTGAGAGACCCGAGCAGCTGCGGCACGCGCTCGGTGGGGTCGCGCTTGGTGGTCACGAAGTCTCCGGTGAGCATCACCAAGTCGGGAGCGGCCTCGTTCATCGCCCGCACCGCGCTGATGACCCGGCCGTCAGGCACGCCGCTGCCGATGTGGAGGTCTGAGAGCTGCCCAATCACGGTGCCGTCGTGCGCCGGGTCGAGCGAGGTCAGGTACATGTCGAGGTGGGTCACCTCGAAGAACTCCCGGTCGATGAGCTTGCGCTCGGCTCGGGCATACCGCGGCACCACGAAGGTCGAGGCTGCCAGGGCGGTCAGGAGCTTTCGTCGCGGCATCACGAGACGAAACCTAGTGGCTCACGCCGCTCTTCCGCCAATCGCGGCGCCCACCCGTTCTCGCGGCGGCTCGCACACCCCCACCCACCTTCGCTTTCAGCCCAGAAACGCACTCACTTCAGAGAGCAGCAGCGCCCGGTCGGTGTCGCGAGGCAGAATGTGAAACCCGCGCTGCAGCAGCAGAAAACGCGACGCGGGTATCTCGCGGTGCAGCTGCTCGATGCGCTCGAGCGAGACCACGTGGTCGTTCACCGCGGCCGCGATGAAGGTGGGCTGCCTCACCAACGGCACGGCGAGCTTGGCGATGTCTTGCAGCGTGAACAGGTCGAGCAGCCGATTGGCCGGGTAGCGCGAGAGCATCGGAGACTGCGCACGCACCTCGTCGTCTTCGAGGTCGGTGCTGGTCTTGGGCACCCACCGGTCGTTGAGCAGACCGAAGTTGCGGTGGCGCAGCAGGCGCAGCAGCTTGGCTTCTCTGGCTTGGAGCGCGAGCACCGGCGCGAGGAGCACCAGCTTCGAGACCCGGCTGTGGTGACGGCCGGCGAGAATGAGGGCCAGCAGGGCTCCCATCGAGAGGCCGCCGACCGAGACTTCATCGAAGGTCTTGAGCTGGCTCAACGCGCTCTCGGCGCCTTCGAGCCAGTCGCGCCAGCCGGCCCAGAGCATCGCCTCGGGCACGGTGCCGTGGCCTGGCAAGCGGGGCACGAGCACGTGGTGGCCGCGCGCGGCGAGGGCTTCGGCGAGCGGGCGAACCTCCCAGGGGCTGCCGGTGAAACCGTGGAGCAACAGCACCGCCGACTTCGCGGTCGCGGGGCCCAAGCTGAAGGTGGCCGTCTGCGCCGGGTCGAGGGGAAAGCTCAAGCGTTCGCAGGTTACACCGTGATACAGCGTGGCGCATGTCTGACAACGACAAGCCGCCGGAGCTCCAGCTGCAGATTCAGCTCGATGACAACATCGCGAACGGGCAGTACGCGAACATGGCGCTGGTGAACCACGCCGAGACCGAGTTCACGCTCGACTTCATCTACGTCCAGCCCCAGCAGCCGAAAGCCAAGGTGCGTTCGCGGATCATCACCAATCCCAAGCACATGAAGCGGCTGTTGATGGCGATTCAGGAAAAC
>JANLPS010000047.1:0-4197 GCA_031367385.1 Archangium sp. | reverse complement strand
GAGTCTGCGCGAGGCCGTCGACTGGAGACAGATCAACCTTTGCGAGCCCGAGCAATTGCTGCCCGCGGGCAGCTGCGACGTGATTCTGTGCCGCAACGTGCTGATCTATTTCAGCGATCAGACCGCGGCCACGGTCATCGCCGGTCTGACGAAGTGCCTGCGGCCCGAGGGCGCGCTCTTCGTTGGCGTCTCGGAGTCGCTCTTGCGCTTCGGCTCGACCCTCTCGTGCGAAGAGGTCGATCAGGCCTTTTTGTATCGGAAGCCGCGATGACCCCGCGCCCTCAGCGCATTCGGGTGTTGGTGGTCGATGACTCCGCGTTCGCGCGAAAGGTGATTCGGCTCGCGCTGAGCGCCGATGCCCGGCTCGAGGTGGTCGGCACCGCGACCGACGGCCTCGACGCCCTCGAGAAGATTCAGACCCTCAAGCCCGACGTGGTCACCCTCGACCTGGTGATGCCCGACCTCGATGGCGTTGGGGTGCTGCGGGCGCTGGCTGCAATGCCCAAGGCTCCTCGGGTCGTGTTGGTCACCATCTCTGGCGAAGCGAGCGAGCTCACCATCGAAGCGATGCAGCTGGGCGCGGTCGATCTGGTGACCAAGCCGACGGCGTTGGCGACCGATCGGCTCTACGAGCTGTCGGGCGAGCTGGTCGAGAAGGTCGTGAGCGCGGCGTCGGCGCGGCCGCAGTGGTCGCCTCCAGTGACGGCCGAGCGCCGGGCGACGGTGAAAGGGGCGAGCGCGCTCAAGCTGCTGGTGGTCGGCACCTCGACCGGCGGGCCCCAGGCGTTGACTCACCTTTTGTCGCGGTTGCCTGCTGACTTCCCGCTGCCGATCGCGATCGCCTTGCACATACCCGCTGAGTACACCGAGGCGTTGGCGAGCCGGCTGAACGATGTCTGCGCCCTGCAGGTCGTCGAAGCGCGCGATGGGCAGATCTTCGGCCCGGGGCAGGTGCTGATCGCCAAGGGCGGCAAGCACTTGACGCTCGAGCGCTCGGCAGACCGCTTCACCGCGCGGGTGAGTGGCCAGCCCTCCTCTTCGCTCTACTTCCCTTCTGTTGATTTGCTCTTCACCTCGGCGGCCGAGGCCTGCGGGGCGGCGGTGCTCGGCGTGGTGCTGACCGGCATGGGTGATGACGGGCTGGTGGGCTCGCGCAGCATCGTGGCCGCGGGGGGCCGCGTGTTGACCGAGTCGGAGTCTTCATCGGTCGTCTACGGCATGCCCCGGGCGGTCAAAGAGGCCGGGGTGTCGTCGGGCGAGGCGCCGATCGACGCGATGGCAGACGAAATTCTACGACGCCTTTAAGGGTGGGCTGACATGGGTATCGCAATGGGTGGCTTGGCAAATGAGACGAAGGCAGGCGCGCAGGTGGCCGAGCGGGCTCGCATCTGGGTCGTCGATGACAGCCCGCTCGAGGCGCAGCGGCTGTGCAAGCTGCTCGAGGCCTCGTATGACGTCGAAGCGTTCGCTGAAGGCGCGGCGCTGTTGGAGCGCATCTTCGAGCACGGCAAACCCGACCTGGTGTTGCTCGATTGGCAGATGCCGGGCATCTCGGGGGTCGACGCGTGCAAGTTCTTGCGCGAACGCTACGACGAGGTGTCGCTGCCGATCTTGATGCTGACCGCCCGTGGGTCGCGTGAAGACTTCACCGAGGGGCTCTCGGCCGGGGCGAACGATTACGTCGCCAAGCCCTATGACCCCGCCGAGCTCTTGGCGCGCGTGCGAACGCTGGTTCGAACCCGGCAGCAAGCCGAAGCGATGCGGGTGCGCGAAGAGTGGTTCGCCACCACGCTGCGGAGCATCGGTGACGCGGTGATCACCACCCGGGTCGACGGTCAGGTGACCTTCGTGAACCGCATCGCCGAGGCGATCACCGGGTGGTCGGCTGATGAAGCGGTCGGTATGGCCTTCGAGGCCGTGTTCGACGTGCTCGACGAGACGACACGGCAGAAGGTGCCCAACCTGATTCTCGAAGGGCACCCCCCGGGGCAGACCCGCGCGATGCTGCTGCGGCGAAAAGATGGGTCAGAGGTGGCAATCGAAGAGACCGTCTCGGTCTTGGGCGACGGTGGGGGCAGGGGCGCGGTGATGGTCTTTCGCGATGTCACCGAGCGCCGCATCGCCGAGCGCGCCGCCAAGAAGCGCGCAGACTTCGAAGAGAAGCTCATCGGCATCGTGAGCCACGACTTGCGCAGCCCGCTCAACGTGGTCGCGCTGAGCACCAGCCTGTTGCTCAACGTCGGCCAGCTCAACGACGCCGATCGCAAGATCGTCGAGCGGCTTCGATTGACCGGTCAACGCGCCTCCCGCCTGGTCAGCGACCTGCTCGACTTCACTCAAGCTCGCTTGGGCAACGGCATACCCGTGTCGCGGCGGGTGACCGACATTCACGTCATCGGCAGCCACATTCTCGAAGAATCACAGGCGACCTCGCCTGAGCGCACGCTGCGCCATGAGTCGACCGGCAATGGCGCCGGCCGGTGGGACCCCGACCGTCTCGCGCAGCTGTTGATGAACCTGGTCTCGAACGCGCTCAAATACGGCCACCCCACCACCGAGGTGGTGATTCGTACCCGCGGCGAAGTAGAAGAAATCGTGCTCGAGGTGCACAACCAAGGCACGCCGATACCCGCCGAGCTGCTGCCAGTCGTCTTCGAGCCGATGCGCCGCGGGGCCTTGACGCAGGGAGACCGCAGCGTCGGCCTCGGGCTCTACATCGTCAAAGACATCGTCGACGCGCACGGTGGCAAGATCGCGGTCTCGTCGACGACCGAAGAAGGCACGACCTTCACGGTTCGGCTGCCTCGCGCGACGCCGCCAGCTCCGCCGAACTCATCGAGGTAACCCTGTGGGTGTAGATGGGTGTGCGAAGTTGCCGACAAGTCGATCTCCGCCGCCGGCGGAAAAAGGGACAGGCTGGTTTCATGAGAAATAAACCAGCCTGTCCCCTTTTACTCGCGCTGCTCACGTTGGCCGCCAGTTCACCGCTGACGGGCTTCGAGAAGCCGCCCAAAGAAGAGCGCGGTTTTCTCGGCGACAGCGAGACCGGCAAGGGCAAGGTGAAGATCTACTGCGCCGACGTCGGCCGGTGGATGCTCGTGGAGATCAACGACCCGGGCATCAAAGGCGCTCGCGACCTGTGGCTGCGCAAGAAGCTGGGCGACGCGATGCCACCGTGCGACGCGAATGACTCGGGCGTGACCCGGCTCGATGGCGCGGCCCAGTTCGGGTACCTCGCCGGCATCAGGGGCGGGTACGCGTTCGTGCTCAGCGCCGACTCCGCGTCGGGCTTTCGTGGCCTGCGGGTCTACGCCCTGGCCGACGGTGTGCTGGTGTACGACGGCGAGTTCTTCGCCGCGCAGCCGATTACCCTGGTGACCGAAGGCAAGAAGACCCTGCTGCGCGCACACGTCGAGATTCACGCGCGCTGCCAGCCCAGCGGTGACGAAGCGGTCTCGTGTTGGAAGGAGCTGCGCGCCGATGCCGCGATACCCCCGACGGTCGCGCTGACGCCGCCCCCGTGTGACGCGGCATTGAAGGCGCACCCCGAGATGCTCGGGGCGATGGTCGCCGTGCCGGTTGAAATCGACCTTTCGAACGCGAAAAAGGTGAAGTTTCTCAACGGCGCCGCGACCTGCTCAGCGCCGGAGTAACGCCGTTCGTCACAGGCGCACCACCCGGTAGAAGCAGACAGCGCTCATCGGGTGACCAGAGCCGGGCCAAGGGCTTTTCCGCTCCCAAAGTTGGCGCATTGAATCGGCCAGGTTACGAATACGCCCATGCGCATCGTCATCACTGGAGCCAATCGCGGTATCGGTCTCGAGCTCGTTCGCCAAAGCCTCGGCTGGCGCGACACCGTCATCGCCGCCGTCAGAGAGCCCACCCACGCGAAGGCCCTTCAAGCGCTCGCCGCCGAGTCGCCCGGGTTGACCATTCTCGCCTGCGATGTGAGTGACGACGCCAGCGTTCGTGACTTCGCCAACCAGGTGACTGCGCCGGTCGACGTGTTGATCAACAACGCGGGCGTGATGGGCGAGACCAACGACCTCGCTTCCCTCGACTTCGATGACGCGCTCGAGACCTATTCGATCAACGCCCTCGGGCCGGTGCGGGTGACCGCGGCCTTGCTCGCACGCCTTCGCCAGGGCACCGCGAAGAAGGTGCTCAACATCAGCAGCGGCATGGCGTCAATCGACG
>JANLPS010000533.1:0-19245 GCA_031367385.1 Archangium sp. | reverse complement strand
CCCGAAGGCGAAACCGAAGACCAGGCAGCCAAGCGCTCAGCGGCGCTCGCCGACGCCAAGAACGAGCTGTGGGCAACTCAGCTCGTTCTGCGCACCTCTGAACACGACACCCTCTCGGTGTGGCACGACGGGCTCACGCTTCAGACTCGGCTCAACGGTGCCGAACGAGCGCTGACCCAGCTCACTTCGGCATCGGGGCATCAACCGGTGAACCTCGAGCCAGCCCTGAGCGCACTCGAGGCAGTCGATGACGCCATCAGAGCGAGGTCTGATTCTCTGCTCGAGCGAACCCTCTGGAGCATCGCGGCGGAGCTTCTGGCGGTGCTCGGGTTGGTCGCGGTCAGGGCGATGCGCCAACGCGGAGCTCGCCAAGCGTATGAGGCCGAGCGCCTCGCGGTCATCGCGCGCCAGATGCCATTGGCCATCGCCTCCCTCGACCCTCGCGGTTCTTTTCAGTGGGTCAACCCCGCTTTCTCCGAGCTGCTCGGCTACCAATCGGCCGAGCTCATCGGAGTCGACAGCCGCACGCTCGGCGGCCCGAGAAAAGACTCCGCGGGGCTCGAGCGCATTCGCCTGGCCTTTCTGCGGCGCGAGCCCTTTCGCGAGCTGGTCGAGCTGCGTCATCGCAGTGGCCATCTGCTCAGCATCGAGATCGACGGCAGCCCGGTCGGCGACAAAGCGGGTGAAGCCCAGGGCTTTGTCACCCAGTACGTCGACGTGACCGCCCGCGAGCGCGCCCAGGCAGAGGCCCTGAAAACCCAGAGCCAGCTGCTCAGCTTCATCGCCAACGCGCCCATCGCCATCGCGATGTTCGACCGCGACATTCGCTACGTGTCGTGCAGCCGCCGCTGGTTCGCCGATTACGGGTTCTCCTCATCGCCCATCAACGAGTCGCACTACGACCTCTTTCCCGAAGTCGCGGAGTGGTGGAAGCCGATTCACACCCGCGCCCTCAACGGGAGCATCGAACGCAACGATCATGAGCGCTTCGTTCGAGCCGACGGCAGCGAGCAGTGGCTCAAGTGGGAGGCCCACCCCTGGTACGAGGCCGATGGCTCCGTCGGCGGCGTGGTGATGATGACCCAAGACATCACCGAGGCGCACCACCTGGCCCAAGAGATTCGCGCCAAGACCCACCAGGCCGAGACCGCTCTGCGCGAGCTGCGTTTTCAAAAGTTCGCCCTCGATGAGCACGCGGTGGTCTGCGAGGCCGACACCCAGGGGCGAATCACCTGGGTCAATGACCGCTTCTCGCAGATCAGTGGGTACTCGAACGATCAGCTCATCGGTCATTCGATCAAGGCTCTGCTCGACGACGGCTTGAGCGAGGTCTGGCCTCGGGCGATCGCCCAGCTCGCGACCAAGCGCGTCTGGCACGGCGAGGTCGGCATTCGAACCCAAGCCGGCGCCCTGGTGTGGATGTCGAGCACCTGCACCGCCGCGCTCGATGACCATGGGCAGGTCGAACGCTTCGTGGCGATCAACACCGAAATCACCGCGCAGAAATCGGCACAGGCCGTTCTCGAGGAGCGCGCCCAACAGCTGCTCGCCCAGAACAACCGGCTCGTGTCGATGATGCACGCGGCGCAGTCTGGGGTCGACATCAGCACCGCGATCGAGGCCATCGTGCCCAACTTCGCACAGCTCCTGCGAGCCCAACGCGTCGCCATCTGGCTGTCGCGAAACAGTGAAGCCGACACGATCGAGCTGACGACCCAATTCGTCGATGGCGTCTTCGAGGAGGCTCTGCTCGGCACGTTCTCGAACTTGGTCAGCGAGCGGTACCTTGAGAGTCTCAGAAAAGACCGCATCATCGTCTGTAACGACGCGCTCACCGATGAACGCCTTGACGGGCTTCAAGACATGGTGCGCCGCGAAGGTCTCACCGCCCACCTCGCGGTGCCCCTCTTTCGCGGCGAGCGGCTGATCGGCCTCATCAGCGTCAATCGCCTCAACGCGCCCGGAGCCTGGTCGGCCGAAGATCAGGCCTTGGCGACCTCGCTGGCAGCCCTGGTCTCGCTCGCCCACGAGGGTCACCTGCGGCAGCGAGCCGAGCTCGCCCTCCACGAGCGAATGCTTCAGCTCGATGAGGCCCGCAGCCGCGCCGAAGCAGCCGATCGCGCGAAGGGTGAGTTTCTGGCCAGCATGAGCCACGAAATTCGCACTCCGATGAACGGCATCATCGGGTTCACCAACCTGCTGCTCGAGATGCCGCTCGACGATGAGCAGCGCGCCTACGCGACCACCATTCAGAGCTCGGGCGAGCTGTTGCTCACCATCATCAACGACATTCTCGACTTCTCGAAGATCGACGCGGGCCGGCTGAGCATCGAACAGGTCGTGTATTCGGTGCGCGACACCGTCGCTGAGGCGGTCGAGCTGCTCACCACCAAGGCGATCGAGAAGGGCCTGCTGCTCGGGGTCGAGGTCGACGACGACGTGCCCTCGACGGTGATGGGTGACCCGGTTCGCCTGCGCCAGGTGCTGCTGAACCTGATCGGCAACTCGCTCAAGTTCACCGAGCGCGGGTCGGTGCTGATTCACGTGTCGATGCAGGCCGCGGCACTCCGGTTCGATGTCGAAGACACCGGCATCGGCATCTCGAGCGAAGCCCTGCGAACTCTGTTCAATCGTTTCACGCAGGCCGACAGCTCGACCACCCGGCGCTTCGGAGGCACCGGGCTGGGTCTGGCGATCTCGCGCAGCCTCACCACGTTGATGGGAGGCTCGATCGACGTCGAGTCGACGTTGGGCAAGGGCACCCGATTCTTCTTCACCATCGCCGCTCCGGTGGTCGAGGCAGCGCCCGTTCGCCCCGCCGCGCTCCCCGCGCTGCGCGTGATGGTGGTCGACCCGCTCGAGGCCAGCGCGGCGCTGTGGGTGCGGCAGTTCGCGCAGCTGGGTATGACCGCGGTCAGCTCGCCGGGGGGGCCGGCGATGATCGAGCAGCTGGCCTCCTCGGAGCTCGATGTCGTGCTGTTCGCGAGCTCGAACGACGCCGCGGTGACTCAAGCGGCGACAGCGATACGCGATGACGTGCGCATCAAGCCCCTCGGCCTGGTGCGAGCCTCGTTCGCCGCACGCAGAAAGGGTGCGAGCGAGCTGTTTGACAGCTGGCTCCAGGCCCCTGTCACTCGCAGCGCGCAGCTGCTCGAAGCCACTCTCACCGCCGCCGACCTCGGCTGGGCTCGCCGCGGAGGCACCACCAGTGCCAGACCCGGCCTCGCCGCCACGAACGTCGACCTCGATCGCGCCCCGTGCCGCTTCGATGGGCTGCGGGTGCTCTTGGTGGAGGACAACGCGGTCAATCAACGGCTCGCCACTCGCTTGCTCGAGCGCATCGGGTGCACCGTGGTGCTCGCTGAGAACGGGCGCGACGCGATCGATCTCGCGCTCCATGGCGACTTCGACCTCTCTTTGATGGACTGTCACATGCCGGAGATGGACGGCTTTCAGGCAACTCGCATCATTCGCACGCTCGAGGCCGGTGGCACACGCCTGCCGATCATCGCACTCACCGCCGATGCGATGCAGGGTGACCGCGAGCGTTGCCTCGCTGCGGGCATGGACGATTACCTCTCGAAGCCGATTCGGCAGCAGGCCCTCGCCGAGACGCTCACCCTTTGGTCGGCGGTGCGACAAGCTGCGTAGCCTCGGCCTGTCATGCAGAACCAGCGGGAAACGTTGGGACAAGGATGTACCGACTGTCGGGACATCTTTGTAACCACAGTTGTTACATCACGAGCGTGCCTCGCTAAAAAAGGTGCTCGGAGGTCACCTGTGCGTCTCCCCCGGGCTGACAGCGAACCACGTCTTTCGCTCCAAAGGCCTGCACCACCTCGACCGCTCGCGCCTCATCAGCTCGCGTCGTCAGCAACACCGGGTTTGGCCCAGCATCGAGCGTGAACCAGATGCCGACCCCGCGCTTGCGCTCATCACGCAGGGCCTGAATCACGCTCAAGGTCTCGGGCTTCAGGTAACAGAGCGGCGGGTTCGCGCCCAGCGCGCTGGCATGCATGCGCCACGCGTTTCGCTCGGCGGTCTCGCCCACCACCTCGAGATCTCGCCGCTTGATCGCCGCGACAATCGCCTTGCATTCGCGCTCGGCGTCTTTCGCCCACGCCGGGTAGTACGGCGAGCTCTCGACCGTCGAGCGCATGCCGTCACGCGACTTCACTTCTTTTTCTTCGCGGCTGATCATGCCCACCAGCAGGCGAAGGTCTGGCCAGTGCGATTCATCGAACAGCTGCTCGGCGAAGCTGTCTTTGCCATCAGCGCGACGACCGCGGTTCCACCGAACGAAGCCACCTTCGATGCTGCGGCAGGCCGACCCACTGCCCTGCCGGGCCAAGATCGACTCCGCACGGGTGTCGCGCTTCTGCCCGGCCGCTGCCCGCCCTGCCACCGCCAAGGCCGCGAAGCCAGCCGCGCTCGACGCCAACCCCGCTGATGCCGGAAAATCGCCTCGCGAGACCACCCGAGCGCCGCCCAACGTCTTCGAGCTGGCGCGTATCAGCTTGAGCACCTCCACCACTCGCTGCCGCTCGGTGCCCTCGGCGATGCGCCCGTTGAGCTCGACCTCGTCTTTCTTCACGCCGCGACCCAGAAACTCGACGGTGGTGGTGACCGCCAGCGGGCCCAGAGTCGCCGAGAGGCTCGATTGGTGCGGCAAAATCAGTCGCTCGTCGCGTTTGCCCCAGTACTTCACCAGCGCAATGTTGGGGTGCGCGACCGCAGTGGCTTTCTCCATGCGGCGGCTTTCATCACATTCGCGCTAAATGCTGAAGCCGATGCGCAACCCGCCGTGAAAACCGTTCATCAGGTAGCCGGCCTCGAGGCCCAGGGTTAGACCCAACACCACCAGGCCCACGCCAAGCGCTCCGTGTGGCCGCCAGGGCTGAGGGTCGCGAATCAGGTACGCCACACCTCCCAGCGCCTCGGCGTACAAGACGAGAAACCGCACCCGAAACTGCAGGTCAACCGGCACCCCGTACGAGATGCCGGGCGCCACGTTCACCATGAAACCCGGCCGTACCCCCAGCGAGATGAGCTTGTTGAAGACGTTTCGAACCGACAGGTGCGCGTCGAACTGCGCATAGCCGGGAAACGTGTCACCCGTGGGAGCGCCCCAGTACCCGGCCCCGACGTCGAAGCCGATGCTCAGCGACGCACTCGCGGGGGCCGCGAGCAGCATCACCGAAAGAAGAATGGGGCCTCGCATCGGGGGCAGGGTAGCACGTTGACTCCAACGCTTTTCGCGGCCGAGGGCGCACCAGCCTCGGGTCGCGAGAGACCGCCCTGCGATTGACCCTCGACTACAGCGCTGCCGGCCCAGCCAATTGGCTCGCGAAACAGTCGATGCCTTCTTCGCGCAACCGCTTCACGAGAGGCTCCGGTTCCTTGAACAGCGCAATCACCGCGCCGCCGTCTCCGCCAGCCCCTGTGAGCTTGGCCCCCAGCGCTCCCGCCGCGCGCAGCTTGTAGACCATCGCCTCGAGCCGCTCGCTCGACAGGCCGAGGCCGTTCAAGAAGCCCTGATTCATGTTCATCAGGTCGCCCAGCAGCTCGAGGTCGCCCTTCGCCGCAGCCACGGCCCCCTCGCGCGCGAGCTGCCCGATGTCTTCGAAGACCCTGCGGTACCGCGACGCCCAACGGGCCTGGCGTTCTCGCAACGCACCCACCGTCACCTTGGTCGCCGTGCGCGCACCGACCATCGCGATCAACACCTTCACCGGCCTGCGGGCCTTCACCTCTTTGACCACGCCCTTGGTGTAGAGCACCATCGTGCCGCGGGCGCTGGTGGTGTGGTCGACACCTGACGGCGTGCCGTGAAATTCTTTCTCGAGCGCGAACGCGATCTTCTCGACCAGCTTGGCGTCGGGCACCTTGCCGCCGTGCTTGGCCTGCAACAGCACCCGCGTCACCGCGACGCTCAGCGCACCCGATGAGCCAAGCCCCATCGATACCGGCAGGTCACTCTCGAACGAGATCGAAAACTTCGGGTGACCGGTCAGCTTGGCCGCCCGAGAAAAAGCCCGCTCGAGCGCCTCGGTCTGCGCCTCGCTCAGGTCTTCCGGCAGGTCGATCTCGAGCGACTCGGCCGGCACCGCGAACGCGCGCACGCCCCTCGAAATCGGAGCCGCCAATGCTGGCTGCCCGTACACCGCGCCATGCTCACCCAACAAGATCACCTTGCCGGGCCCAAAAGCCGTCATCTGATTCGCCATTGGTCGCTTCTTACGGCACTGGCTGCCCAGCGAGGGCTTCTTCGCGCATCATCGACGCGAGCAGCTCCTTGGCTTTCTCGACCTTCACGTGGCCTGCAGTGACCAACGCGTTGGCGACCTTCTCGACCCACAGGCCGCGAGCACCGGCAGTGACCGCGACGCAGCGGGCGTGCAGCGCCATGTGGCCCTTTTGAATACCCACCGAACCGAGCGCCCGAACCGCGGCGAAGTTCTGCGCCAAACCGACCGAGACCATCACCAGCGACAGCTCGCGCGCCGAGGTCACGCGCAAGATCTTCAGCGCCGCCTGCACCTGGGGGTGAATCTTGATCGGCCCACCGACCATGCCCAACGCCAGTGGCAGCTCGATGCGGCCCACCAAGTGGCCCTCTTCGAGGCGCCAGGTCGACAGCGGGCGGTACTGACCGTCGCGGCAGGCGAAGGCGTGCGCCCCGGCTTCGATCGCGCGCCAGTCTTGCCCGGTGGCGATGGCCACCGAGTCGACGCCATTCATGATGCCCTTGTTGTGGGTCGCGGCGCGGTACGGGTCGGCCGAGGCGAAGCGGCTCGCCTGTACGATGCCCTCGGCGATCGACTCGCCGGTCATGTCGAAATCGGCCAACGACTGCACCGGTATGCGGCAGGTCGCGCGCGCCAACCGGCGGTCGGCCAGGTTCGACAAGATGCGCAAGAACACCTTGCCGCCGGTGATCTGCTCGACCAACGGTGCGACGCCTTCGCACATCGTGTTGATCAGGTTCGCGCCCATCGCGTCTTGGGTGTCGATGAACAGGTGGAGCACCAGAATCGGCTCACCCTTCGGCCCCTCGGGAGCCGGGAGCACCCGCACTTCGATGTCTCGCGCCCCGCCGCCCCGCACGATCATCGACGGGTGAAAGCTGTTCGCAAGCGCCAGCAGCTGCTCTTTGTGAGCGGTGAGCTTCTGCGCAGCCTCGGTCGGGTCGCCAAAGTTGGTGACCTGCACCTGGCCAATCATGATCGGGTCGTCGGCCTCGGCGACGAAGCCTCCGCCCTCGCGGGCGATTTTGGCGGCGAAGCTGACCGCGGCAATCACCGACGGCTCTTCGACCGCCATTGGCACCACGTAGTCGCGCCCGTTGATCTGCAGGTTGAGACCCAAGCCGAGGGGCAGCTTGAACACCCCCACCGCGTTCTCGATCATCGTGTTGGCGGTGTCGTTCGACAACCCGCCAAAGCCATTCATCGCGCTGGTCTCTTCGATGCTGAGCTTGAACATGCGCGAGACCGTGCTCAACCGGTCAGCCATTGGCAGCTTGTGAAAACCCGACAACCTCGACGTCACCATTTCAGCCATGTGCCTCTCCATCTCACTTCGAACCAACTGCTCGTCACGCGAGTGCGCTGAGCCAATCTTTCAAGTCACCAGTCACGACGCGCGGCTTGGTCTTCAGCTCGGCGCAGGTACGGCTGCCGGTGAGCAACATCGCTTGCTTCAGTGCGGCCACCACGACCTTCAGCGCCCGCCGAGCACCCTCGATGCCGTCGGTTTGGTGCGCGCGAAACAGCGGGAGCGCCATGCCGCCAAGATCTGCTCCCAGCGTCAGCGCCTTCGCCACGTCGAGCCCGGTGCGCATGCCCCCTGAAGCGATCAGCTTCACGCCTGGGCCCGTCACCCGCCGTACCGAAGCGATCGCCGCGGCGGTGGGTATGCCCCAGCTCGAGAACTGCGCCCCCACTTCGCGGGCCGGCCCCTCGGCGCGGAGCTCTTCGACCCGAACCCATGAAGTACCGCCCAGACCCGACACGTCGATGTTTCTAACGCCGATGTCGACCAGACGCCTCGCCACGGCCGGTGAAATGCCGCAGCCGGTCTCTTTGACCAGCAGGCGGTCTCCCAGCGCCTTCGAAAGGGCGCCGAGCACCTCGAAGCCGCCACGAAAATCGCGATCGCCCTCGGGTTGGGTCAATTCTTGGCCCGGGTTCAAGTGCACCGCGAGCGCGTCTGCACCGAGGTCGTCGGCCAACGCCCGGGCGCGGTCGACGCCCATCTTCACGGCTTGCACCAAGCCGATGTTGCCGATGATCACCGTGCTCGGCGCCTGGGCGCGAACCGCGAAGGTCTTGCCCAGCTCGGGGCGCTCGGCCATCGCCCGTTGGCTGCCGACGCCGAACGCGACGCCGAACTCTTCGGCCACCTGGGCCAAGTCTCGGTTGATCTGCCCCGCGCGCTCGGTGCCGCCGGTCATGCCCGTAATCAGAATCGGCGCCTTGAGCGTCTTGCCGAAGATCGAGGTCGACAGGTCGAGCTCGTCGAACGACAGCTCAGGCAACGCGCAGTGAACGAGCCGAACGTTCTCGAACAACGTCGAATTTTCGGCCGGCGCCACTTCTTCTGTCGCACAGAGGTCA
This sequence comes from Archangium sp., assembly GCA_031367385.1. Lineage (GTDB taxonomy): Bacteria > Myxococcota > Myxococcia > Myxococcales > Myxococcaceae > JAEUJT01. The sequence continues at coordinate 10,627 of JANLPS010000533.1, read as the reverse complement.
AGGTGCGCGTCTTTGCGACGAGCGGTCATTTCGTCTGACATCGGGAGGGGCCAGGTATCAGACATGTTCTCAACGGTTCCAGCGGGTTTCATTCGATTTGACTGACGAGCGTTTCTTGACCCAGGTGGGGCAATACAACCTCTTGAAACCAGACGTGAATTACGCCTCCGGGGTCATCGTGAACCTCCCGGTTCAGTGCATGCGAGCGATTAGCGCGCTTCGTCGGGTATAGGGGCCGCCATGGCGCCGCAACCGGTCTGTCTGTTTCTGCATCGCGGTGAGTACGACGCCGTGCACCAAGGTGTTTCAATCGCCGCCGCGGCCGCCGCCTTGGGTCGCAAGGTCGAGCTCTATTTCTTCTGGTGGGCGCTCGATCGCCTCGTCGCCGACAAGCTCGACGTGCCCGACCTCGATCGCGACGAAGTCAACGCGACGATGGAGCTGCGTGGCGTGCCCACGCTCCGGCAGCTGCTCAACATCGTGCGCGATTCAGGGCAGGCAACGCTGTTCGCCTGCACGGGCTCGATGGCGTCGCTGGGTCTGACGCCGCCACAGGTCGAGCCGAAGGTCGATCAGCTCATCGGCCTCACCGCGATTTTGCAGCGCACCGCCGGAGTGACTGATCGCTTCACCATCTAGAAACAACTCAGCCCTTCACCCCAGTCACCAACCCCGACGGTGACAGCCGGTCAACCACCTCGAAACGGTCACCCAGCTGCTTTGACAACCGCTTGGTGAGCGCCTTGTTGCCGACCACTTCGACCCGCGAAATCGACTTCGGCACCAGCGCCAGCTCCTCTTCGACCCCGAGCATCACGCTGCGCCCGTTGATGCGCACGTGCTCCAGGCGCCCCGCCCGATGCAGCTCAACGCGCCCTGAGTGCCCCGCGGTCAGCCGCGTCAGCTTCGGCAATGCATGCCACACCGCCAGCGCACTCTGCAGCGGCTCGACCGCCCGAAACGACGTGATTCGGCCCTTCAGCGCCGGCGAAAATTGGCGAAGCATGTCGAGTCTCGCGCCCACCCGCGTGATCGCCGGAGTGCCCTCGAGAAAAGGCAGCACCTGGTTCAAGAAGCGCTCCTCGACGCTATGCCGTGACCAGCTCGTGCACTGCAGCCCGGTCAGGCCGGTACAGAACGGCACCTGGGCCCAGACCGCATCGTCTTCGACGACGATTTCTCGAAGGGCGCTGCGCACCACGGGGCTCTTCAGAAATTGGGCAATGTGGCCATTCGACTTGCCGGTGAGCACTTCAACCGTCGCCAGCTGGGGGTCGCTCGTCGCGTCGTCGGGGCTGAAAGAGCCGTCAAGCTCGATCGACTGCACGAACCCCCTGTGAAATTGCGCGCGCTGCACCGCCGACCGCAGCGCCCCCAGCCAGCTCGAGCCGTATCGGGTCGTCAGCGCCTGAGCCCGTGAGACCTGCTGCTCGCTCGCCGTGCCGCCCTGCTCGATCAGCTGCAGCGCGATGAGCTCGCCACGCGGGTCGTTTCGCTCTTGAAGCCAGTCGGCCAACACGGCTCTCGGAGCGTCATCGTCGAGCCTCGCGTACACCGCGGCCCACAGCGCAGCCCCGTCGGCATCGGGTTTTGAGGCCTTCGGCAACGCCCACTTCGCCGGCAGCGCGACCGGCGCCGGCAGAGCCAGCCGCTTGACCTCCTCGGGCAGACCGGGTGACGCGTTCACCACCTCCGCCGTCTCGTCGTCAGCGTGCTTGGCGATCAACCGAGCCATCGCCTCGTGCGCAATGCGAAACCCCGTGACCGGCGACTTGAGCTCGAACAAATCGAGAACCGCCTTGGCGATGCGCGGGTCGGCCTCGAGCGCCTGGAGCACCTCGAAGCGGGCCACCACGCACTTCACCTTGTCGTCTGGAGGAAAAAGCTTGGTGATGAGCCGCTCGAGCGCCCAGCTGCGGGTCTGGGCGTTCTGCGCGAACCCGACCCAGGCCCCGTGAAATTCGACGTTGGTTCGAGCGTGCGGCTCGACGAACCCCTCGACCGCGGCGGCGCCGAGCTCGGTAATCACCCTCGTGAGCTGGGCACTCCGATGCGTTTGAAAGCGCGCCAGGGCCTCGGCGAGCGAGAGCCCGAGCTCAGTCTTCATCAGCCTTGAAGATGAATGGGTATCGCACGTTGGCCGCCCCGCTCTTCGACTTGGGGAAGCGCCAGGTCTTCGCCTCGGCGATCAGGCACGACTCGATGTCGGGGTGCGCAATCGACGACTTGGCCGCAGCCGACTCGACCCGGCCCGAGGGGCCAATCGAGACGATCAACGCCACGCGAAAGTCAGTGACCGATTCGGGCCCAAGGTACCGCTCGTAGCAAGCCCAGGTCTTCTCATGGTGCGTCCGAATCTCGCGTTTGATCAGCTCCTGATCGAGGCCGCCGCTCTGGCCCCCGTCGAGCGTCAGTGCCAGCACCATCAACGTCGCGAAGGTCACACGTACCTCTCGGCAAACAGGGCCCGCAGTTTCTCATTGCGCCGCAGCAGCTCCAACGTCAGCTCGGCATGCCCAGGAACGTAGCCGTTCCCGACGATCATCGTCACGTCCTTGCCGACGCCCTCGGCGCCCAACGCCGCCGCCGTGAAGCTGGTCGCCATCGAGAAAAAGATGACCGACCCACCGTTGCGCACGCTCAAGATGCTCGCCATCTCGGTGTTCGGCACCGAGGCCACGTTGACCACCAGGTCGGCCAGGCCACCCCCGGTCACGGCAGCCACCTTGGCCATCACCTCGACCCCCTGCGTCGCGTCACACACCACCGTCTCGTCGCACAGGCCGATCGCCTTCAACGCGTCGAGCGCCTTGGGCGAGATGTCGAGCGCGATCAACCTGCCCTGCCCCTTCATCAGCTCCCGCGCCTGGGCCAGGCAGAGCGCGCCACTCTTGCCGGCCCCAAGCATCACCACCGTCATGCCCGGCTTCACGTACCTCGCCACCAACGCCGGAGCCCCCGCCACATCGAGCGCCGCCAGTGACAGTGTGTCGGCCAGGTCGTTGGGCAACTTCGCGAAGATGCCCGACGCGAAGAGAATCGCGTGCCCGGCCACGTCGACCCGGTCGATCTCCGCCTTCAGGCCCTTCACCTCGGTCAACACCAGCGGCGTCAGGGTCAGGCTCACCAGGGTCGCGATTCGGTCACCCGGCTTCACCTGGCCCGCGGCCGGGTGCGATGATGAAACCTCGCGTACGCGGCCGATCAACATGCCCCCCGAGCCGGTGACCGGGTTCTGCATCTTGCCGCGTTGGGCAACGATGCCGCGAATCGCCTCGATGATCTTCGCGCCATCACCGCCAGCGGCCTCTTTGAGCTGCTTGAACGACGCGGCGTCGATGTTGAGGCTCTCGACGTCGATCAACAGCTCTCCGTCACGCAGCGGCAGCGACGGGTCGAGCACCTTCGCGCGCTGCGGCAGCACGCCCTTCTCACCCACCACGCGGTTGAGGCCATACGGGTCAGACACCATGCGAAGTACCTCTTGAGCATGAAAAAGCCCCGTCACTGCGGGGCTTAGGTGAGCAACACGAGAAAACAGCGCTGCTTTTAGAACGTGTATTGAACGCGCGGGTAAAACGCAAAGCTGGGTATGTTCGGGCCGATCACGAAGCGAAAGGCCACGTCGATGCCGACCGAGAAGTGGTCCATATTGGTGGCGTATTCCATGCTCAACGCTGCGCCCAGGTTGACGCCGCCGTTCACCGGCGCGCCACCCGTCGTGTACACCGGAGCGGGATCGAGCAGCGTGTACCCGGCGATCAACTTCGCGCCCAGGTAGAAGCGCTCGACCACGCGAGCCAGGTAGCCACCCGTGAGGCTCAAGAACGTCATCGTGAAGTTGTCGGCCTGGCTGCAGTCACCATTCGGCTTGAGCCCCGCGAAGCAGTTCTGCGCGTTCGAACCAATCGCGACGTGAAACCCAATCGGCACGATGCCCGCGCCGTCGTTCACCGTGAATTGGTAGCCAATGCCCAACTGCAGGTACGTCTGCAGGTTCGAATACGCGTTGTCACCGCCCAGCGTGAAGAAGCCACCAATGTCGGTTTCAGTGAAGAAGCCGCGGCGAACCTGGAGCGGAACACCTTCTGACGGCGTTGCTGCAAAGGCAGCCGGCGCGAGAAGCACAATCATCAGAGCAGCAAGCTTCCGCACGAGGTTCTCCAGTCAAAAAGAGCGCGGCACCATACCTGCGACCTTCTGACTCTCCAACGTGAAAATGCCTGCCCTGAGCCTGACGACGGGGCGCGGAGACTCGATGGAGTCACCCGCGCCAATTCACCGTCGCGCACTCAAGGACGAGACTTATTCGCCTTCGCTGCCCGCCAAGCTGAAGATCCACGGGAAGGTGACGTTCACCACGCCACCACCCGACGGCTCGGGGAACTTCCACCGGCGAATGCGCTGCACGATGCACGACTCGACGTTCGCGTTCGAGATCGACGACTCGCTCACGTTCGCCTCGGCCACGCCACCGGCGGGGTCAATCGTCCACGCGACGGCGACCTTGCCAGCCAGGGCCGGGTTCTTCTGCGCCTCTTGCTCGTAGCAGTACTTGATCTCGTTCTGGTGACGCTTGACGACCTTCATGATCACGTCGCGGTCGAGGCCGCCAACCACCGTGGTCTTGCCAGGTATGACGCGGGTCGAGTCTTTGCCGCGCCCACCCAGGTCGAGCCCGCCGTAGCCACCGCGACCACCGCCGCCGCCCTTGGTGCCGAGGCCGCCGAGGCCCAAGCCCGCTCCTCCACCGCCGCTGCCCGAGCCACGCGAGCCCAAGCCGCCGACGCCCTGCGCATCACCGACGCCGGTGTTGCCCTGCAAGCCGCCCAACGCGTTGTTGATGCCGGTGCCGAGGCCGCCCGCGCCAAACACGCTCGAGGCCGCGCCGCCGCCGAACATGCCGGCCATCAGCTGGCTGACCTTCTTGCGGTCTTCTTCTCGCTTGTTCGCGTCGACCACCGGAGCGCCCTTCTTCGAGGGGTCGGCTTTGTCTTTCTGCGCGTCTTGCTTGCCGAACTTGGCTTCTTTCTCTTTCGCCTTCTCAGACTCGGCCTTGCCGGCGAGGTCAGAGAACTTCTTGACCTTCTTTTCTTCGGGCGGGCGAATCACCATCTTCACGTACTTCGACGGGTTCGAGAACAGGTCGTCGCTGTCGCTGCCGTCTCCGACCGGCGTCAAGATCATCGCCGCCACCAACGCGATGAAGGCCATCACGCAAATCGAGACGATCTTGAAGAAGGTGAAGTCTTGATCTTCGAGCGTATTGACGGTGATCGCCGCGCTCGGCCGCACGTAGCGAATGATGAACGCCACGTTGTCGAACGAGACCTGCGCCTGGTCGTGCAACCCGAGCTCGACCGCGTCAGCGCGCAAGCCGCCCTCGGCCGCCTTCAGCTTGCCCTCGGCCTTGAGCTGCTCTTTGGTCTTGTGGGTGTCGCCCTTCGAGCCGACCACCAGGCCCGCTTCGCTGGGCACGTTCACGACGGCCTTCGCGCCTCGCGAACCCGCCAGCATGAACGAGTCGCCGACGCCCGATGAGAACACGTTGAACTTGTTGCCCGGGCCCTCACCGATGGTGACCGGCACGCCGTCAGCGAAGTGCTGAACGTTGATCAGGGTGTCGCCCCAGAGCAGCGCGACCTGCAACACCTTCTCGGTGTCGGTCGGTATCGCCTCGGCCGGCAGCGGCTCGTTGAACAAGATCGCCGCGTTCTTGCCGGTGCCAGCCAACGCTTTCGGAGGCACGGGCACGGTCTTCGCTTTTTTCGAAGGAGCCGGCGCCGCCACGGGAGCAGCCGCAATCGTCACGGGCGCAATCGCCGGAGGAAACGGGGGCGACATCGCGGGCGGAGGCGGAGGAGCCACGGCCGAGGCCGACGAGCCGATCAACACCCTCACCGTCGAGCCACCGATGGTGATGGTGTCACCCGACGAGACGATCTCAGGCGACTTGACCGATTGATCTTTGAGCTTCGTGCCCGACTCGCTGCCGAGGTCGATCACCGTCACATTGCCGTTCTTCTCGACCTTCAGCAGGCAGTGGAGGTTCGACACCTTCGGGTCGGCGATCTTCACCGCCGCGCCAGCGCCTGAGCCAACGATGATGCTCTCGAGGTCAGAGACCGACTCCGAGACTTGGCCCTGGGGCCCGGTGATCTGCAGCGTGATCGACTTTTTCGACATGGGGGCGTCCTTCAGTGAATGCAGTACGAAAGCTCGAAGAAGAGTGAAGGCGAACCTTCAGCTCACAGGTTGTCGACTGACTTCTGGAGCTCGGGGTTGAAGTTGTCGCGAACCTTGATCAACGTCTTGAAGGTCGTCTTCTTCTTGCTGATCGCGTAGCTGCCTTCGGGCTTGGTGAGCTCGCCCTCGACCGCGACATCGGTGAAGTCGATGACCGTCTTCTTGCGAAACACCGTCTTGTCGGCTTCTTTGACGACCTTGTCTTCGGCGAATGCAGCACCGGCGGCCATCACAGCGATCAGGCTCAACGAAATCATCAGCGATACACGCGTCATTCCGGCCTCCGTAAATTCGTCTGACAACAGCAGACACGTGGGGTTCCCACAGGGCGGCGCATACTAGGTGGTCTCATAGGCGTTGTCACCTGACGCCCACGCACCTGAAGACACCCGAAAACCGCAGCCGTTCGCTGTCGGGAAACAGCGCCGAGACGTTTCGGCCGAGGTGGAAATGTTGAACCGTGGCGTACGTGCCACCGGCGAAACAACGAGAATCGAGTGAAACCGATATCTTAGGCGATGGCTCAAGACATGCTTTGAAGACCTGCGGAGGGGTTGCTCGACCGAGCGACCCCGGGCCCCCCCCCTTTTCAGATCGGCATCTCAAATGAAATGGCTTCAAACGGCAGTGTGCCTCGTGGCGTTGTCTGTCTTCTCGTCGTGCGGAGGTGCGGGCGGTACCGGCACCGACGGCGGCCTCACTGGCTCGGGTGGCGGCACGGGCGGCTCGAATGACGGAGGAGGCGGCGGCAGCGGCGGCGGTGGCGGTACCGCTGACGCCGGCCAAGCAGCCCCTCCGAAGGTCGTCTCGATGTACCCGACGGGCGCGGGCGCCCCCTTGAACGCGACGCTCCTGGCGACGTTCAGCGTAGAAATGCGAGCCGCCACGGTGATCAGCGCCTTCAGCGTGAAGCAAGGCGCCACGGTGGTGACCGGCGTCGCCACGTTCAGCGGCAACACCGCGCGCTTCGTGCCCACCGCGAACCTGACGGCCAGCACCGAGTACACCGCCACCATCTCGACCGCCGCCCTGGCGCTCGACGGGCAGGCACTGGTGACCGCCTTCACCTGGAGCTTCAACACCGGCACCTCGCTCTCGAAGGGCCCTGCCCCGGTCAGCCTCGGAGCCGCCGGCAACTTCGTCGTCTTGGCCAAGGCCGCGGTCTCGACCGTGCCTCCCTCAGCCATCACCGGTGACGTGGGCGTGAGCCCCGCGGCCGCCTCGTTCTTGACCGGCTTCTCGCTGACCGCCGACGCCACCAACGTGTTCTCGACCTCACCGCAGGTCACCGGCAAGCTCTACGCCGCGAACCTCGCGGTGCCGACGCCGAGCAACCTGACCACCGCGGTCGGCAACATGGAGAACGCCTACACCGACGCGGCCACCCGCCCCACGCCTGATCACACCGAGCTCGGCGCGGGCACCATCGGCGGCTTGAACCTCGAGCCCGGCCTCTACAAGTGGACGAGCACGATCTCGATACCGACCGACGTCACCATCACCGGCGGCGCCGACGACGTGTGGATCTTTCAGACCAGCGGCAACCTGACGCTGGCCTCGGCCACGCGCATCACCCTCGGCGGCCAGGCCAAGGCGAAGAACATCTTCTGGCAAATCGGCGGCGAGGTGACCTTGGGGTCGACCTCACACTTCGAGGGCATCATCTTGTGCAAGACCGCCGTCACCCTCGCCACCGGTGCGACGCTCAACGGCCGCATTCTCGCCCAGACGCAGGTCGCCTTGCAGCAAGCGACCATCGTCAAACCGCAAGACTAGCGAAGCGACGTTACGGCTTGGTCGCAGGCGCCGGTGCCGAAGTCTCAGGCGCCGGCGTCGTCGCTTCTTTGGCCGCGGCGTCGTCTGCCACCTTGTCGAGCATCGAGGGGCCCGTCGGAGCCGCCTTCGGCTTCTCTTTGGTCTCAGGCGTGGCAGCAGGCTGACCGCTCTTCTGCATCGCCACGATGCCCTTCACCTTGACGTCGATTAGCTGCTGATCTTGCGCAGTGGTCGACGCCATCGTCTTGCACTTGTCGAAGAAGCTCAGCGCCCGGTCCCAACCGGTTTTGTCGGCCGCGTAGGCCCAGGCCGCTCCGCAGACCGCCTCGGGCTGGTCGGCCTTGAGCGCGAGCACCTTCTCGAACGTCTCGCCGGCCTTCACGCCCTTCTTCGGGTCGCGGCCCTTCTGCCCGTCGAGCGAATAGGCATACGCCAAGAAGCTCTCGTACGAGGTCGGGTCGAGCTCAGCCGCGCGCGCCAGTGACTTCTCTGCGTTCGCATAGTCGCGGTAGCTCAGCGCAATCGCGCCCATGTTGAACAAGCTCGGGGCGAAGTCTTTGTTCAGTGACACCGCCTTCTGAAACTGCCCAAGCGCCAGGCGGCGATCATCGAGCTTCAGGTAGATCAGGCCCAGGTTGTTGTAGACGCCCGGGTCTTTGTCATCGAGCTTCTTCGCGTTCGCAGAGATGAACTCGGCCAAGCGGTAGTTGCCCTGATCGAAGTAAATCAGCGACAGGTTCTTGTACGCATCGGCGTTGTTCTTGGTGCGCGAGAGCACCTTGCGAGCGGTCGCCTCGGCGCGGTCGTACTTCTTCGCCAGCCGGTACGCGACGGTGAGGTTGTTGTTGAGCTCGACGTCGTACTCATTCGCCGGGTCTTTGAGCGCCTCTTCGTAGAGCGCGATCGCCTCGGTGAACTTGTCTTGCAGGCGGTACACTTTGCCCAGGTTCAGCAACGTCGACTTGTGCTTCGGGTCGATCGCGTGCGCCGCCTCGTAGCGCGTCTGCGCTTCACGCAGGTTGCCCTGCCGCTCGCCGATGACACCCAGATTGTACTGGGTCTGCAAGTTGGTCGGCGCCTTCTCGGCCACCTTGGTGAAGAGCACCTTCGCCTGCTCGAGGTTGCCCGAGTCGAACGCCGCGACGCCCTGCTCGAAGTTCTCTTTCGGGCCGGCGGCTTTCGAGGTCTGCACCACCGCGACCTGCGTGGGCTTGACCTCTTCTTTGGCAGCCGTACAGGCGATCAACGCGAAGACTGCGAATCGAAGTGCTTTCATTACCGGCTCCCCGCGCCAGGCACCGGAGCTGCGTTCGCAGGCGTCGGCGTTTTCTCGACGGTCGTCTCGACCGGCAAGTCGGTCTTCTTCTCAGCCCCCGCGGTCGCGAAGAACTCGCTGCCGCGAAACGGCACCTCTTTGGCTTTGCCGTAGAGGCCCGGCTTGTACTTGTTGAGCCGGTCTTGGGCCGCCAACGTCCACTCGTTGTAGATCGAGAGCTCTGAGCTCTTGGCGACGGCCTTCTCGAGCGCCTCGACCGCCTTCTCCTCGACGGGAAAGACGTACCGGTTCTCGAGCTCGCCGCGGAACATGCCGACCTGGTCTTCGTCGAGCCCAGGCGGGTCTGGCAGCTCGGCGATGTTCGACGCGAAGTCGGCGTACAGCAGGCCAACCCGGGTCAGCGCCGCGATGCCGTACTCGGCGTTACCCACCTTGAGCACGTCGATGTACGCCTTCTCGATTTCAGCCAGCCGCTTCTCTTTGGCCGGGCGATCAGCCTTGAAGGTCGCGACCTTCTTGAACTTCATGTCGGTGTACGCCTTCCACTGCGGCTCGAGCGTGTAGAACTTCGCGTGGGCCACCGCCAACATCGCCCGGTCGCTCTTCTGCTCGTCGTCTTTGAGCTTCGGGTACGCGGCGATGATTTCTTTGGCCAGCTTGTCCATGTCTTGCGGGCTCTTCAGCTTCTGTTGCAGCAAGAACTGGCGGTACTTCGCGTCGAGGCGGCGACCGTCTGAGACCCGCGCGTCTTTCGCGTAGCTCGCCAAGAACGTGTCGTACTGCTTGATCGCCTCGCCCGACTGGCCAGCCTTTTCGAGCACGAGCCCGATGTTATAGGCGATGTCAGGCGCGTCTTTCTCGTCTTTGAACCGCAGCACGTACCGGGTGTACGCGCCGATGGCCTTGTCGAGCTTGCCGACGCCTTCGAACCAGAACCCCTCGTTGAAGACCGCGTTCTGCACCCAGTTGTCTTTCTTGTCGGTGCACTCGGCGATCAACGCCTCACGCTCTTTGCGCTTGGCGTCGTCTTTGAGGTTCTTCAGCTCGACGGTGGTGACCATCGGGGCCTTCTTGTTCGCCTTGGCCTCTTTCTCTCGCAGCTCTTTGTCTTTCTTGAGCAGGTCTTTGATGTTCGCGTACCCAATCGCCTTTTCGCCGGCGGCGAGGTCGTAGGTCTGCACGAACTCCTCGTACATGCTGGCTGACTTGTCGAAGTTGGCCATCTGCTCAGAGAGCTTGGCCAGCGTGTACTTGACCTTCAAATCGAAGATCGAGACCGGGTACTCCTTCAAGACCCGCTCGGCATACTCGGCCGCCTTGTCGAGCTCG
>JANLPS010000272.1:0-12984 GCA_031367385.1 Archangium sp. | reverse complement strand
GATCAACCCGGGCTGGGTGAAGACCGACATGGGCGGGCAGGGCGCTCACATCGACGTCGCCACCTCGGCCAGCGGCATCTTGAAGCAGCTCGAGGGGCTCTCAGCGAAGAACACCGGTACCTTCCTCGACTATGCGGGCCGAAAAGTCTGGGCCTGGTGACTACCGGCTGTACTCCCACGTCTCGTTGGTGACGCCGCCGTCGATGAGCAGACCGCCGAACATGACCAGCCGGTTTCGGGCTGAATCAACCGCGCTCGCAGGCCACTTGCGCGCGGTCGGCCCCTTGCTGAGCACGGTCTTCCACGCGCTGCCGTCCCACTCCTGGGTGTCGTCGGTGAACCCCACCAGCTCGCCGCCGTACACCACGAAGCGGCCATCGATGAACCCGGAGGCCGTGCCCACGCGGTCAGGCGCGCGGCCCGCATCGAGGGTCGACCACACGCTGTTCGACAAGCTCAACGTCTGCGAGGCGCCAGCAGAATCGGTGCCGACCAGAACCGGTTTGCCGAGCAACGGGTCGTACGTGAACGGCGGCGATAGGTTGCCACCGAGGGGCGTGGCCGCGAGGGTGATCCAGACCGTCCCATTCCACACGGCGGTGTCGGTGGCGTTGACGGTCGAGGCGCTGTTGCCTCCGACCAGCACGTAGTTATCGCGCGCAACGTCATACACCATCGCCGCGGCGTAGCGGGCCGGGCCGGTGGCTGCCACTTGCGTCCAGGCTGAGCCGGCCCACACCCAGGTGTCGCTGAAGACCGCCACGTCGTCGTAGCCACCGAAGAGCACGAACTGACCCCGTTTCGAGTCATACGCCATCGACGCCAGGCGGCGCGCTGAGGGCCCGGTCGTCGCGAGCAAAGCCCAGGAGCTGCCATTCCACCCCCAGGTCTCCGCGGTGTTCGCCGTGCCGGTCCATCCTCCGAAGACCAGCGTGAGGTTGTTCAGCGCGTCGTACGCCATCACCGACCCCCGCCGAGGGCTGGGAACACTCACGCCGGCGTCTGCCCGATGCCCCATGCGCAACACCCACTTGGGAGACCCGCCGTCGAGGCTGCTGCAGGTGAGCCCGTCTCCGCTGTAGCCCGAGTTGCACATGCAGCTGCGCGTCGAGCCGCCGGTCGGCGTACAGGTGGCGTTGGTGTCGCAGCCGCCGTTGTTCACCGCACAGGGGTTGGTCGACACGCATTGGCCCACCGAGCAGGTGGCGAAGGTGCCGCAGCTCTGACAGGTCGCCGCGCCGCTGCCGCACACGTTGGCCGATTGATCAGAGAACTGAATGCAGGTGGTGCCTTGGCAGCACCCGAAGGCGCAGTTCGACGCCGTGCAGGTCGGGCTGTTCAGGCAAACGCCCGCATCGCAGGCGCTGCCGTTGGCGCAGGTCTCGGTGGCTGACGCGTAGCCGCAGATGCCGCCACCACAGGTGCCAGGTGACGCGTAGACCCGCCGCGCGGTCGACGAGGTGCAGACCGGCTCGGGCGGGGTTTGGCATTGCACGCCGCCGCAGGGGTCATTCAGGCACGCGCCATTCGCGCAGCCCGCGGCGCAGACGGTGTCATTCGACGAGTACGCACACTGCCCCGAAACGCCGTCGCACACGCCCGGTGACTGGTACGTGCGCACCGAGCTGCCGATGCACTCGCTTGCCGGAGGCAAGGTGCAGCTCTTGCCCGCGCAGGGGTTGCCGGTGCAGGCGCCGTTCGCGCAGCCATTGGCGCAGGGCACGGTGACCGTCGCGTAGCTGCAGGCGCCTTGGCTGCAGGTGCCCCCGCTCGCGAAGACCATCAAGGTCTGGGCGTCGGCGCAGGTCGCGGCGGGAGGCATGTTGCACACGACTCCGGCGCAGGGCTCGTTGACGCAGGCGCCGTTTTCACAGCGGTCGGTGCAGGCGGTCGCCGTCTGCTCGAATTGGCATTGGGTGCCCGAGCAGCTGCGGGTGCGGGTGGTGAGCAGGGTCGTGTGATCGGTGCAGACCGGCCCCGCGGGCAGACACACCGTCGCGCAACCGCCATCGCGGCCCATGCCCGCGTCACGAACCCCCGCGTCTTTCGGGCCCGCATCGGCCTTGATGCCTTCGCCGCCGTCTTCGCAGCTGCCGTTCAGGCAGTCGAACCGGTAGTGCGCGTCAGAGAGGTCGAGGCACCCGCTCATCACGACGGTCAGTGCCAAGAAGCCGAAAAGTACCGTCCGCATGGCTGTGCAACCCGCCACCGCCCAGGCGTGTGCAACTTTCGTTCTGGGGTCAGGCCTCGTTGAGGCTCACGGCGGCCCGAATCAGCGCTTTGAGTGCGGCCTCGTTGATTTTCTCGCCCTCGCGCACGTCGATCGCCCGGCGGGTGTTGCCCTCGAGGCTCGAGTTGAAGAGTCCTTTGGGGTCCTTCAATTTGGCGCCTTTGGCGAAGGTGAGCTTGACCACCTCTTTGTAGGTCTCGCCGGTGCAGATCATGCCCTCGTGAGACCAGACGGGCACGCCTCGCCACTTCCATTCTTCGACGACCTCGGGGTCGGCCTGCTTGATCAGCTCGCGCAGGCGCGACAGCGTCTCGCCACGCCAGTCACCGAGCTCTTTGATTCTCGCGTCGATCAGCTCTGACGCAGACACCTCTTTCGATTGTTTTTTCATGGGCGGCTTTCGAGTTGCGCGCACTGTGCCACGCGACTCCCAACTCCGGTAGCATCGGCCGCATGCGCGCGCTCTGTGTATTTCTGGTCGTCGCCGTGACCGCTTGCCCAGGGCTGGTGGGTGAATCGCAGACCGACTCGGGCACGAGGCCCGACGGCGGAGTGGCCCTGAACGACTCGGGCACGGCTGTCACCGACGCAGGCATGGCGGCCATCGACGCAGGCATGCCAGGCCCAATCGACGCAGGCCCGCTGCTCGACGCCGGCACCATCGCGGCGCTCGATTTTCGCTTCGAGCTCGCCACTCCCGAGCAGATTGGCCTGTACCTGCCCGTGACCGGCGCCGTCGCGGCGCAGAGCAAGGTCACGGTTCGCTCCAAGGTCGCGGGCAGCTCGGCGTGGCAGGTCGCGCACCCGCTCTTGCGAATCGACCCGGCGATCGTGGCGAGCGGAGCGCCGGTGACTCCGGTCGACGCCTTCGCGGGCACCATCTTCGACCTGCAGCCGGGCACGCTCTACGACGTCGAAGTGACGCTGGTGCAGCCTGGCCTGCCGAATCAGGTGCAAATTCAACGCACGTCGACCCGCGCGTTGCCTGCCGTGACGGGCGCGACCACGGTGACCGCCAGCCCTGGCGACGCATTGCAGGCCAAGTTCGATGCGCTGACGCCGGGCGCGGTGCTCGAGCTCGCCGACGGCACCTACGAGGTGAGCGGGTTGTTCCTCGACAAGGCCGGTACCGAGCGCCAGCCCATCGTGATTCGCGGTCAGTCGCGTGCTGGCACCAAACTTCACGCCGCTGCGGGCCGGGTGATTCAGCTGCAGCACGCCTCGCACGTGATCTTCGAGCGCATGACGCTGCAGGGCACCGGCACCGATTCGGGCACCAACTCGAGCTCTGGGGCCGTCGCCTTCTGGGACGGTGCGTTTCAAGAAGACGTGGTCTTTCGCGACCTCGACATCACCGGCGTCGACATGGGCATCATCGCCTACGGCCCCGCGAACCGGGTGATGGTCTACAACTGCACGCTGACCGGCAACAACGTGTGGACCGAGCCGTTTCTCAAGTCGAACCTGACGTGGAACGATGACGCGATTCGGCTGCCGGGGCAGGGCAACGTGGCGTTCGAGAATACGCTGCGCGGGTTCGGTGACTCGTTCGCGGTGAACGACGGCGTGATGTCGGCGGCCATCTACTACTACCGCAACCGCATCTTGATGACCGGCGATGACAGCTTCGAGGCCGACTACGGCACTCGCAACATGGGCTTCTACGACAACGGCATCACCAACTGCGCCACCTTCTTGTCGCTCGACCCGCTGTGGGGTGGCCCGCTTTACGCATTTCGCAACGTGGTGGTGAACACCTTTCGCGGCCCCTTCAAGCTCAACAACACCAACAGCGGCTTCCTCATCTACAACAACACCATCGTTCGCACCGAGGGCACGACGGGGTGGGGGTGGGTGCAGTTCAACAATGGCTCGCTCAAAGCGTGGTCGTACCGAAACAACATTCTGCTCTACCGGGGCGCCGGCAACTTGCTGGCGATCGAGTCGACTGGCAACGCGCCGATCGACTTCACCCACAACGCCTGGTTCCCCGACAAGGCGGTGTGGTGGTCATCGAGCGGAGGCAGCTTCAACAGCCTCTCGTTGGCCGCGGCGGGGTTGCCAGCGACGGTGCCCTTGTTCAGCGCGTCGACGAAGCGACATGAAAACGACGTCATCGCCGAGCAAGACCCGTTCGTCACCGCGGTCACCCTTGGCGCCGACTATCTGACCGAGTTCACGGCCGACCCGGTTTTGACCCTCAGAGCCGGCACCGCCGCGAAAGGCACGGGGGTCGAGCTCCCGAACATCACCAACGGTCATGCTGGGGCCGCCCCAGACATGGGCGCCGTCATCGAAGGCCGCCCCCAGCCCCGCTGGGGAGCCCTCCGGCCGTAACCCCGTTCGTGTTGAGGGGCTCGAAGCACCTCCTTTTTGAGTGGGACGCCACGCCCCCGGCGGGGTCAAAGCGCATATGACGCTCATCAACCGAGCTCCCCGTGTGCCCATCGAGGGCCGTGTCGTCGTCAATGACGGGGTTCGACTCGAGAACCCAACGGCTGCGGGCCCCCCGCTGAACCGCGACCAGTTCGAGAGACCCGTCGGCCGCATCAAAACACCTGTCCCCGACGAGCCGCACCTACACAGACACACAGCCGAAAGGCCCAAGGCGCAAGTGCAGTACGACGCAGATCTCCAGGCTTGGCGTCAGCACGCGCTCGAGGTGGGAGGCATCAAAGACACCTCCACCAACGCGGTGCTCTCGCCCGCGGGCATGAGCTTGCTCGAATTTCGAAAGCTGACCGGCCCCGTACCTCGGTTCATCGACTACGAGAAGGGCGGCCCGAAGTACCCGGGGAGCTAAAGCACCACCGCGCTCATGACGTACCCATGCAGGGGCGCAGACGAACCGGAGCGGGGGCCTGCGACAGCGTGCCCAACGCGCGCGCCGCGCCCTCGGAGAGATCGATGATTCTGCCGCTGACGAAGGGCCCGCGGTCGTTGATTCTCACCTCGACGAAGCGGCCCGACGAGACGAGCTCGACCCGAACGCAGGTGCCGAAGGGCAAGGTCTTGTGCGCGGCGGTCATTGCCGCAGGGTCGAACTTCTCGCCGTTCGCCGTGACATGCCCTGCCAGCTCCGCGCCGTACCACGAGGCCAGCCCTTGTTCTGCGAGCTCCGGGGAGGCGCCCGGCGTCTGCACACTGGTTGGGGTGTGAACACACGCGCCCATCATCAGCGAAGCGAGGCCCGCGACGACGAGCTGAGTCGAGCGGGTCACCGCGCAGCCGCCTGCCGAGTGGGGAGGCCGTCGCCCATCAACGCCGTGCTCGTGTACCGCTCCCCGACGTCGCAGACCATGAAGACGATGTTCTTGCCACGCATCGCGGCCGGGCGGCGAGCTTGAGCGCGACGGCGAGCGTCGCTCCCGATGAGATACCGGCGGCGAAGGCTTCGACCTCGGTGACGGTGATGATTTCATCGATGATGCTCCGGTTGAGCACCTCGGGCACGAACCCGGCGCCGATGCCTTGAATGAGGTGGTTGCCCACGGGCCCGCCCGAGAGCACGGCTGCGTTGCGCGACTCGAGCTTGTCCTCCGCGACCCATCGCGTCAAGGAGGGGGTACGAAGCTCACCAACGTGTTGAACGAGAGCAGCGCGCTCAGCCCATTCTCGTCTTGCACGGCGGCGGTCGAGTTGGCCATCAACTGCACGCCAAACGTATCGCCCGGCGGCGTCAGCGGAAGCCCCGCACCCATTTTGTAGACCCGTTGCCAGTCGAGCAGCATCGCGCCGCCCTCGGGCAAGAACGCAAACCCCAGCGCATTGATGCTCTGCGCGAGCGTCGCATCGGCCACGTGCGCCAGCGAGGCGTCATATTCTGCGACGAAGCTGCTGCCCATGCGTGCACCGCCGCCCAGATCGATCGCGTCGGTCGACATCGTGCCGATCAGCAGCATGCCGAACCGGGTACCTCGCAAAGTAACGGCCTTGATCGACCCAGCCATGAACGAACGTCGCCCGGTGACCTGGCCGCTCGCATCAACCGCGATCAACTTCGCGGCGTACCCAAGCCCAATCAGCGCGCGGCCGCCCTCCATGATCATCGTGCCCACGCCGGCAGCCGAGGCCTCGATGCCCACGAGCTTCGCCGTGCCCGCGGCGTCGATGTGCGCAAGCGCGGTCTGATCAGTCACCGCCCCGAACCCGCTGGGGCTCACCAGCACCTCGGCCCCTGCGCCGTCGGTTTGCACGAACGCCGCGGGCAGCAACCCGCCCATCACCGTCGATGCACTCGCGACGCTGGCCATGGTCGTCGCTCCGGTCAACGTGCCAGCCGGGTCGAATCGCAGGCGCGCCACGGTCACCTTGCCGACAGCACCGACCATGGTGCTCCCGAACGCGGTGGGCATGCTCACGTGCACGATGGCCCAGGCGCCGCCGTCAGCCGCGGGCATCACCGCATCGGCTTCGACCGGCAATTCGGTGTGCCAGCCCTTCTTCTTCGTGCGGTCGAACACCGCGATGCCTTGCCGAGCCGATGGGTTCGCGAGTGGCAACGCCACCTGGTCGACCGTGAACGTGCCGCCGGCATTCATCACCGACCCGTAGGCGGTGAGATTGCCGAGAATGCCGAATCGGTCGCCGACCGCGCTGCCGTTGGTGACGCCTCCCGGGTACTGGGTTCTGCGAATCGGAGTGCGCGTGATCTCGACGACCACTTCGTTCACCGGCGCGAGCACGTTCAGGTGACAGCGATCTGAGTTGAGGAGCTGCATGTCGCAGCTCGTGATGACCCCCGCGTACCCGGGCGAAGGCTCGAGGCGCACTTCGACGCGGCTGCCACCGGGGTAGGGCACCTCGCAGTCGGTGGTGCAGTCGATCTTGCCGTCGGTGCTGCGAACGCGAACACCGGTCTTGCCCTTGAAGAGCAGCTTCACTTTCGCCGCGAGGGGGTGCACGGGGCCGGTCGGCCATCGAACCCAGACCTGCTGACCGTCGAACGAGACCGCGACCGCGTCATTCGGGCCCGTCTCGACCGCGGTGCGAATGTGAGGCTCTTGGCTGGTGCCACCACCCGAGGGCACACTGTCGAGCAGCTCCTGGTCGAGTGAATCGCCGTTCACGGTCACCATCACGAAGGCGGGTTTGCCCGACTTGCCGAGCGAGACGATCGCGCGGCCAGTGCCGTCGGCCTTGGGTATCAGCCAGGCCTTGCTGTGAATCGGCAGCGGCCACAGCTTCCACACGCCGTTCTCGGCGATGCCATACGAGCCCAAGTTGCCCGCGTTGGTGCCGGCTGAAGAGACGACCGACCCACCAATCCACGCGTGCAAGCGGCCCTTGCTGTCGACCTTCACCGCCGCGATTGCCTCGGAGCCGACCGCCGGCACGGGGTAGGGCACGAAGCCGGCAGCGGTCTCTTTGACCACGTGCGGCGCGAGGGCGAGCGTGAGCAATGCCTTGCCATCGCTGTCGCGCTCGAACGCGGTGAAGTCATACGGTATCGCGCCACCATCGGTGTACGCGCCGACGGTCTTCTTCCAGCCCGTGCCGTCGTACTTGTAGAGGGTGGCGCCCAGATTGGTGCGCGCGATGATCATTCGCCCGTTCGCGTCGTCGTACAACTTCATGTCGTAGATGCTGCCGGTCATCGGGTCGATGACGGTGTCGGCAGACCAGGTGTCGCCCTTCACCGGGCGCTCGCGGTAGTGCAGCGCGAAGGCCTGCTGCTCGGTGTAGACCATGCGAATCACGTCGTCGGCGCCGACCGCGAGCGAGGCGATGTAGAAGTTCGGAGACTCGCTGATGCGGCTGACGCAGGTGCGGGTGATGTCGGCCCACGTCGGCACCTGGCAGGGGAGAATCGTCTTGCCCTGCCCACTGACGGAGTGCACGTCGCCGTACCGGTCGAAGACCACCGCGGTGCCCAGCGAGAAGTAGCTCGTGCAGGCCTGGCCTTGATACGTGTTCCACCCTGCGGGGTTGGGAGCGGGGCAGCGCTCGAACCATTCGTACGCCCGTTTGCCCGAGGCATCGCGCTTCGACTCCAAGACCATCGACTGTTTCGGAGCGAGCTCGAGAATCTTGGTGCTGTACTGCTGACCCGGCAGCGCGTTCTCGTCAGCCAGCACGGTCTGAAGAATCGCGCCGCTCTTCACCTCGAAGCTGGTGACCTGCTTGAGCTGCTGCTGGTAGTACGGCGGTGCCTCGTAGACGACGCCGATGTCTGACGTGCCGGCGTCGAGCGTGTTCTCAGCCAGCGGGAGCACCCACCGCGCATCGACGTTCTTCTCGAAGCCGAGAATCGTGTTGGCTTGACCTTGCGCGACGCCGCCATCGGCAGCGGAGGGGTCCCAGAATATCCAATAGCCGATCAAGTCGTCGCGCTTGGCAGTACCGGGATCGATGTTGCCCTTCGAAGCCGGGCAACCGAGAACGAGCAGCAACACCAAAGACGGCACAACCAGTCGGGTGCGATGCATGGAGGCGGAGAATACCGAAAGGCCCCAGGCCCGCAGCAAAAACGGGGGCGAAACCCCCCGTCCCCGTCTCCGGTTTACCTACATCAGCGCTACGACTTGAGGCCCTTCAGGTCGGCCTCCGGGGGGTGGTGAGTGACGGCTACGCTGGTGGCAACGGCTCGCGATCCCAGTTGCGGTGCAGGGAGATCGCGTTGATGAAGCGGTCGACTGAATTTGCATCCTTCGTTCCATTGCCACTGATGAGGGCCTTGTCCTCGCCGCCTGAGGGGAGGGTGGTCGGCAGCCCGGCTGCGGCGAGAAACGCGCCTCCCGCACCGAGCACCATGATCGCCTTGCAGTGCCGGTGCTGGTCGCGAATGAAGTCGATCGCTGAGGGCAGGGCGCTCAACATTTTGACTGCGGCCGCGCCGTCGGGCACGACGACCGCGTCGAAGAGCACGCCGGGCATCGTGTCGAACGAGGCCTCGGCGTGGAGCACCTGACCATCGGCAGACTTGAACGCGCCCAGCCGCGGCGCGACGAAGCGGGGTATCGCGCCTTCAGCGGCGAGGGCCTTGTGAGCCTCGAGCAGTGACGCGGCGTTCACGCCATCGGCGATCATCAGCGCCACCCGCCGGGTCTTGACCCCACCCGCGCCGGGCCGTGAGAACAGCGAGAGCGCAGGTGACGGCGTCTGCGGGCCCGTCTTTTTCATCTCGAGCACCAGCGGCATCGGCTCGGGCACCTCGATGCCGAGCCCCGCGGCCACTCCGGCGGCCAGGGCGTCATCGACGTTGGCGAGCATCGAGACCACGCGCTCGCGCACGGCGTTGGTCTGCACCCGGGTCAGCTCGAAGCGAAACGCATTGATGATGTGCGCTTGCTCGATGGGCGACTGGCTCGCGAAGAAGAGCTTGGCCTGTGAATAGTGGTCGGCGAACTTCTCGGGCTTGCCGCGAACCTTGTCTTCAGCCACGGGCTGGGGAAACGAGCGAAACCCGTTCATGCCGGCTTGAAACGGGCAGCCTCCGGCGAGTGAATTCGGCTCGTAGGCGACCCGGCCGCGGTTGATGCCTTGCCGGTGGTGCCCATCACGCGTGTTGTTGTGCGCCTGCGCGACCGATGCGTTGATCGGTATCTCGTGAAAGTTCGCGCCACCAAGCCGCGAGATCTGCGTGTCTTGGTACGAATGCAGGCGGCCGGCGAGCAGCGGGTCGTTGCTGAAGTCGATGCCGGGTATCACGTGGGCCGTGCAGAACGCGACCTGCTCGGTCTCAGCGAAGAAGTTGTCGGGGTTGCGATTGAGCACCAGGCGGCCGACCACGACCACGGGTACCAGTTCTTCGGGCACGAGCTTGGTCGCGTCGAGCACGTCGAAGGCGAACGTGTCGGCCTGCGCTTCAGTGAAGACCTGAAGCCCCAACTCCCACTCGGGAAACACGCCGGCATCGATGGCCTCCCAGAGGTCGCGGCGGTGAAAGTCGCCGTCGCAGCCGGCGATCTTGACCGCTTCGTCCCACGCGAGGGAGTGGGTGCCGAGCACCGGTTGCCAGTGAAACTTGCAGAACACCGATTCACCGGCGGCGTTCACCAGGCGAAAGGTGTGCACACCGAAGCCCTGCATGGTTCGGTAGCTTCGCGGTATCGCGCGGTCAGACATCTGCCACAGCAGCATGTGGGTCGACTCGGGCATCAGCGACACGAAGTCCCAGAAGGTGTCGTGGGCGCTCGAGGCTTGCGGCATCGCGTGGTGGGGCTCGGGCTTCACCGCATGCACCAGGTCGGGGAACTTCATCGCGTCTTGGATGAAGAACACCGGGATGTTGTTGCCCACGAGATCCCAATTGCCTTCGTCGGTGTAGAACTTCACCGCGAAGCCGCGCACGTCGCGAACGGTGTCAGCCGAGCCACGCTCACCGGCGACCGTCGAGAAGCGAACGAAGGTCGGGGTGCGCTTGCCCACCTGGGCGAAGGGCGCCGCCATGGTGATCTTGGTGATGTCTGCGGTGCACTCGAAATAGCCGTGCGCCGCCGACCCACGCGCATGAACCACCCGCTCGGGGATTCGCTCGTGGTCGAAGTGGGTGATTTTTTCTCGCAGAATGAAGTCTTCGAGCAGCGTGGGGCCGCGCAGGCCCGCTTTGAGCGAGTTCTGGTTGTCTGAGACCGGCACGCCCTGGTTGGTGGTCATGGGCCGGCCGGTCGAATCGATGCGGGCCCGGTCGAGAGGCGCGTTGCCAGCGTTCACGCCGGGCGTCGCCACGCCGGTGCCCAGCTTGGGGCTGGCGAGGCCCTCCATCACGGTGCTCGCGCCTGCGATGGGTGCCGGAGGGTCGACCGTCACGCCTTCATCGGGCGCTCCCTCGGTGCGCCCGTGCTTGTTCACGGTCGCGAACTCAGAGGGTTTGATCAGGTTCGCGGGCAGCGCCGAGGCGAACTGCTCGTCTGCGTTCTGCTTGGTCTCGAGCGCCTTCGCCCCCGGCGCCATCGGCACCGCATGCGGCTCGGGTGATGGCGGGTTGGTCGAGGGCCCCGACACGGTGCTCAGGGTCGAACCGATGCGAAGGCTTGAGGCGTCAGGGCTCGAGGGCTGGGCCTTCGGGCGCGACGCGCGGGTATTTTTTTTGGCGGGCATATCGGGCCCGAGTCAGCAGAAACCGGGCCAGTGCGCTGCTCTTGGCATGCGAGGCATTGCGGTTGAACAAACTCGCCACATCGTCAATGGGCCTGCGTGCATGCCTCACCGGCAGCGAAAGCCGAGCCCGGTCGGGCCAGGCACCTTCGCACGCGGCCTCGAGCCTAGTGGTGATGGCGCCCGTGACCGCCGCCCACCGGCGCGGCTCCGTGGAAGTTGCCGTAGTACTGCCCACGGCCGTACGGCTGCCGGTAGATCGGCGCCGCGCGGACCCGGCGCTCATACAGGAAATTCGGCTCGGTTCGATACGCGCGCCAGCCGAGGGGCTCGCGACGGTACCAGCGGCCGCCGTACCAGTACGTTGGGTAGCCCTCGTAATAGAGCGGCGTGGTGGTCGCGATGTACGCGTCTGGCGGGTACCCGTCGTCATACGTGGCGACGACACCCCCGAAGCAGCCCGTCACGAGAAACACAGCAACGATGAGCGTTTTCATTGATTGGCCACCTGAGCGTGATGATTGGCGTGCTCGCGAAGATGCGCTGCGAGCGTTGCGCGTTGGTCTGGAGTCAGCAGCAGGGCGACGGTCTCGTAAAACAAGCCCATTCGCAGCATGCCGTGTGAGCTCAAGAAGGCCGTCGAGCCGGTGTTGACGCTCTTGGCGTTGAAAGTCTCTCCAGCGAACGCGGTCGCGAACGACTTGACCTGCGCCACGCTCTTCTCGACGTCGAAGTCGTCTTCGGTGCGGGCTTTGGTGGCGGCGTCGAGGGCGACTGAGATCTTCTCGGTCTGCGCAGAGCTCAGCTTCAGCTCGTCAGACAGCTCGGCGAGCCACCCGTCGGCCTCTCGCCCACCAAGCTTGGAGTCATGATGAACGGTTCTCCACACCGACCAATGCGCGCGGGTCTTGTCGGCGAGCTCGGCACGCTCGGGTGCTGACAGGGCGGCGTGCAACCGGTTGAGCGGGTCATCGACGCAGCCGTGGAGCGGCTCGGCAGCGGCGCGCAGCTTCTCGACACCGGCTTTCACCTGGCTCGGGTCGACCTTGCCGCCCGCGACCCCATCGGCGATCGCGAGAATGACGAGGCGCTCCTGGTTTTCGACGGCTTCCATGCAGTCGTGGAGCTCGTCTTGAATCTTTTCGACCACGGGTCGCTGGGTGTCGTCTTCACCGAGGGTGTCGAGGCTGAGCTCGACGAACTGGGTGATGCCGCCGTGCTGGTGGTGGCGGTGCAGGTCATACAGCTCTGCGGTGGTCGGGTCGGCGGCTGGGTCAGCGCGCGCGGTACCCGAGAGGGTGACGAGGGTGAGCGTTGCAAAAGCCGTGGTGAGTTTCATATGGCTCCTTCGAAGCGACCAAAGCGTCGCGCTGCTTCGAATATTCCATACTTGGCTCAATCACCCGGTCAGTGTCGGCCGGCCCCATGCGGAGCGACCGCCAGCGCGACGGCGACCATCACGACTCCGACGACATGCAAGCCCAGGGGGCGAAAGTTCTGGGCCCGGCTCATCACCACCAAGCTCACGAAGGGCAAGACGAATAGCCCGATGAACCACAAGAAGCCTTGTTCGAGGGCGAGCGCCATCACCCACAGAATGGCGGAGACCACGACGATGGCTCCGACGAGCAGCAGAACCACGCTGGTCACTTGGGCAGCGCCTGACCCGAAGCTCGAGAACAGAGCCACGGTGAAGGTGCCTCCGAGCAGGTACC
>JANLPS010000514.1:0-85365 GCA_031367385.1 Archangium sp. | reverse complement strand
CTCAAGATCATCGACGTCGACGCCTGGCTCGGCACCGGCGGCACACCCGCGATGACGACCCAGCTGATGTCGGAGTGGTGGGACGTGGAGGCCTGCTGGCTCGATGAGAATCGCTTCGCCCTCTTCGGAGACGCGAGCGATGGCAGCGAGGAGTTCGGCGAGGCGATGCCCTATTTCAACGCGCAAAACGGCGTCGCCCTCTTCGACGCCAGCCCCCGAAAGCTGGCGAGGTATGTGCCCGACGTCACCGGCCGCTCACTCGGCACCGATGGGTCGACGCTCTATGTGTTGGGCGATACGACCCGCGCCTACTCCCTCGCACACGCAACCTGGGCCGAGCCCCACGCAGGGCCGAGCGACGTCTGGCATCGCGGGGCGCGGGTCGCGCTCTCATGCCCGCAGCTCCATGGTCTCTCGGGCCCCTGTCACCTCCTCTGGCGCCCCACCGAGCTGAGCCGGGCGGTCTCCGCCTCCGTCAAGGCACACGCAGCCGAGCTGCGAGGGCGGGTCACCCCCGACGGGCTCCTGGTGCTGGCCGATGCCCTCGACGAGTCAGGCGCTGATGTCGAGCTGGTCGCGCACTGCCGTGAGCGGCACCTCCATGGTGAGCGATGCTGGGCGGTTGAGGCCTGCTGGTAACTCGAGTTCACCGCCGCGCCGCGTCGACGAGGCAGCGCGCCTCGCCTCGAAATCGACCCGTGCTACCCTCGGTCGGCCATGCTGTCTTTCACCCGAACCAGCCTGTTGCTCGGCGCGATGAGCCTCTGCCTGGCCAGCTGCACTTGCATCGACCTCACCAAGCTCACCTCGTTCGCGTGCAATGACGGCGGAGTCTGCGCCGAAGGGTTGAGCTGCTGCGCCGATTCTCAGTGCCGCCTCGACTGCAGCCCCGACGGAGGGCCTCTCGGCGGAGGTCAGGGCGGCGGTACGCACACAGGCGGTGGGCAAGGCGGCGGCGGCGGGAGCACCTCGTTCGACGCTGGCGTCTGCTCTCCCTCGACCTGCCCCACGGGCTGCTGCGATGGCAACCTCTGCCGCACCACCACCACCGCGTCGCAGTGTGGGCACGGCGGCATGGCCTGTCAGACGTGCTCCGCGGCCGGAGACACCTGCATCAACGGCACCTGCAGTGGCTGCGCGGCCAGTTGCCTGGGCGGGTGTTGTGTCGGCTCGACCTGCACGCCGCGGGCGACGAATTCATGCGGAGGCAACGGCCAGACCTGCACCAACTGCGGTGTCGGCGCCGACGAATGCTCAACGTCGGGCGAGTGCCAATGCGGTGGCAAGCGCGCCTGCGCCTCGGGTCAACGCTGCACCGCGGGCCAGTGCGCATGCGACGCGACGAGCTGCGCCGGTGGGTGTTGCACCGCCTCGGGCCAATGCATATGGCCCAGCGAGCAGACCCCGACTCAATGCGGTTTGAGCAGCGCCTGCGCGACCTGCATGGCGCCGCCTCCTGCGCTCTGCACGTCGACGGCGGTTCGACGCGCGTTCGCGGCGCCGGGTGCGTGTGCGACTGGCGTCTGTACCTACGCTCCGCAAGAGCAGACCTGTACCAACGGCTGTGGGAGCACGCCCGACGGCGGCATCTGCATCGGAGACATCTGCCAGGGCTGCCTGACGCCTCCGGCCACGGTGTGCGTGGGCAACGTCGAGCGAAGCTTCGCCTCGCCCGGCACCTGCAGCGCGAATGGCTGCACCTACGCGCCGCACGATGTGACGTGCCCGTTCGGCTGCAGCGCAGGCGCATGCAACACCGACCCGTGCTCGAATGTCACCTGCACCTCGCCGCCCGCGCCCACGTGCAACGGGGCCAACCGCATCAGCTCGGTGTCTCCGGGTACGTGCGCCGCGGGCACGTGCAGCTACGCGCCGCAGACCACGGTCTGCCCTCAGGGCTGCAACGCGGCCACCGGCAACTGCAACGCAGACGCGTGCGCGGGCGTGACCTGCGACATGCCCCCCGCGGCGAGTTGTCTGTCGGGCACCACCCGCCGCAGCTACGTCAACCCGGGCGCCTGCGCAGGCGGCACCTGCACCTACGCTTCGCAAGACGTGACCTGCGCCAACGGTTGCGCCGGCGGCAACTGCCAGGGCGACCCTTGCGCGGGAGTCACCTGCAGCACCGCCCCCGCCGCGGTCTGCGTCTCGAACGCCCTGAAGACGTACACCTCGAATGGCACCTGCGCCTCGGGCTCGTGCAATTACCCGTCGTCGACGACCACGTGCACGTTTGGCTGCGCGAATGGCGCGTGCAAGCCCGACCCGTGCGCTGGAGTGATGTGCAACCAGGCCCCGAACCCGTACTGCTCAGGCTCGGTGAGCAACACCTACTCGGCGAGTGGCACGTGCTCGGCGGGCAGCTGCGATTACGCGGTGACGCAAACCACCTGTGCCTTCGGCTGCATGAACGGCACCTGCAAGCCCGACCCGTGCGCGTCGGTGACCTGCAACAACCCTCCCGCGCCGGTGTGCGCCAGCGCTACGCTCAAACGCACGTACACGACGGGCACCTGCAGCGCAGGCTCGTGCGACTACTCCGGGGCGTATGCCGACACGGCGTGCCCCTTCGGTTGCAACAATGGCAGCTGTAACCCCGACCCCTGCGCAGCGGTCAACTGCAGCGCAGTGCCGGCGCCGACCTGCGCCGACGCGAACACGCGCCACGTCTTCACGGGTGGGGGCTCCTGTTCAGGCGGCCTCTGCTCCGGGTACCCCGGCATGGATCAGCCGTGCAACAACCCGCCGGCGTCGACCTGCGCTGCGGGCACCTTGACCACGTACGCGGGCACGGGGAGCTGCAGTGGCGCCGGTGTGTGCAGCTACGCGCCCGGCTCTTCGTCGTGCACGTTCGGGTGCAACGCGACAGCGAATGGGTGCGCGGGCGACCCGTGCTCCGGTGTCAGCTGCGCCACTCCGGCGCCGATCTGCCTCGATGGGGTCACCCGGCGCGTGTACAGCGGGCCGGGCACCTGCGCGGGCGGCGTGTGCGGAGCCGCTCCGTCGAGCGACATGACGTGTGGCACGCCACCGCCAGCGTGCATCTCGGCCACGGTCATTCGAAGCTACGCCGCGGGCACCTGCAGCGCGGGCTCCTGCGGCAATGGAGTCAGTGACTACGACTGTGGCAGCGCTCCGTTGCCCCCGGCCGATTGCGTCGGCAACTCGCGGCGCCTTTACGACGTCGGCACCGGGGTCTGCTCGAACGCGACCTGCGTCTGGAGCTATCACCTGTATGCGTGCGGCTCGACCCGAACCTGCATCGATGGAGTGTGCGAATCGAACTGCACGGTCGGCCCCCCCGGCCAGTGCTTCTAACGAAAAAGCACCCCGGCTGACCGCGCCGAGGTGCTCGTTTTCTTCATCGCTCAGCGGTTACCGGCGCCCGTGACCGCCGCCGTGAAACCCGCCTCCACCGCCATGAGACCCACCGCCGTTGTACGAGGGCGGGGGCGGAGGAGGCGACGAGGCGTACCCACCACCGAAGTGACCACCGCCATGAAAGCCGCCGCCGCTGTTGTACGACGGCGGAGGCAGCGACGCCTGCCCACCACCGAAGTGGCCACCGCCATGAAAGTCGCCACCGGTATTGTACGACGGAGGAGGCGGAGGCGGGACCGCTTCGTGATACCCGCCAAAGTACCCGTGGTGCGGCGACTCGTATGAACGCGACGGAGGAAACGGCCCGCGGTTGTAATTGCCACCAAAGCGCACGTGAATCTGCGGCGCGTATCGCGAGCGCCACTCACCGTACGACGGCCCGACATGCCAGCCGCCACGCCCTGAAGGCAACCCAACCGTCAGGCCCCAGGCCCGCGAGCGGTCGATGCCGTACCTGAAGACGTTCGAGTTTCGCAGGTTGCACGACTCCACGAAGAACCAGCGCGGTTGATACGACGCACTCACGTACCGGGGGGCCAACGGTGACCAGCCTGCGTAGCCGCCGCCGTAGCGCCACTCGACCCAGCTGGGAGCCCACTGCGTGTCAGGCACCCAAACCCACCCGTACCGCGGCGATTGGTACCACCGGCCGTAGTGGAAGGTCGCCCAGCTAAAAGGCAGCGACGACTGAAACTCCCACCCGGCGGTGGTGGCAGCCCACTGACCAAAGCTCGCGTACGGGGTGAAGTCGCTGCCGACGATTTGCGGCGAAGGCTGAAACGCCGTCACCCCTTCGTCTGAGACCCACGAGCCATAGGGCGCGAGCGGCTGCACGAATTGCTGCGCTGATTCGAAGTTCTGACCGGGCTGGCTGTCGACCAGCTGCTCGTCGCCATACTCGTCACTGGGCAGCGGTGGAGGGGAGTACTGGCCCTCGTACGACTGCGCGAGAGCGGTGAGTGAAGTGAAGCAGAGTGAAGCGACCAGTATGCGGCTCATCATGGTGGTGAACCTCCTGCTGGGTGTGACGGGTGCGCGCAGGTGGTATTCACAGGGTATTTATTCTTTTTTTGGCCTAATATTTTCAATGGGTTGCGCTGCCCTCTGCTGCTATGCACCGCGCTTCACGAGCCAACGCCTAGGGCCTTGGCTCAACAGAAAAGAGCCGTCATGAGCCACGCAAAACGCAGCTGTGTCACCCGTTGGCAAGTGGCGCTCCCTCCTGGCATCAATCGGCTTCACGCAGCGCATGGCCTGGTCTTCGGCGCGAGCGCCACCGGAGCGGTCAGCGCCTGGAGCCGCGTCGATGGCTCGCTTCGCTACTCGCGCGGCGAGACGGGCTTGATGTGCGAGGGCTTCGAGGTGGTCGGCGACACCGTGTTGGTCGTGCTCGCCAAGCGCAGCAAAGCCGAGGTGTGGTCGAAGACGGTCTTCGCTTTCGATGCCGCGACCGGAGCCGAGCATGGCCGCACCGAGCTTCAGCTCGACGGGCCGGTGGGCAGCACGTGCATGGCGTCGACCGCCACGCAGGCCTACCTGGCGCTGGCGAAGACTGGAGAGATCGTCGGCATCGATGATCATGCGCAAGAGAACGTGTTGATCGCGGTCGAGGCGGGGCTGACGGTCAACACGCTGATCGGCGCTGGCGAGATGGTGGTCGCGCTGGTGAGCCCGCACCAGGGTTTGCGCGGGTATTTGCTCGACGAAAGCGTGGCGCTCACGCTCGACGACGCGATGCCGGTGGCCTGGGGCCACGATGGGTTGCTCGCGATGGTCAACGGCATCGTTCGGTGCTTCGACCCGAAGGGTGTCGAGCGGTGGCGCAAGCCGTTCGATCTCTCGTCGCGCATGGCGTTGGCGGGGCCGCAGATCATCGCCGTCGATCACCTCGGCATGGTGCATTCGCTCGACGCCGCCACCGGCGAACCGAAGTGGACGGTCAGCTCAGGCGCGAAGAAGCCCGCGATGCTCAACCCGGTCGTCTCTGACGGGTTTGCCTGGGTGCTCAATGCATTGGGCAAGGTGGTCGGTTTTGACCTCACCGATGGGCGCAAGGCGTTCGCTCCGAATGAGGCTTTTCCTCACAGCCGGGCGTTGCTGGCCGGAGAAGGCCTGGTGTTCGTGCACCGCGAAGTCGAAGGGCACGACACCTTGACTGCCTTCGAGCTGAAAGAGGGCTGAATTCAGGTAGCGTAGGCCCATGCGCTCTGGTCTGGCTCCCGACATCTTGCTGGTCGAAGACGACCCGAGTGATCTCGAGCTCACGCTTCGAGCGCTGAAGAAGACCACCATCGCCAACCGCATCGAGGTGGTGCGCGATGGTGCCGAGGCGCTCGAGTTCTTGTTCGCCGAAGGGGCGTACGCCTCGAGGGCCCTCGAGCCGATGCCCCGGCTGGTGTTGCTCGATTTGAAGCTGCCGAAGGTCGATGGCCTCGAAGTGCTCAAGCGCATTCGGCAAGACCCGCGCACCAAGCACGTGCCGGTGGTTGCGCTGACCTCGTCTCAAGAACGGGTCGATGTGATGAAGACCTACGCGCTCGGCATCAACAGCTACGTGGTCAAGCCGGTGGGCTTCGATGCCTTCATGGTGGCGGTGCGCGAGCTCGGCATGTATTGGCTGCTGCTCAACCAGGCCCCTGAGGGTGGCACGCGCTGAGGGCCTTGACGTCATGCTCAAGCCAAGTGAATTCGTGCTTCGCCGCGGGCTCGACCCGGCCTTCGCGCTCTTCGACGAGCTGCTTCAACTCTCGTGGACCTGCGATTCGCGCGGCGCGCTCAGCTCTCTGAGCCCACGCTGGGAGGCGTACACCGGTAAACCGTGCGACCAGCTCGTGGGCCATGCCTGGCTCGAGGTGATTCACCCTGAAGACCTTGAGCGGGTGCTCGAGGCGTGGAAGCAAGCGGCCAAGCGCCGTGAGCCCTTCACCTGGGACTACCGGCTTCGCAGGCATGATGGAGCGTACCGCTGGTTCGTCGCGCGCGGCCTGGTGATGCCGCCGGTCGAGGGTCAGCCCGAGGCGTGGTTCGGTTTCAGCACCGAATCGCACGAGATGTTCGAGGCCCGGCAGGTGCTCGAGCGCGAGCAAGAGCGGCTGGTACGCATCGCCGATGTGTCGCCCTACGCGTTCTATTCTTTCGAGCTGCGGCCCGACGGGAGCGCCTCTTTTCCTTACGTGAGCAAGGCGTTCAGGGCGCTCTATGGCGAGGCCACCGACGAGGTGCTTCGTGACGGCATGCACGCGGTGCGGTTGGTTCACCCCGATGATCTGCCGGGCATGGTGGCCTCGATGCAGCGCTCGCAGGCCGACCTCTCGGTCTGGCATTACGAGTGGCGTGCGCGGGTGCCGGGGCGCGGTGAGGTGTGGCTCGAGGGGCACTCCGTGCCGGTGCCCGAGGCTGATCGGCGGGTCACTTTTCACGGGGTGATGGTCGACATCACCGAGCGAAAAATGCGCGAGGCGCAGATCGAGCAGCTCAATGATCAGCTCGAAGGCAAGGTGAAGAATCGAACGGCGGCGCTCGAGGCCGCCAACCGCGAGCTCGAGGGGTTCACCTACTCGGTCTCACATGATCTGCGTGCGCCGCTGCGAGCGATCAACGGGTTCGCGCAAGCCCTGGTCGAAGATTATGGGCCCCAGCTGCCCGAGGGAGCGCATCGCTACCTCGACACCGTTCAGCAGGGCGCCAGGCGCATGGGGCGGCTCATCGATGATCTGCTCTCGTTCGGGCGGCTGTCTCGCCAGCCGTTCAACCCGCGGCGCATCGACACGGGTGCGCTGGTCGCGGAGTGCCTGCGCGAGCTGCGCGGCGATTCGACGGCGCGCATCGTGGTGCACCCGTTGCCCGCCTCGTTTGGTGACGCGTCGTTGCTGCGGCATGTGTGGCTGCAGCTGCTGTCGAACGCGCTCAAATTTTCGAAGCCCAAGAGCGACGCGGCGATTGAGGTCGGCGCCGCCGAGACGCCCGAGGGCGATGACGCCTTTTTCGTGCGCGACAACGGGGTTGGGTTCAACATGCAGTACGTCGGCAAATTGTTCGGCGTGTTTCAGCGCTTGCACCGCAGCGATGACTTCGAGGGCACCGGCGTCGGCCTGGCCATCGTCGAGCGCATGGTGCACCGACATGGTGGGCGGGTGTGGGGCATCGGCGAGGTCGGCGTGGGGGCGACGTTCTCGTTCACCCTCGGCTCCGAGGCCGCCCACGCTGACTAGAAGGCGAGGTCGGTCGAGAGATCGAGCGCGTCGAAGAGCTCAATCACATCGACCGGGTTGTCGAGCACGAAGCTGGCGCCAGCAGTCTCGGCGTGCTCCCAGGCTTCTTCGTCGTCGAACGGGGCAATCAAGATGACCTTCGGGGCGCCAGGCCTCGACTTGAGCGCCGCGCACAGCTCGAAGCCTGAACGCCCTGAGAGCGAGCACTCCGCGACAATCACGGCAGGTTTCGCGAGGCGCAAAAACAGCTCGAGGCAATCGAAGAGCTCATAGCCATCTTCGACTTGAATGACCTGGTAGCCGCCCTGCGAAAGCTCGGCGGCGATGGCCTCGCGTGAGAGGTCGTCTTCCACCGCCAAGATGAGGGTCTTCGTTGAAGTGGTTTCACCGCTGATTGAGGGTACGCGCTGCGCATTCATGGGGGCTCCGAAAAGCGTCTCGAGGCGGGTCAGGGAGTGACTCGCGGGCCCGACGCAACGCAAGTCACGCGCCAGCTCAACGTTGCGAAACGGCGCCTGCCTGGCGCGCAGCGAGCGACAGAATGGCAAACGCGAAGGTTCGCTAACGGTGTTCGAAAGCGGTCTGTCGTGAGGCCGTTCGACTCATCTTCACTGGAGAAAACCCATGTTCGCGACGCGTCTGATGCTGCT
The DNA here is from genome assembly GCA_031367385.1 of Archangium sp. Lineage (GTDB taxonomy): Bacteria > Myxococcota > Myxococcia > Myxococcales > Myxococcaceae > JAEUJT01. Next base: position 77,123 of record JANLPS010000514.1, on the reverse strand, counting down.
GTGTCTCGGTGTTGTTTCTTCGCTGTGCCTCGCGCAATCGACTGAACCAGCACGACGCCGCGGGCCCCCGGCCGAGGCAATCACCGCCTGCGCGGGGCTCTCAGAGGGCACGTCATGCGGGTTCACGGTGAACGGCAACAACCTCACCGGCACCTGCAGAGTGGGGCCGAACAACGAGGCGGCCGCGTGCAGGCCGGCGGGTGGGCGTCATGGGCCTCCGCCGGAGGCGCTCGAGGTGTGCAAGGGGCAAAACGGTGGGGCGGCGTGCACGTTCACTCTTGGAGACAAGACGGTGACGGGGACCTGTGCCGCGGGCCACTCAGACGAGTTGGCGTGCCGCCCCGCAGATGAGGGGCCGGGCGGTCACCACCGGGGGCCTCCGCCCGAGGCGCGCGAGGCATGCAAGAGCGTTGCGCTCGGGGCGGCGTGCGCTTTCACAGGGCGAGGGCGAGCCGTGAGTGGCACCTGTGAGCAGGGGCCCGAGGGCGAGGGCCTTGCGTGCCGACCCTCCGGGCGGCCTGTTCAGGAGTGATGGTGATAATAGTCATAACTATAATCATTGCTATTATAACTATGATTATTTTATCGGGTGGCGAGCTTCATTTCAGCCATCAGCAGCTCGCTGACGAGCCGAACCCGGGGAATGTCGAGCGCCGACTTGGCGCAGACGAGGTGCAGCGCCGAGCGGGCGTGCGAACCGAGGTCGATGTCGAGGGGTACGAGGGTCGTGGGCCGGCTGAAGCGATGACGTACGCGGCCCAACACCATCGCGCCAGCGCCCGCTTCGGCCGCTGCCAGCTGAATGAGGAAGTGGTCGGCGCTGAAGGCGGGCCTGAAGTTGGGTACCGCTGCCGCGAGCTGCGGGTTCGGAGGCACGGCCTCGAAGGGAGGCGCCCAGGCCACCCAGGGCAGGCTCGCGAGGGTCGGTTTCTTGGGCAGCCTGGGTTTGAGTGACGAGGCGACCATCACCGCATTGTTGACCTGCATCGTGAAGAGCACCTCGAGATCGGTGGTGTTCGGCACCGCTGAGCGCATCGCGAGGTCGGCCTCTCCGCGAACCAGGTCGAGATATTGAATGCTCGAGAGCACTTCGAGGCGCAGCCCTGGGTTGCGGGTGGCCAAGAAGCCAGCGAAGGGTGCCAGAAATTCAAAGCAGATGAAGGGGCTCGAGGTGACACGCACGAGCCCGGTGGGCGGCCCCTCGGTCGCCTCAGCAGCGCGATGGAGCTCACCAGCCCACTCGGCCATCTTTTGGGCCGGGCCCAGCAGGCGCTCACCCGCGGCGGTGAGTGACGCCCCCTCGACGCTGCGGCGAAAGAGCTGCGCACCGACCTGGCGTTCGAGCGTGGCGAGCCGGCGGGTGACGGTCGGTTGCCCGAGCACCAGCCGCCGCGCCGCTCCACTGAGGCTCCCGGTCTCTGCGATGGCCAAGAAGAGCTTCGCGTCGTCCCACGCAATATCCATTATTGGATATTGCCATGCCAAATAAGCCAATTGCCATTCATCTGTGCATCGATACGTTTGGGCCATGCGAAACCAAAATGGCAAGGCGACGGTGGTGGTGCTGACCGCAGTGCTCGCGGGGTGTGCGAGCTCATCTCACGAAACTCAGCCGGCGACGTTGGGGGTGGTGAGAGGCTCGGCCGAGCTGGTGAGCTCACTCGAGCAACCCGGAGTCATCGAGCTCGAGACGATCAACTCGGCTGACTGGCAGGTCGACCGCAGCGGGCTGTTGAACCTGAGCAACCCCACCGCGAAGGCGGCCGGGCTGGTCGATGGGCCCGAGGCGATTCAGGTCTTCTTTCACGTGCTGCGGCACCCGACCAAGGGTGTGTTCATCGTCGACACCGGGGTCGAGAAGGCCCTGCGCGACGCCCCCGAGCGCTCGGCGTTGGGCGCTTTGGTTCGCAGCGCGATGCACCTCGACACCATGAAAGTGCACCTGCCGCTGGGTGAGTGGGTGGCGAAAGAGCCGCGGCTCGACGGCGTGTTCTTGACCCATCTGCACCTCGACCACATTGCGGGCGCTGCCGACCTCCCGAAGAACACTCCGGTGTTTTCGGGCCCTGGCGAGACCAAGAGCACGCAGGTCATGAACCTGTTCGTTCGTGGCTCGACTGACCGCGCGCTGAGCGGTTTGCCTGCGATCTCCGAGTGGCAGTTCGCGGCTGACCCCTCGGGAGCCTTCGACGGCGTGCTCGACGTATTCGGCGACGGCTCCGTGTGGGCGCTGTGGGTGCCGGGGCACACGGCGGGGAGCACCGCGTATCTCGTTCGTACGACGCACGGGCCCGTCTTACTCACCGGCGATGCGTGTCACACCCGCTGGGGGTGGGACCATCACGTCGAGCCCGGCAGCTTTACCGCAGACGCTCCGCGCGGAGTCGAGAGCCTGAACAAGCTCGAGGCGTTCGCCAGCGCGCACCCGAACGTCGAAGTGCGGCTGGGGCATCAGTAGAGAAGCGTCTCACGAAATGGCCACACGGTGGGCCCGAGGCCGGGGCTGATCACTCCGGCGCGGCTTCTGGGCGCAGCACCGCTTCGACTTCACGGGCGCGAAAGCCCCGCGGGTACTTGGCCAGGTAGGCTCTCGCGGCTTCGGCTGCCGCTTCGCTCGAGCCTTCGCGGAGCGAGCGAATGACCAGCAGGTAGGCGCTGTCTTCGCCGTCGCGGGAGTCATCACCCTCGGCCGCGGGCTGCTGGCCGATGGAGCCGGGCTTGGCGAGCTCGAGGAGGCGCGACCAGTGCTCTCCCGCGTGAACTTCGACGACGCCGAACCCCGTGAGGCTCAGGCGAACCGCACCCTGGTCGACGCGCACTTCCTGAGTCGCTCCGTTGGCGACGACCACGTGAAACACCGTGCCGATGTCTTCGATGGTGCCATCGGGCACATGCACGACGACTTGTTTGCCGTTGGTCGGTCGGGTCACTGACAAGCGCAGGGTGCCCTCGGTCAAGGTGATGGCTTCGGAGTCGTTTCGAGAATCGATCGTCCACCGCGCTGCGCCTTCGTCGGTCGCTTGAATGCGCGTTTCGGGCGTGGGTGCTGATCTCTCGAAGGCGACCATCGCGCCGACCCCAGAGACCACCAGCACCGCCGCCGCGACGGCCAACCGTTGCCACCGAATCGCTCTGCGGGGCACCAAGGCCGACGACAAAACCACCTCGCGGGCGCGTGCAAGCGCGTCGCGATCAACAGGCAACGCAGTGCGAAGCGAGCTCAAGTCGAGCGACAACTTCAGCAGCGAAGCGGCCTCGGCTTGGCAGGCAGCGCAGGTCGAGAGGTGGGCGGGGTCGAGCGCTCCGCGGCCATCTTTGGCGGCTTCGACCTCGGGTAATCGAATGCAGGCGCTCATGGGGTCTCCTCGAGCAGCTCGCGCATCGCTCGTCGGGCATGATGCAGCCGCGTCCACACCGTGTTGAGGGGGATGTCGAGCATCTTTGAAATCTCTTCACCGCTGAAGCCCTCGACCTCGGCCAGCACCAACACCAATCGCTTGGCCTCAGGCAGGTGCTCGAGCGCGGCGCTGGTGTCGAGGCGATCTCCGCTCGGGCTCTTGCCGATTCGGGTGGGCTCGGTGGCGAGGCTCAACAGGGCTCGCGCGAAACGACTGCTGGCACGTTGGCGCTCTTTCACGTGCCGCGCGGTGATGCCGAAGAGCCACGCACGAGCGCTTGCACTGCGGCCGTCCCAGGTGTGGGCCATGCGGGCGGCGGTGATGAAGGCCGTTTGCACGATGTCTTCAGCGTCGGCTCTGCCGACCGCGCGGGTCGCGAAGCCCAGCAGGGCCGGCGCGTGCGAGTCGTACAGCTCAGCCAGCGCCGCGCTCTCACCGCGAGCGATCGCCGCCATTCGCGCCCGGTCATCGTCGACCGGCCGGGTCGGCTCGCTTCGAACCAGCTGTAGTCGGCTGGCGCTCATAGGCCGTACCACGCGGCACCGAGGGCAATGCCGCCGGTGAAAACAGGAGGGCCGCCAGGGGGGCCGGCGCCATTCGAGAAGCTGGGTGAGGCCAGCTCGGTATCGAGCACCGCGAAGAAGTTGACCGTGCCGAGGCGAAAACCGAATCGAGCAAAGACACCGCCCCGCACATCGAGTTGGCCAGTGGGCAGCAAGACGCCGAGGCGCGGAGAGACGCCGAGATCGAGCCCGAGGCGCCAGAGGTTGAAGTGCCGTGCGGCTTGGAGCTCGGCCACGAGTGCTTGCGAGCGGTCGCGACGATCGCCGGGGCCGCCCGGATCACCGGCGTTGGCGAGCCTCATGATCGAGCCCGTGTCCCAACGAACTGCGGCGCCGAGACGCCATGCGGCCAAGTGGAAATTGCCGAAGAGCTGAGGGCCGATCGCGATGTCACGGCCGATGCGGGCACCGATGTCCGCTCCGATTTCGAAGCGTGCGTCATCGAGGGTGGGCAGGGGCGAGGGCTGCGCGTCGGAGATCGTCGTGGCTTCGTCTCGCCGCAGCGGTCGACGCACGGGGTCGCCCGTTGAGAGCCCGCCGTCGAGGCGAGTCGTTTCGTTCGTGCCGATATTGACGCGTGCGCCGCCCGATGCGCTCGCGGCATTGACGTCGCGCGAGCGCACTGCGTTCGGGATATTGGCGGTTTCTGGTTGCTTCTGCGACCCCAGCGGAGCGGTCGATTCAGGGTTGACGCGCTGACCGCCCGCCGCATTTTCGCCGTCGATGTGAGCGCTGCTGTTTGACGCGCTCGCGGCATTGGCTTCGAGCGTGGGCACTGCGTTCGAGATCTTCGCGGCTTCTGGTTGCTTCGGCGACCCCGGCAGCGTGTTGGCTTCAAGTTTGACACGCTGATTGACCGCCGCATTTTCGCCGTCAATGCGAGCGCTGCTGGTTGACGCGCTCGCGGCATTGGCTTCGAGCGTGGGCACTGCGTTCGAGGTCGTCGCAAGCTCTGCCTGCTTTCGCGACCCCGGCACGGCGTTGGATTGCGTTTCGAGGCGCTGATTGCCCGCCACACGGTCGCCGTCAACCCGAGCGCTGGTGTTTGTTCTCGCGGTGCGCTCGGCATTGGCTCCGGGCGAGGCGTTGGAGATCATCGTGGCTGCGCGCGAGGCTGCAGCTTTCTGTGTCGGTCGCTGAGCCGCCTGCGCTTGCGACTCGAAGTGCTGATCGCCCATCGCCGCTTCGCGGCCAACCCGGGTGTTGAGGCTCGATGCGATTGTTTCGCCGCGCGCCTCAGGGGCGGGTCGCGCTTGAGAAAGCTCGGCGTCAGGGGTGAGCATCGCGACTTTCATTTCTGCTGCGCCTTGAGGCGCGGCTTCTGCTTTTCGCGGCAACTTCGGTACGACCATCAACGCCTCGAGCGTCGGCAGCAAACGCGACGGGCTCGCCACGTGGCGCTCAGCGGCTCTGCCATCGGCGAGCAGCACCGACACCTTCACGGTGCTCGAAGCGACCTCGGTCGCCGACACCTTCGCCTGCGCTGCCGGGTCGAGGTCGGTCAACCCGTGTAGCGCCTGACACACCTGCTTCACCGCCGGCGCCCACAGCTCAGGCAAGGCGCCAGCGATCGATACCCGCGGGGCCTCGCACACCACTCGCACAGCGTCAGGAGGCACCGGCGTGGCGGCTGCCACCAGGTGAATCACGGCCATGGCGAGTGGAGACGAAAGCAAGGCGTCGACCTTAACCGCCGCTCGGCGTGCTGGCAGTGCTGCCTGAGCAGTCAACTGCGGCGGGAGGATTGGTGGCGGGGTAGCAGAAGGGCGCACTCGGGTTGCCCTGCGCCGGTTTGACTGCCAAGCCTCCGTCACTGTTCGATTTTCTGTCTGGCCGCCCGCCGCCGCGGTGGCGCGAGGTGCCGCCCATGCCGGGGCACCCACCGTCATTCTGATGATCATGCGACGGGGCGCACGTGGTGGTCTGGGTGTCGTCAACCGCGACACCTGCGTCTGGGTCAGTCGTCAACAACGCCGCGCTCGACACGGTGAGGCCGTTCGCCGGCATGCTGTTGAGCGCCTGAATTTGGCCGAGCGCGATGACCGCGTCGGGTGAGCTGATGAAGAAGGTCGCGTCGAGCTGCCCATTGGCCCGAGGGAAAAGAAGGGGCACGGTGCCTCCCGCGGTGTTGACGGTCAGGCTGTAGGTATGGCCGCTCTGGAGCTTGGCGTAGAACGCTCCGCTCGCGAGCAGCGCGATGTCGGTGGCGGCGCCGGTCTCGTCGGTCGCAGTCAGCGACTCCGGAGTGGTCGCGAAGCTGCTGGCGATGACGCTGCCTTCAACGCTCGAAGTGGTGGTTGCCGCACAGGCGGCCAGACAGAGGCTGAGCGCTGCAGTCGAGAGACGGTGGAGATTCAAGGTGTGGGCTCCTTCGGCCGGGGGGAATGAATGAGTTGGTCGACCGGTCTTGAAACCTTCATTGCTGCCGCGTGAAAAAGTGGCTTTCGGTGCGGGTGTTGACCTCTCGTGAAGGTAGGCTTACGCCCAGCGCGCACATGCCCAGACATCGCGAACGACATCGAACGCAGCGAATGGGGTGGCTTCGGGCCGCGGTGTTGGGGGCGAACGACGGCATCGTGTCGACCGCGAGTCTGGTGCTGGGGGTCGCCGCCGCCCACTCTGACCATCGGTCGATCGTACTCGCTGGCGGAGCAGGGCTGGTCGCGGGCGCAATGTCGATGGCGGCTGGTGAATACGTGTCGGTGCGCTCTCAGGCCGACATCGAGGCGGCCGACTTGTCACGTGAGCGTGCTGAGCTCGAGGCCGACCCCGTGGGTGAGCACCGCGAGCTCGCCGCCATTTACGTGGGTCGTGGTCTCGAGCCAGCCCTGGCCAAGCAAGTCGCAGTTCAGCTGATGGCGCGCGACGCCGCTGGGGCCCATGCGCGTGACGAGCTCGGCATCACTGACACGAATGCGGCCAGGCCTTTGCAAGCAGTACTGGCCTCAGCAGCAAGTTTTGCAGTGGGAGCGGCTTTGCCGTTGGCGGTCGCGGCGATTTCACCAGACGGTGTGCTGATCTGGGCTGTGGCAGTGGCCTCGTTGATCTCTCTCGCCGTGCTGGGTGGCGCGGCGGCGAAGACGGGTGGCGCGCGGGTGGGGGCGGGGGCTCTGCGGGTCACGTTCTGGGGCGCCATGGCAATGGCCGCGACGGCGGGGTTGGGGGCTTTGGTCGGGGCGGCGGTGTGAGTGTGGCGTGCCTGAAAGGGCCTGTGACTTTTTTGAAGGTGAGACGAAATTGAGCTCGTTGACACAAAATCTGGGGTGCACCGATGCGTGAAGACGTTCGAGGGCTGAGCTTGGCGGCGGCGGTTGCGATCTTGATGGTGGCGGTGGGCTGCCCAGGGCCTGGTGGCACGGGCGGTACAGGTGGAGGCAGCGGCGGCGGAGGCGGCACCACGGGTACGGGTGGAGGCACCGGCGGTGGCACCACGACGGGCGACGGCGGCACCGGCGGCGGCACCGGAGGCGGCACCACCGTGCCCTTCGATGCGGGCCGCGGCACGGGCTGCTTGGATCTCGAGACGACGGGTGGCGCATGCCTGCCGCTGGTGTTTTCGAACCTCTGTTCACTGCCGAAGCTGACGGTGGTTCAATCGGGCAACGCCACTGACGACGCTGCGGGTGCAGCGCTGGCCGCTGGCGTCAACGCGAATTGCCCGACGGCGTTACCGCTCCGCAGCGTGAACGGCAAAGACGGCCAGACACTCACGGCCGATGGCGCTCCGGTGGGAGGCCACCTCGATGTACTGGTCGTCGGCGGTGGCAGCTTCAACCAGAAGCACGTTGATTGGGTCGAGCGCATTGCTGGCAGCCCGGTATTCGATTCGACCCATGACCCGGTCGTCGCCATGACCCGTCGCGATACTGGCACTGAGATCTTCAGCGAAGCCGCGACCGCCATCGGCCCTTCGCACGACTACGCGCTGATCGAGCTGTTTCACGCGCAGGTCGGCGGGCCGATGTCGTTCATCGGCTACGGCTTCTACGGCCCTGGCACCACCGCCGCGGCGTGGTATTTTCAAAACGTGATCGCCAAGTCGCTCAGCACGCACACCGACTCCTGGTACGTCGTTCGGTGGAGCGACATGAACGGCGACATGATCCCCAACCTGGCGAGTGAGTTCACACTGGTCGCCTCTGGGCATTAAGCGCAAACGCCTTCTGGTCGCGCTGGCCGCGACCCTGGTGTTGCTGGTCGGGCTGCTGCTGGGCGTGAAGCGCTGGGTCGGCAGCGAGGCGATGCAACAGCGGGTGCGGGCGAAGCTGGTCGCTCGGCTCGGCGAGGGCGTCGAGCTGGGTGATGCGTTCTCGGTGAGCTGGCTCAGCACGCTGAGCTTCGGGCCGATGGTGGTGCGCGGCAGTGAAGCGACTGCGGCTCCAGTGATTTCGGCGAAGCGCGTCTCGGTGAGGCCGCGTTGGGAGGCGTTGGTGCGTGGGTCTGTCGAGCCCGGCGTGGTGCGCTTCGAGGAGATCACCGTCAACGCTGGCGAGAATGGTGCGGCCTTGCGCGATCTGCTCGCATCGTCTCGCGGTGCGCGGCACAGTGAAACCGGCGCAGCGCGTGGTTCGGCTCAGCTGCCTGAGCTGCAATTCGAGACCGCGCTGATCAAGGCGTTGGTTCGTGGTCAACAGCTCGAGGTTGCGCTCGACTCCGGGCGGTTGGTCGTGCATCGCGATGAGGCCACCGGCGAGACGCACCTCGAGGGTTCGCTGAGCCCCGCTGGAGGAGGCCGAGCCCGTCTGCTCGCCGCGCTCACCGCCGACGGCATTCGAACCGCTGAGGTCTCATTCGATGACGGAGTGCCCTTGCAAGGCCTCTTGCCCGTCGAAGGTGCACTCAACGGGTCGCTGCGGCTCACCACGCACCAGCACCATCGCGCCGGCACGCTGGAGTGGACGCTCTCTGCAAATGAGCTGGTGATCACCAACGCGCGTCTGGCGTCGGAGCCGGTCGGCCCGATGCGAGTCTCGAGCCGAGGCACCGTGAAGTGGGATGTCGAGCAAGGGACCATCGCGCTCGAGCCCCTCGAGCTCAGCTTCGGAGCGGCCGAAGAGATGAAGCTCTCTGCGACCGCGGCGTATTCACTTTCGACCGAGCAGATTTCGATCGACGCCCGCAGTGTCGACCTCGACTATCAGCGCGCGGTGGCTTCTCTGCCTGCGGCGCTGGCCCCCGGAGAGCTCAGCGTGGAGGTCTCTGGCCCGATGAGCGTCATGCTCGATTTGAATGGGCCGCTGAGGCGCCCGAGCGACTGGGTGTTGAACGTGAAGCTCGACTTGACGGCGCTTCGTCAGGCCGCTCGTGGGCGAGCACATGCACTCACACGCCAGTTCGTCTTCAACACCACGCTCTTCGATGGCCGACCCCGTGAGATCACAGTCGGGTCGAGCAACCCGTCGTTCGTGCCGCTCAGCGAGATACCCCGCAGCCTGATTCGCGCGGTGCTGCTGAGTGAAGACTCGATGTTCATGACCCACCAAGGGTTCGACTTCTTCGAGATGAAGAATGACCTCTTCGCGCAGAGCGAGAATGGCGAGACCGTGATTCGCGGCGCGTCGACGATGACGCAGCAGCTGGCGAAGAACCTGTATCTGTCGCGAGAGAAAACGTACGCACGAAAAATTCGCGAGGCGTTTCTGACCTTGGCGCTCGAGGCGGCGGTGCCCAAAGAGCGGCTGCTCGAGATTTACCTGAACATCATCGAGTGGGGCCCCGGCCTCAACGGCATCGGCGAAGCGGCACGGCACTACTTCGGTAAATCGGCGTCGGCGCTCACGGTTCGCGAGGCGGCGTACCTGGCCACGATCATTCCCAGCCCGGTGCGGTACTACGGGTTCTTCACCAAGGGCGAGCTGCCTGAAGTGTGGCAACGGCGGGTCGCTGATCTGCTCACCAAGATGCACTCTGCTGGCGACCTGACCGACGAAGAGCTCGCCCTTGCGCTGGAGGCTCCGCTGCGGTTCGCGCGGCCCGAATGACGCACAACGGCGAAGGCGAAACAGGCTACCGTGCCGACGTGCTTCACAACGCTTTGAGGTGGGTCGCGCTCGCGATGGTCTGTCTGGCCTGCACAGAAAAGCCGATCGACGATGGCCTGTGCCGCGACGATCAGGCCTGTGATGACGGCTCAGCATGTACCACTGATCAGTGCCTGCCCAACGGGCTGTGCTCCCACGCACAGGTCAAGGTCAATGACCATGATGTGTGCACGACCGACTCGTGTGACGCGAAGACCGGAGTGAAGCACCTCCCGGTTGCGCTCGATGACGGTGACGCCTGCACCGTCGACTCGTGCGACGCCACCCGTGGGGTGACGCACGCTGCGATCGAGGTCGATGATCACAACGGGTGCACGATTGATTCGTGCGACCGCGTCAGTGGGGTCTCGCACGTCGGGTTCGCGATCGATGATCACGACGCGTGCACGAATGACGTGTGCGATGCCGCTGGTGGCGTCTCGCACCCGGCGCTTGATCTCGATGATCATGACGCGTGCACCATCGACGCGTGCGATGCCGTCAGCGGCCCGAGTCACGTCATGATCGACCCCGATGATCACGACGTCTGCACCATCGACTCCTGCGACGCGGTGCTCGGTGTGTTGCATGTGCCGATCACGCCAGCGAACGACGGCGTGGCGTGTACCGACGATGTGTGCAACCCGACCACCGGGGTGCAGCATGTGCCAGTGAACGCGCGGTGTGAGCTCGACGGGCGCAGCTGCACGGTGGCGGCGTGCTCGGCGATCAGCGGGTGCTCCGAGACGGTGACCGATTCGGTGTGCGACGACGGAGTCGCCTGCAACGTTCACCAATGCCTCGGCGCCGCGGGTGATTCAAACGGCTGCGCGCCGAAGACAGGCATCGACGCACGGTGCGGGCCGCTGCAGGTGTGCCGGGCTTCTGGCTGCGCTGGCGAGGTAGCCGCTGATCAACGGGGAGCGGTGATCATCTCCGAGCTCAGCGTGCTGGGCGCCGAGGTCATCGAGCTCAAGAATACGACTGGCGCGGCGATCGACGTGCATGGGTTTTTGCTGCGCAACCTCGCCGATGCGCGAGCCGAGGTTCGGGCGGTGACCGACCTCAACGGCGCGAATGGCACGCCGGTGGTGATACCCGCGAATGGCGAGGTCTATGGGGTGAAGAACCCGGTGAATGGTGCCCCCCAGGCCGGAGCAGCCTTCGTTTACGGCGCCGCAGGCACGACATTTTCACTCAACGACACTGGAGATGCGCTCTCGCTTTACTCGGGCGTGAGCGGCGCGAAGCTCGAAGACACCGTGAATTTTTCTCAGCTCGTCACCGACCCCAACGTGGCTCCGGGCGCGGCGTTCGTCGCTTTTACAGGCGCGACCTCGCAGGCCGACCCGACGCTGTTGACCGCGACCGGCAATGACCCGGCGAGCGCGTGGTGCGTCAGCTTCGGCAGCGGCACGGGCCTCAAGAAGCGGCGAGCCAACACCTTGGGCGCTCCGAATGGCAGCTGCGCAGCAGTGGTGATCAACGAGGTGTTTTTTCAGAGCGCGCAAGGAGACGACGGCCGCACGTACGTCGAGCTGGCAGGGCCGGGCGGCGCCGATGTTTCGGGCTACACGATTGCTGATCTGTCGAGCGATGGAGGCCTGATCGCCGATGGTGATTTTGGCGTCGGTGAAGTCGATGGGTTGGTCAGGCTGCCCGCGGGCACGCGCTTGCCAGCCGATGGCTACCTGATCATCGCCGATGCCACGAGCGCGGGGTCGAGTCTGGTCGCCAACGTGACGCCCGGCGTCGATCTGCTCGTTCGCGACATCGATTTGGCAGATGGCCCGGGGTCGGTGCAGTTGATCTCTGCCACCGGAGGGCTGGTCGACGTCGTGGGGCACGACCCTGCCTCGGCCGCGCTCGAGAGCGCAGTCGGGTTCAATGGGTTGGCGACGTTCGAGGGCTCGGTCGCGAAGACGCCGCCGGTCGGGCAAACGCTGGCGCGCGCCGCCGACAATGCCGACACCGATTTCAACTCGAACGATTTTCGCTCGCGCGGGTTGACCCCGGGCAAGCTCAACAAGGTTCTCGGCGCAAGCCTGAGCGTGCACCTGACCCTGGGCCAACCAGACTTCGCTACCGTCGATGTCTCGACTCCCGACAAGTATCTCTCGGTGAAGCCGCAGTACGTGGTCTCGTACAATGGGCTGCGCAAGAACCCGAACTACACCGCGCTCGAGCTCAACGCATCGTGGAAGGGCACCGCCGCTCGGCAAGACACGTTTCGTTCAGACGACACCCTGCCGTTGTCGATTTCACAGGCCACGCTGTCTGACTACTCCTCGAGCGGGTGGACGAGAGGGCACATGTGCGCGTCAGATGATCGCGACGTGTCGATCGTCGACAACTCGTCGACGTTCTATCTGACCAACATGGTGCCGCAGGCCGCGAACAACAATTCGGGCCCATGGCAGAAGCTCGAGGCGTACCTGCAGTGCCTCGCGGTGGTCGAAGGCAAAGAGATCTTCATCGCGGCGGGTGGGTTGTATGAGGGCGCGACCAAGTACACGAAGATCGGGTCGACCGTTCAAGTGCCCACCCACACGTGGAAGGTGGTGACCGTGTTGGGGGCTCCGGGGCAGGGCGTGAGCGACGTGACGGCTGCGACGAGATCATTCGCGGTGGTGATGATCAACGACGATGCCTTGATCACCCCTTCGGCACCCTGGCGGGCGTTTCGGGTCAGCGTTCGCGAGGTCGAGGCGCGCACCGGGTACGACTTCAATGCCGACGTCGACCCGCTCATTCAAGATGCGATCGAGGCACCGATTGATTCGGTCAGCTCGACCTGCACCTGCATGGCAGGGCTGACGTGTGCGGGGGGTACGTACTGACGTGCGAGTCGCACTGCTCGCGCTGCTCGGCTGCGCGTGCGTGACGCCCATGACGTTCATGACCAATGGGGTCGCGGCGAAGAGGGGTGACTTCGAGGTCAGCGCGCACGTGGCGGCGCAGGCGGGGGCTCCGATTGTCGAGGGCGCGATTCGCCATGGCGTGACCGATTGGCTCGAAGTGGGTCTTCGCGGAGGCTCGATCGGGGCACACCTCGATGTTCGGCTTCAGGTGCTGCGAAATGAGCGTGCGCGAACGGGCATCATGGCGTTCTTGAGCGTTGGAGCCATCTCGACCGCCAGTTGCATCGGTTGCTCCGGCGCTGGCAACGGTGTGCTTCGCGCGGCGGTCTTGGTGAGTGCCGGAGTCGACGACCGATTTCGATTCGTGCTGGGGCCTCAACTCATCGCGGGGCCAGACCCGAAGTACGCGGTGCCCGATCAAGGGGTGTGGCTTTCGGCTGGGGGCACCATCGCGGTGGCGTTTCGATTGTGGCGCGAGCTGTGGGTGATACCGGAGCTTGGGTTGGTGAAGACCATCGACTTCAAGACCTTCACACCCCTCGTGCCCCAGTTCGGCCTCGCGTCGACCTTCGGCTGGTAGTGCTCGCTGAGCGCAGATTTCGCGGTCAACTCGTCGGAGTGTGCGGTAACTCAACCCTTGATGCTGAGCGCTCCGCAGCTCGAGAACAGGGTGTCTGCCGCTCGCGTCGAGCGCGTCGGTCATCGCTCTGAGGTGACGGGGCTCAAGTCGCACAGCCCGCTGAGAGTGTTGACGCCTTCGAACCATGGGCACGCGGCGTGGTTGTACGTGTCGAGCCTCGGCGGAGGGTTCGTTGGTGCAGATTCGGTGGCGCTCGACCTGGCGGTCGGAGATGGCGCGACCTGCTTTTTGTCGTCGCAGGCTTCGAGCAAGGCGTACCGCGCGTCGAATTCGACCTTCGATGTCACCGCGTCGGTCGAGGGCTCAGGCACGCTCGTGGTGTGGCCCGATGCGGTGACGTGTTTCGCCGGGGCGTCGTTGCGACAGACACAGCGGGTCTCGCTGTCGGCGAAGGCGTCGGTGATGTGGGTCGATGTGCTGACGGCAGGGCGCGTTTCGCAAGGTGAACGCTGGGCCTTCAACCGCTTCGCGAATCGCCTGTCGATCGACGTCGCCGGTCAGCCGTGGCTGCGCGAGTCGACGTTGTTGTCGGCTGAGCACGGCGCGCTGAGTGAGCGAATGACTGGCGTTGAAGCGGTCGCCACGGTGACTGTGGTGGGCCCCGCATTCGGTGACCTGGTCGAGTCGACGCAGGCCCGCATCGCGGAGCGATTGGCCAGAGACCCGGTGCTGCTCACCGCGAGCCCCAGGCCCGGGGGGTTGGTGATGAGGGCGACGGCTCCGTCGATCGAGTCACTCACCTCGGCGCTTCGAGCCCTGCTCCAGGGGCCAATGGCGTTGCAGCTTGGCGACGACCCGCTCGCACGCAAGTGGTAAATTCGAGATTTTTATGACTCGTATTATGGTCTGAGTACTTAAATTTACGACTTTTAAGCGAGCGGGTGCTAGTTCGACGCGGTGCGTCTTTCCCCCGCAGAGCAAGACAAGTTGGTGCTGCACGCGGCGGGGGTGCTGGCCCAGAAGCGGTTGGCGCGTGGGCTGCGGCTCAATCACCCTGAATCGGTCGCGCTGATCGCGACCCAGCTGCTCGAGCTGATTCGCGACGGCCGGTCAGTGGCCGAGGTGATGTCGCTCGGCAAGCAGATGCTGGGTCGCCGCCAGGTGATGGACGGTGTCGCCGAGCTCGTTGGTGAGGTGCAGGTCGAGGGCACGTTCCCCGATGGGTCGAAGCTGGTCACCGTGCACGGGCCGATCGTCTCTGAGCACGGCGACTTGGCACTGGCGCTGTATGGCAGCTTCTTGCCGGTGCCGGCGCTCTCGAGGTTCAGCGAGGCATGGTCCGAGCTGACTCCGGGAGCGGTGACGAGTGAGCCCGGGGAGCTCGAGCTCAACGCCGGGCGTCGCATGCTGAGCCTGGCGGTGACGAATCGCGGCGACCGACCCATTCAAGTCGGCAGCCACTACCATTTCAGCGAAACCAACCGCGCGCTTGCGTTCGACCGCCAGGCCGCTGCGGGCATGCGTCTGAACATACCGGCCGGCATGGCGGTGCGGTTCGAGCCGGGTGATACCAAGACGGTCTCGTTGGTCGAGATCGCTGGGCTGCGGGTGGTGCGCGGTGGCAACGCGCTGATTGATGGGCCCGTGCGCGATGCGGGTGACGTCGGTGCTCGGGCCGAAGCGATGGGCTTCGCGCACGTGCCATCGGAGAACGCTCGATGAGCCACCGCATGCGCCGCGCCCACTACGCCGACATGTTCGGGCCAACCACGGGAGACACGGTTCGGCTGGCCGACACCGGGTTGGTGGCTCGCATCGAGCGCGACGCGACCGTGTATGGAGATGAGTGCAAGTTCGGCGGCGGGAAGGTGCTGCGCGATGGCATGGGTCAGGCGAGCGGCGTCGCGGCGGCTGATGCGCTCGATGTGGTGATCACCAACGCGGTGGTGATCGACTGGTCGGGCATCTTCAAGTGCGACATCGGCATCAAGCACGGGCGAATCGTCGGTTTGGGCAAAGCGGGCAACCCCGACATGATGGCGGGTGTCACCCCGGGCATGATCGTCGGCGTCACCACCGAGGTGATCGCCGGCGAGGGCCACATCGTCACCGCCGGGGCCATCGACAGCCACATTCACTTCATCGCTCCGCAGCAGATACCCGTCGCGCTGGCGAGCGGGGTCACCACCTTCATCGGCGGAGGCACCGGGCCCGCCACCGGCACCAAGGCGACGACCTGCACGCCGTCACCTGATCAGCTGAAGCTGATGTTGCAGTCGACCGACGGGTGGCCGATGAACTTCGGCTTCACTGGCAAGGGCAACACGTCGCGGCCCGAGGGCCTGGCCGAGCAGCTCGAGGCCGGAGCCCTGGGCCTCAAGCTCCACGAAGACTGGGGCACGACGCCGGCGAGCATCGATTGTTGTTTGAGCGTGGCCGACGAGCACGACGTGCAGGTGACGATTCACACCGACACGCTCAATGAGTCGGGGTTCGTCGACGATTCGATCGCCGCGTTCAAAGGCAGAACGATTCACACCTACCACTCCGAGGGTGCGGGTGGCGGCCACGCGCCTGACCTCATCAAGGTGTGCGGGTTGCCCAACGTGCTGCCCAGCTCGACCAACCCCACCCGGCCGTTCACCGTGAACACGCTCGATGAGCACCTCGACATGTTGATGGTGTGTCACCACCTCGACCCGTCGCTGCCCGAAGACGTGGCGTTCGCCGAGAGTCGCATTCGGCCAGAGACGATCGCCGCGGAGGACATTCTCCACGACCTCGGCGCGATAAGCATGATGTCGAGCGACAGCCAGGCAATGGGGCGGGTCGGCGAGGTGGTGATTCGCACCTGGCAGACGGCGCACAAGATGAAGTCACAACGCGGGTTCTTGCCGGGTGACCTGCGCGACGACAACCTTCGCATTCGACGGTACGTGGCGAAGTACACCATCAACCCGGCGATCGCCCACGGGGTCTCGGCGCACGTGGGCTCGGTCGAGGTCGGCAAGCTGGCTGACCTGGTGCTGTGGAGGCCTGGTTTTTTCGGCGTGAAACCGGAGCTGGTGATCAAAGGTGGCTTCATCGCGTGGGCGCAGATGGGCGACGCCAACGCGCCGATCCCCACTCCCGAGCCGGTGATGATGCGGCCGATGTTCGGCGCCTTCGGGCAGGCGAGCGGCAAGACGAGCCTGGCGTTCGTTTCGAGAGCCGCAGCTAAGCTCGACCTCGGGCAGCGCTATGGGCTGATTCGCAAGGTGGTCGCGGTGTCGCACTGCCGAGACATCGGCAAGAAAGACATGAAGCTCAACGACGCCATGCCGGTGCTCGAGGTCGACCCAGAGACGTATGAGGTGCGGGCCGACGGCGCGCATTTGACCTGTGCTCCGGCGACGGTGCTGCCGATGGCGCAGCGGTACTTCTTGTTTTGATGCAGACCCAGCTGCTTCAGTTGGCTGACTCGGCGTACCCCTCGGGCGGGTTCGCGCATTCGACCGGGCTCGAGGCGTTGGTGCAGTTCGGTGCGCTCAGTGGAGAGGCCTCGTTGACGGTGCGGCTGCGGGAGCTGCTCTGGCACACCGGGTACTCCGTGCTGCCGTTCTTGAACGAGGCGTACTTGCACGACGCGGTCACCGCCGACCAGAAGGCCGAGCTGTTCTTGGTCAACCACGTGGCACGCCGGGCCAGCCGGGCTCAGGGTGGCGCGTTCTTGCTCGCGGCGCAGGCGACCTTCGAGCGCGATTCGGTGAAGGGGTTGCGCAGCTCACTGCCGAATACGCACTTGCCGGTAGCCTTCGGGGCGGTGTTTCGCGAGGTGGGGCTTTCGCTCGCCGAGGCGCGTCAGCTCTTCGTCTTCGGTGCCCTCCGCAGCGCGATGTCAGCGGCGGTACGGCTGAGCGTCGTAGGGCCGCTGCGCGCGCAGGCCGTGATGTGGTCGCTGCATGCGCTGGTGGCCCAGGTGGTGGCGAGCACCGCCGAGCTGCGCGCCGATGACGCGACGGGCACGTCAGTCTGGCTCGAGACCGCGCAGATGGGGCACGACCGGCTGTATTCGAGGCTGTTTCAATCATGAAGGAGCACCCGATGGCAGATGCATACGGCGGGCTGGGCACATATCATCACCATGGCGATGATAATCATGCACATCATATGCATGCTGAACATGGCCATACCCATGAGCAGTGGGTGCACGCGGGCTTCTTTCACGAGCGAGACAAGCCGCTGAACCGAAACTATGCCGAGCGGTCGTTCACGGTGGGCATCGGCGGCCCGGTGGGGTCGGGCAAGACGGCGCTGTTGCTGGCGCTGTGCCGCGCGCTTCGTTCCCACTATTCGCTGGGTGTGGTGACCAACGACATCTTCACCAAAGAAGACGCCGAGTTCTTGATGCGCAACGACGCGCTGCCGATGGCCCGAATTCGTGCGGTCGAGACTGGCGGCTGCCCCCACGCGGCCATTCGGGAGGACATCACGCCGAATTTGCTCGCGCTCGAAGACCTGATGCGAACGGTGAAGCCCGAGCTGCTGCTGCTCGAGAGCGGAGGCGACAACCTCGCTGCCCAGTACAGCCGCGAGCTGGTCGACTACACGATTTACGTCATCGACGTGGCGGGTGGCGACAAGGTGCCGCGCAAAGGCGGCCCCGGCATCACCCAGTCTGATCTGCTGGTGATCAACAAGACCGACCTGGCCCCGATGGTTGGAGCGAGCCTCGAGGTGATGGCCAGAGACGCGAAACGCATGCGAGGTGACGGGCCGGTGGTGTTCTCGCAGGTGGTGAAGAACCTGGCGGTCGACGAAATCGTTGCGCACGTGCTTGGCGCTTGGAAGTACGCGGTGACTTCGCGATAACGACCAGATGTACGAGCTCTACATCGGCAACAAGGCGTATTCGTCGTGGTCGCTGCGACCCTGGGTGTTGATGAAAGCCCGAAACATCGAGTTCACCGAGCACCTGGTGCAGTTTGGCGGGTCGAGCAACTACGACGCGTTTCGCATATTCTCTCCCTCGGGGCGGGTGCCCTGTCTGGTGAACGCAGGCGACACCGTGTGGGACTCGCTGGCCATCGCTGAGTACCTCGCCGAGCGCCACAATTGGGTGTGGCCCAATGATGCGAAGGCTCGAGCCTGGGCGCGATGTGCGGCGGCTGAGATGCACTCCGGGTTCGCGGCGCTTCGTGAGACGGCGTCGATGTGCTGTGGGGTGAAAATCAAGCTCACCCAGCGCAGCGCGGCGTTCGAACGAGACCTCGCCCGCATCAACGAGCTGTGGACCGAAGGGGTGACGCGGTTCGGAGGCCCATTCTTGGCGGGGCCGGAGTTCACCGCGGTCGATGCCTTCTTCTGCCCGGTGGCGTTTCGGGTACAGAGCTACGCGCTCGAGCTCAGCGCCCCCGCGGCCAAGGTGGCGGCCGCGTTGCTCGAGCTGCCCCCGATGAAGCAGTGGTACGCCGAGGCGCTCGCCGAGACATTTCGCGATGCCGGTCACGAGGCTGATCTGTCGAAGTTCGGCACGGTTCTCGAAGACCTTCGGGCGCGGTAATCAAGCGGGCTGCGACAGCCGTCACTCCGGGCGAAATCGCAGCTTCAGGCCTGGCAGCAGCTCGATGACGTCACCGCCGTGAAGCGCGGCCAAGGCGACGGTCTGGCCGTTGAGCTTGAGCGACGATGAGACTCCGCTCGACATGCCATCAACGCCCTCGGCCGCGATGCTCCACGCTCCCTCGCGCGAGCGGTGAATGCCCGCCAGCTGCGGAGGAATGTTCGCGCCCAACAAGCGCAACCGGGCGTCGGCGGCGCTGCCAATGCTGGCGTGCGGAGGCAGCTGCCAGCTCTCGCCAACCGACAACCCGACCACCGCGACGTCGCTGGGCACCTCAATCACCTCGAGCCGAGCGCGGGCGCCATCGTGCACGAGCGAGGTGAAGCCTCCCTCGAGGTGCGGCCAGCGCTGCCGCAGGTGCTCGAAGGTGGCGCTCGCCTGACCCATCGGCTGCGGCACTGCCACATGCCCCAGCGTCAGCACTCGCAGGCTCGCGGCGAAGTCTGAGTTGCCGAGCACTTTGAGGGCCGCCGACAGCGTGGCGTCGCTGCTCTCGAAGGCCCGGTCGACGTGCGCAGGGGCCGTGCCGACGAAGTAGTCGATGTCGAGCTGGGTCAAGAACCGCGCCGCGCGGAGGTGCGCGAGTTGCTCGAGGTGCCAGAACAGCCCGGGCGTGCCGACGACTGCGTTGCGCAGCAGCTGAGCTCGACGAAGAAAGCCGTGTGGGCCCCACTCGAAGGTCATCGCTCCAGAGACCTGGGCGAACGCCAACGGGCCCAGCTCGCGAATCGAGCCCGCCACGGGCCTCGGGGGCGCGCCCCGCTCGAGCAGAAAATCGTCGTACACCCGCCAATTCGCATCGCGGTCGAGGGCGTCGGCGACGGTGCGTTCGAGGCCTGCGTCACGTGGGTCGAGGGGCCGCTCCCCGAAGCGAATCACCAGGCCGCCAGTGATGAAGAGGTGGTCTCCGGCTTCGACCTTGCGCTGGGCGCCCTTTTCGACCGCAACCCCGTTGACCGCCGATGCCACCGGCACCCCGTCGGTGCGCACCACGCACTCGGGTACACGTTGATCAACGACGAGGTCTTTGTCGGTCGGCGCCGAGCTCAGCCGAATGCGGGCCTGGGGTGAGGGGCCGATGATCAGCGGTACTCCCTCTTTGACGGTGAATCTCGCGCCGAGTCGAATCGGCGTGGCACTGAGGGGCACGGCGACGACTTCGACCAGCATCGTGAGAGGTGTACTCGGGCTGCCGCCGTAACGCATCAGCTTGTCGGCATCGGGCCGACATAGGTCGAGGCGGGCCGAATCAGCTTGCCGGTGCGCTGTTGCTCGTCGAAGTGCGCGCACCACCCGGCGACCCGACCCGCGGCGAAGAGCGGCGTGAACAGCGCTCGCGGCATGCCTAGGGTGTCGAGCAGCACCGCGGTGTAGAACTCGACGTTCGCCTGCAATGATCGATTGGGGTACTTGCGAGCCAACACCTGCGTCGCGCTGCGCTCGATGGCGCGGGCGAGCGTCACGCGGCCGGGGGCCACGCCCTTCGACTCGAGTCGCTCGAGGGCCCGCTCTAACACGGCCGCCCTCGGGTCTCGAACCCGGTAAATGCGGTGCCCCATGCCCATGATGCGCCGGCCCGCCGTCACTTCGCCCTCGAGCCAGGCCTCGGCGTTCTCGGCCGTGCCCACCGCATCGAGCATGTCGAGCACGGGCCCAGGAGCGCCTCCGTGCAGCGGCCCCTTGAGCGCCCCGATGGCCCCGACGACCGCCGACACCACATCGGAGCCCGTTGAGGCGATGACCCGCGCGGTGAAGGTGGAGGCGTTCATGCCGTGGTCAATGACCGCGACCAGGTAGGCGTCGAGGGCCTCGGCCAGAATCGGCAGATCTTCTCCGCGCACCATGCGCACCAAGTCTCGGGCGTGGCTCAGCTGCGGGTCGGGCCTGAGCACCGGCAACCCAGCGCGGCGGCGAGCCCAGCCAACCGCGGCAACGCCGACCGCGGCGGTGACCAGCGTGGCGTCGCTCGTTTCGGGCAATTGAGCCATCGCCGCTCGAAGCGAATCCATCCCGTCGGCGAGGTCGAAGGGGGCGATGAGGTCAAAGGCCTTCACTCTGGCCGCTCCCAGCGAGACCTCGGGTCGCTGCCACAGCCCGGCGGCGACGGCCTCGAAGCTGCGGCGGCCAGACAAGGCCTCGACGTGCTCGCCGTTGATGACCAGCTCGCCGGCTTCTCCATCGACGTGGCTCAAGCGGGTCTCGGCAGCGACGACGCCTTCGAGCCCGGGGTTCGCGGTGTTGCTCATGGTTCTGCCTCCAAAATGGGTGACTCATGAGTACGCTCGCCACGATATGAATCAACGTGGATTCGACAATCAACCTTCGCCCTTTCTCACCGCCGCGGAGGCCGCGAAGCTACTCGGGGTCAAGCGCGCCACCGTGTACGCGTATGCGAGCCGTGGCTGGCTCGGTCGCGCCACCAAGGGGCCCGGCGCGCGAGCCCTGTACCCGCGCTCGGCGGTCGAGCGGCTCAAGCTCCGAGCCCGGGCGCGGTCGGGGCACACCGCCGTCGCGGCGGGTGCATTGCGCTGGGGTGAGCCAGTGCTCGATACCGCGGTCAGCGCGATCACCGAGGCTGGGCCCGAATATCGCGGGTCGAATGCGGTCGAGCTGGCGGGCAAGGGCACCACCTTCGAGGCCTGCGCCGAATGGTTGTGGGCGTCGAACAATTTCTCGCCCTGGCCGCTCGCCTCCAAGGCGCCCGGCTGGCTGCGAATGCCTCCCCCAGGCCCCGGAGCGACTTTGAGCCGCCTGCTCACGCTGGTCGCGACCGTGGCGCAGACTGACGAGCTCCGCTTCGGAGCCACGCCCGACGCTGAGCTCGAGCGGGCGCGGGCCCTGATTCGCCTGCTCGCCGAGCGCTCGGGGCCCTTCGCCGACCGTGCGCACAAACAGTACGCGTCGATTGCCTCGACGTTGGGTTTGTCACTGCGTGGCTCGCCGCTCTCAACCGAAGAAGAGGCCGCGGTGAACATGGCCTTGGTGCTCAGCGCCGATCACGAATTGAACGCCTCTACCTTCGCTGCTCGAATCGCGGCCTCCGCCGGGTGTGACCTCTACGCGTGTGTGTGCGCGGCGTTGGCGACGCTCTCAGGCCCTCGTCATGGCGGCGCCTGTGACCGGGTCGAGGCCATGCTGTCTGACATCGAGACACCCGAGCGGGCCGCGGCGCAGCTTCGAGCCCGCCAATCTCGCGGAGAACCCGTGCCAGGGTTCGAGCCGATGGCCTACCCCGCGGGCGACCCCCGGGGGCCTCCACTCGTTGCGGCGGCGCTGCGAGTCTCGCGCCAGCGCAGCCGAATGGCGGTGATCGAGGCCACCGTGAACGCCGCGGCCAAGCACACCAGCGAGTCGCCTTCGATTGACTTCGGGCTGGTCGCGGTCGCTCGTGCCCTCGGGTTTGGCCCAGGGTCGGCTGGCGCGATGTTTGCCGTAGGCCGAATGGCGGGTTGGGTCGCCCACGTGCTCGAGCAACGGCTGAGCGGCACGACGATTCGACCCCGCGCCAGGTATGCGGCCAGCGTTCGAGACTAGTGCGATTGGCCCCTCGAGCCGCTATGTCCCCCGCCAGCAAATGAGCCAGCTCAGCATCGGAATGAAAGTGAAGTACTTGCCACAGCCCGAGTGGGGTGTCGGCCATTTGCTTTCACTCGAAGACAACAACACCAAGGCGCAGGTCAGCTTTCCGGCGCGCGATGCGGGGGCTCCGATTCTGGTCACCACCCGCGGCGGCACGTTGGTGCACGCGGTGCTCAGGCAGGGCGATGCGGTGCGAACCAAGTCGGGGCTCAACGCAGTGGTCACCGCGAGCGAGCCGGTGGCCCGCGGCCTGTATTTCTACTCGCTCAAGCTCGAAGACGGCACCGAGACCGAGATGATCGAGCTCGACGTTCGGGCCCAGCCGCCCAAGCCTGATCTGATTGCGATGCTCAAAGAAGGGCGGGTGGGTGACGCGAAGAACTTCGTGCTGCGCCGGGCCGCGCTCCAGCTCGACGACGAGCGCCGCAACGATGCGCTCGGAGCGCTGCTCGCCTCGCGGGTGATGGTCAAGCCGCACCAGGTGGGCGTGGTGCAGCGGGTGCTCTCCGCGCGCCGGCCCCGGTTCGTGTTGGCCGATGAAGTCGGCTTGGGCAAGACCATCGAAGCGGGCATGATTTTCTCAGCGTTGCGGCTGGCGGGGCTCGCCCGGCGAGTGCTGGTGGTCGCTCCGAGCCACCTCACGGTGCAGTGGCTGGTCGAGCTCTTTCATAAGTTCAACCAGCTCTTCACCTTGATGGACACGGAGCGCTACGAGCAGTCGATCGACGAGCAGCCGACGGTCTCGCCCTGGGCCCGCTTCGAGCTCGTCGTCACCAGCCTCGAGCTGCTGCAGCGCTCGGAACAGCACCGCAAAGAGACCGGAGACCCGAAAGCCGGTTGGGATCTGGTGATCATCGACGAAGCGCATCACCTCAAAGGCGACAAGGCGTACGAAGCGGCGAAGGCGCTCGCGAAGAACAGCTGGGGTTTGCTGCTGCTGACGGCGACTCCGATGCAGCTCGACCCGGCCGAGTATCAGGCGCTGCTCTCGTTGATCGACCCAGTCACGGCACCGTCGGCGAAAGACTTCGAAGCCCGGCTGGCCCGGCAAGAAGAGCTCTCCAAGGCGATTCGCGCGTTGCTCTCGGGCAAGAAAACGGCAACGGCGGTCAAGGAGCTCGCGGCCAAGTTCCCCCATGACGAGTCGCTGCAAGAAATCGACGACCCCGATCAGATGCTCTCGCACCTGGCCGAGACCTACTCGCTCTCAGATCGCTTGATTCGAAATCGCCGCGCGGTGGTGGGCGGGTTCTCGGAGCGCAAGCTCCACGTGCACAACGTCGAGCTGGGCAGTGACGAGCTGGCGGCGCGCGAAGCTGCGCTGGCTCAATTGGCGAGCGACGGCACCCTGCGCGGGGCGGCGCTCTCGAACCTGATTCGCCGGCTCGAGTCGTCACCCGCGGCTTTCATGGCGGCGGTGCGCGGCAACAAGGCGTTGACCGGCATGCGCACGGTGCTGCCCGACCGCGACGCGAAGTTCGTGGCGTTCTCGAAGGTGCTCAAAGACATCTGGGCCAAAGAGAAGAACGCGAAGGTTTTGGTCTTCACCGAAGCCCGCGACACGCTCGAGAGCCTGCAGCAGAAGCTGCGAAATGATCATGTCGAGGCGCTCGCGTACCACGGCGATTTACCGCTGGTCGAACGAGACCGACAGGTCGCGCGCTTTCGCGACCCCGAGGGCCCGAAGATCTTGCTCTGCACCGAGGTCGGTGGCGAGGGCCGCAACTTTCAGTTCGCCCATCACCTGGTGCACTACGACCTGCCATGGAGCCCCTCGACCGTCGAGCAACGCATCGGCCGTCTCGATCGCATCGGTCAATCGAAGCCGGTCGACATTCACGTCTTCGAAGCGCTCGGCACCTTCAGCGCCGACGTGCTGGCGGTCTTGCGCGACGCAGTTGGCGTCTTCGGTGAAACCGTCGGTGGCCTCGACGCGGTGCTCGAAGACGTCGAACCCAGGCTGACCGAGCTCGCGCTGGCAGAGCCCAAGGCGCGTGCGGCCTACGTGGCCGAGCTCAAAACCAAGGTCTCGAAGGCCCGCGAGCAGGTGAAGAAGGCCTACGACCCGCTGCTCGACCTGCGCAGCTTCGACAAGGCAGCGGTCAGCGATTTGGTGGGTCGCGCCGAGGCACGGGCCGCCGTCGACTCTGACGATGCCGACGCCATCGAAGACCGGCTCTGGGGCGTGGCGCGCGATCTCGATGAGCGACTCGAAGAGTGCATCACCGAGCTGGCCGACCGCATCGGCATTCGAGTCGACACCGATCAAGAGGTCGACGCCTTTCAGGCCGCCTTTCACCTGGGCCACGCGCTCAACGTCGAGGCGTTGCCCGGCTTCGACATCACCGAAGAGCGCACGGTGCTGGGCACCTTCTGGCGCGACACCGCCGTCGAGCAAGAAGAGATCGAATACTTCGCCACCGGCCACCCGTTCATCGAAGCGTTGTTCGGCTTCTTGCGCGATGGCCCGTACGGCCGAAATGGGGCGCGGTTTCTCGACGTGCGGGCTCCGATTCGAGCGCGCGGGGTCGAGTTCATGTTTCACGTCACGCCACCTGAGCCCGCCGACACGACGCCAGGGGCTCGCGTGCCTTCACGCCAACTCTCACGATTTCTCGACTCGATGTTGGTGCACGTCGCAGTGATTCGAGGCCCCGACGGCAAGCCGAAGGTCGACACCCAGCTGCTCTCGACGCTCAAAGACACCGACGGCAGATCAATCAAGGCGAGTGAATTGCCAGCCGCTTTTCCCGAGCTGCCGACGTTTCTCGACGAGGCGGTGCAGGTGGCGGGCAAGGCCGCGGTGGCCAAGCTGACCAAGCTGCTCGCGTCGGCGAAAGAGGCCATCGAAGACGAGCGAGATCTGGCGATGGTTCGCATTCGGCTGGCGCTCGAGCACCAGGGTCTGCCTGAAGCGAAGGTCGAGCTCGCCCTGGTGACCGAGCTCAACGACTGCGATCATCTGCTCAAAGCGCTGGCGGGCACCACGGTGACGCTCGATTCGGCCTGCGCCTTCGTGATCAATCGCTGATTGCCGGGCAATGGCCGAAGAGTAGGGTGCGCCCCATCGTGCTCTCCCTCTCTCTGCTCGTTCTCGCCGCTGTCGCACCGCCTGCTCTGACCACCACGGCCGAGACCACCAAGTATCTCCGCACTGGGCGCTACGCCGAGGTCGAGGCCCTGTGCGCAGCGTACCCGAAGGCGTTCGCGGGCAAAGTGAAGTGCGAAAAGTTCGGCACGACTCCGCAAGGCAGGCCGATGTTGATGCTGGTGGCGTCGGGTGATGGCACCTTCAGCGCTGATGAGTGCGCGAAGAAGCAGCGCCCGGTGGTGCTGATTCAAGCCGGCATTCATGCGGGTGAAATCGACGGCAAAGACGCGGGCTTCGAAGTGTTGCGAGGCCTGCTCGATGGCTCGCTGTTACCGGGCGCGTTGAGCAAGCTGACCCTGATCTTCGTGCCGGTCTTCAACATCGATGGCCACGAGCGGTTCGGCCCGAACAACAGGCCCAACCAGATTGGCCCGGCTGAGAAGGGCTGGCGGGTGACCGCGAACAACTACAACTTGAATCGCGACTACATGAAGGCCGATGCACCCGAGATGCAGGCGATGCTCACGCTGCTGCACCGGTACGACCCGGTGATGTACGTCGACCTTCATGTGACCGACGGCGCGAAGTTTCAGCATGACGTCGCGGTGTTCTTCGAGCCGTACCAGACCGGGCCCGAAGCCTTGCGCAGCTACGGCAAGGCGATGCACGTCGCGCTCACCGCAGAGCTCAAAGAGAAGGGCCACCTGCCGGTCGAGTTCTACCCTCAGTTTTTGATCGACGACGACCCGAAGTCAGGCTTCGCCTACGGCTGGTCTCCGCTGCGCTTCGCGACCGCGTACTGGACGGCGAACAACCGCTACGGCGTGTTGGTCGAGGCCCACTCGTGGAAGAACTACGCCACCCGGGTCAAGGTGACCTTCGATGCCTGCGCTGGGTTGCTGCGGCTGGCGAGCGAAGACGGGGCGCGGTGGCTCAAGGCGGCGAACGAGGCTGACGCGGCCGATCTCAAGCGTGCAGGCACCGACGTGGTGCTCTCGTACGAGCCCACCAAGCACCCCAAGGAGCTCGAGTTTCTCGGCTACGCCTACACCATTGAAAACTCGCAAGTGAGCAACAAGCCGTGGGTTCGCTACGACGACTCGAAGCCCGAGACGTGGAAGGTGCCGTATTACGACGAGGTGACTCCAGCCTTGAAGCTGACGTCGCCGAAGGGCGGGTACCTGGTGCCGGCTGAAGACGCGGCCCTGGTTGCCCAGAAGCTCAAGCTCCATGGCTTTCGCTTCGTGACGCTGAAAACGCCGCGAAAGGCCGCCAAGGTCGAGAGCGTGCGGCTCGAAGCCACCCTGAGCCCGAAATCGCAAGAAGGCCATCAAACGGTAACCACCAAGGGCACCTGGCGCGCCGATGTGCGCGACCTCGGAGTGGGCTCGCTGTTCGTGCCCACCGCCCAGGCGCACCTGACCGTGCTGATGCACCTCCTCGAGCCCGCGTCGGCCGACTCGCTGCTCTCGTGGGGGTTCTTCAACGCGCACCTCGAGCAGAAAGAATACCTCGAAGACTACGTCGCCGAAGAATACGCGCGAGAGCTGCTCACAGACGCCACGATCAAGACCGAGTTCGAGCTGCGGCTCAAAGACCCGGCCTTCGCGAAAGACTCCGAGGCGCGCTTGGCTTTTTTCACCTCGCGACACCCGAGCTTCGACGCGACCTTCAATCTCTACCCGGTGTTCAGAACCGCCGAGAGCGACTTTCACTAAGCGCGCATGGTGGTTTCACGCTCAGCCGCTCACCCGCCTGCTGCGAGCTTGGCCGCGATGTACATCTGGTAGTTGGCCTCGAGCCCACCATCGACGTTGATCGTGGTGCCGTTCACGTAGCGCGATTCGGCGCTCGCGACCCACTCGATCGCAGCTGCGATGTCATCAGCCGAGCCGATGTGACCGGTGGGCACTTGCGCGGTGGCCTCTTTCTCCAGCGCGGGCCATCGGTCTCCCACGTAGAAGCGTGATGACTCGGTGTCGATGTAGCCGGGGTTGATCGCGTTGACCCGAATGCCGTCGGCCGCGAGCTCACAGGCCAGGTACTTCACCAAGATCTCCATCGCGCCCTTCATCGCGCCGAGCAGCCCGTGAAAGGGCAGGGCGACCCGCGAGTCCATTCCCGAGACGGCGACGATTCGACCGTGGCGGCCCTTCATCAACGGCACGCACTGCTGGGCGGCGAGCAAGAACGACTTCACCGTCACGTTGAAGGTCTTGTCCATCTGGTGGGCCTTCACGTCCATCAAGGTCGAGAAGCGGGTCGAGGCCGCGTTGGCGACGAAGACATCGAGGCGTTTGAACTCGGCGCTGATTCGTTCGAACACGGCGTTCAGCGACTCGGGCTCGAGCTGATCTGCCGCGAGGGTGATGCAGCGTCTGCCAAGCCCGCTGACGTCTTTCTCGAGCGCCGAGGCCGCTTCGGTGTCTCTTCGATAGGTCGCGACCACGTCGTACCCTCGCTTGGCGAGGCGAAGTGAGAGCGCACGGCCCACGCCTCGGGTGCCACCGGTGATCAATGCAACCTGCGTGGGGCTGGCGGTCATCGGCCAGGCCCTAGCACGCGACACAAAGCTTAGGCAGACATCGCCGATGTGGGAGACTGTGACCCATGGCTGATGACTTCAAGCGGCTCTTCGCGGCGGCAGCGGTTGCACGCAAGAAGGCCCACGCGCCGTATTCGAACTTCGCGGTCGGTGCCGCGCTGTTGCTCGATGATGGGTCGATCGCCTCGGGCTGCAACGTCGAGACCGCGAGCTACGGGTTGACCACCTGCGCAGAGCGAAACGCGATTGGAGCGATGGTGTTGGCCGGGCGCACTCCAGTGGCCTGTGCGATCGTGGTCGACAGCGTGGTGCCCACGCCTCCGTGCGGCATGTGCCGCCAGGTGTTGGCCGAGTTCGCAGGCCCCGGGTTGATGATTCGATCGCGCACCCTCAAGGGCGACGAAGCGGCGTACACCCTGGGCGAGTTGTTGCCGCACACGTTCACCCGGTCGTTTCTGTCGGTCGGGGCACCGCTGGCGAAGAAGCCGCGTAAGGGCCGTTGAGGGTCGCTTCGGGGCGAAACGCCGGCCCCAATTCTTGCCGACCGGCGGGCGTCGACCTGCTAGAGGCAGCGGGTGGCGAACGAACCATCTCGTCGGCCTGGCTCCGTGCCTGGCAGCGGCAAAGCGGTCTTGAGGGCGATTCGGTATCTGGGCTCGTACCGGCTCGAGACCTTCGGCGCGCTGACCTCGCTCTTGCTGGTCTCGGTCGCCAACCTGGCCGCGCCTCAGCTGCTCCGCTTCGCGATCGATCAAGGGCTGACCCCGCGTGATTGGTCGAACGTGCAGCTCGCCGTCGGAGGGTTGGTCGCGGTCGCGCTGATTCGCGGCCTGCTCAACTTTCTTCAAGGCTACCTCGCTGAGCGCGCCTCGCAAGGGGTCGCGTTTCATCTGCGCGACGGGTTGTATGCGCACATTCAAAAGCTGAGCTTCAATTATTACGACACCGCGCAGACCGGTAATTTGCTGACCCGCCTGACCAACGACGTCGAGCAGGTTCGTAGCTTCGTCGGCTCAGGCGTGGTGCAGCTGGCCGCGTCGCTCGCGATGCTGCTGGGCACGATCATCTTGTTGTTCTCGATCAACGCCACGCTGGCGTTGGCGGCCTTGGCGACGGTGGTGCCGATTTTCTGGGTGCTCAAGCGCTTCGTCACCAGCATCGGCCCGCTCTTCGGCCGCTTGCAGGGCACGCTCGCCAGGCTCAGCACCGTGCTTCAAGAGAGCCTCCAGGGGCTCAAGGTCGTGCGCGCGTTCTCTGGCGAAAAACGAGAGGTCGCCCGCTACGGCCAGATCAACGACGAGCTTCGAGACCAGAACCTTCAGGTCGTCGACGCGATGTCGAGCAACTTTCCCTTCGTGAACTTCTTCGCCAACCTCGGCACCGTGGCGGTGGTCGGTGTCGGCGGGTTGCAGATTTTTCGCGGCGAGCTCTCGTTGGGGCAGCTGATCGCCTTCAACAGCTACCTGGCGTTCTTGCTGATGCCGATCATGACCATTGGTTTTCTCGCAGCGCAGATCTCGCGCGCGGGCGCCTCGGCCATGCGGGTGTTCGAGTTGCTCGATACGCCCCTCGAGCTCTCTGACGCGGCCGATGCCAAGCCGCTGCCCGCGCTGCAGGGCAGGGTCGAGTTCAAGAACGTGGTGTTTCGCTACACCGGCAGCGAGAAGCCGATCTTGAAGGGCGTCGACTTCACCATTGAGCCTGGGCAGACCGTGGCGTTGCTCGGCACGACCGGTGCGGGCAAGAGCACGATCATCAACCTGATACCTCGCTTCTACGACGTCACCTCGGGCTCGGTGCTGGTCGACGGCCACGATGTTCGCACCGTGACCTTGAGCAGCTTGCGCTCGCAGATCGGCATCGTCTTGCAGGAGGCGCTGCTGTTCTCTGGCTCGGTGCGCAGCAACATCGCCTATGGCCGGCCCGAGGCGACGCTCGAAGAGGTTCGCGCGGCGGCGGTGGCGGCGCAGGCGGCCTCGTTCATCGACGAGCTGCCGCAGGGGTACGAGACGATCATCGGCGAGCGCGGAGTGGGCCTCTCGGGTGGTCAGCGGCAGCGAATCGCGATCGCCCGTGCGCTGCTGACCGACCCGAAGCTCTTGATTCTCGACGACAGCACCTCGGCCGTCGATGCCGAGACCGAGCTCGCGATTCAAGCGGCCCTCGATGGCTTGATGCGAAATACCAGCAAGACCGCGTTCGTCATCGCCCAGCGCATCAGCACCGTTCGCGACGCCGACGTCATCTTGGTGCTCGATGAGGGGCAGATCGTCGCCAAGGGCAAACACGAAGAGCTTCTCGCCAGCAGCCCGCTCTACAACGAGATTCTCGGCACGCAGCTGCGTGGCAAGCTGACGGAGGCCGCGTGAGGCGCCCAGGCAGCATCGAGGCGATGGCCGAGACCACCGTGCAGCGCGCGGCTGATCGCGCGGGCGTGGCGCGCAGGCTGCTGCGAGAGATCGCCCCCTTCAAGAAACCGGTGTGGACGGCGATGATCTTCGTGGTGATTTCAGCCGCGGGGCAATCGCTGGCTCCCTGGTTGGTGGGCCATGCAATCGACCGCAACATCGGTTCGCGCGACACCAGCGGGCTCGCTCTGTCGATGGGGCTGTTGCTCGCGGTGTACGCCGCCAGCGCCACTGCGCAGCGCATGCAGTCGCGGTTGATCGGCGGCACCGGCCAACGAATTCTCGCCTCGATGCGGGCGCGGTTGTTTCGCCACCTGCAGCTCCTCCCCATCTCGTACTTCGACAAGCGGCCCATCGGCGACCTGATGAGCCGGTTGCAGAGCGACGTCGACACGCTCAACCAGCTCTTCGCACAGGGCCTGACGCAACTGCTCGGCCAGCTGCTCGCGCTGGTCGGCATTATCATCGCGATGCTGTGGCTCAACTGGCAGCTCGCGCTGGTGTGCTTCACCATCATCCCCGTGATGTTGGCGACGACCTCGTTCTTCGCGGCCCGCGCCAGAGCGGCGTATCGCAAGACCCGTGAGACCACCGGTGACGTCAGCGCCGACTTGCAAGAAGGCATCGTAGGCATTCGCGAGGCCCAGGCCTTCAATCGCACCGAGGTGAACATCGCGCGCTTTCGCGAGCGAAACGCAGCCAACCGAGACGCCAACGTCTCTGCGACTGGCATCACCTCGGCGTTCTCACCGGCCATCGACATGCTCTCGACGCTCGCCAATGCCTTGGTGATCGGCTTCGGCGGCTGGTTGGTGTTCAACGAGCGGCTGAGCATCGGCGTGCTCGCTGCGTTCTTGCTCTACGTGCAGCAGTTCTTCAGGCCGGTGCAATTGGCGGCCTCGGTGTACACCCTCGCGCAATCGGCGCTTGCGGGGGCCGAGCGGCTGTTCGCGATTCTCGACGCTCCGGTCGAGCCCGATGATGCTCGAGACTCGACGATGCTCGAGCGCGTTGAAGGTCGAATCAGCTTCGAGCAGGTGTCATTCTCGTACGACCCTGCGCGGCCGGTGCTCAAAGAGATCAGCTTCGAGGTGGCGGCGGGGCAGGTGGTGGCCCTGGTGGGCCGCACCGGAGCGGGCAAGACCACCATCGCCAACCTGGTGCCTCGGTTCTACGACGCGACCTCGGGCACCATTCGCCTCGATGGCCATGACGTGACCAAGGTCAGCCGGGCGAGCCTGCGCGCGCACATGGCGATGGTGCCGCAAGAGCCCTTTCTCTTCACCGGCTCTTTGGCCGACAACATCGCTTACGGGTACCCCGACGCGCCGCGCGAGAAGATCGAGGCCGCCGCGAAGGCCGTTGGGCTGCACGACTTCATCAGTGGCCTGCCCAAGGGCTACGACACCGTGCTCAACGAGGGCGGTGGCTCGCTCAGTCAGGGTCAGCGGCAATTGATGGCCTTCGCCCGCGCCGTGCTGATGAAGCCCAGCGTGCTGATTCTCGATGAGGCCACTGCCAACATCGACACTCGCACTGAGTCGCTCATTCAGAAGGCACTCTCGACGCTGCTCGCCCAGCGCACTGCCGTGGTCATCGCGCATCGCTTGAGCACCATCACCAACGCTGATCTGATTCTCGTCATCGAGGGCGGGCAGATCATCGAGCGGGGTACGCACGATGCCCTGCTCGCCGCCGGCGGGCGTTACGCCGAGCTCTACAGAAAACAATTTCGTGAAGGCCCCAAAGACGCTGCGTGAAGTCGTTACTTGGCGGCGGGCTCTTTGATCAGTGCGAAGTTCACCACGAACTCGACCCGGCGATTGTTCTCGCGGCCTGCCACCGTTTGATTGGTGTCGAGCGGCTGCGATGAGCTGAAGCCCTTCGAGGTCAGCCGGTCTTGGGCGACCCCGTGTGCGGAGAGGTAGCCCAACACCGCTTGAGCTCGCTGTTCTGAGAGCGTCTGGTTGTGGTCATCGGTGCCTGATGAGTCAGTGTGACCCTCGACCTGTACGCGAAAGCTCGGGTTGTCCTTGAGGGCCTGCGCGACTTCATCGAGTGTGGCAAACGACGCCTCCTCGAGGGTCGCGCTGTCCCATGCGAAGTAGAGCTTCTCTTTGAGCTCGAGCTTGTCAGCCTTGACGACCACCTTCTTGTAGTTGGGGCAGCCCGCGTTCTCGATCGGCCCCGACACGTCAGGGCAGCGGTCGATGGAGTCTGGCACCGTGTCGTTGTCGCGATCAGGGCATGACACCCGGTCTTGAATGACCGGAGCCGACGCGGTTGCGACCTGTTCAGGCGCGCGCGCCGGGCCATTGCCGGTGCTGACCTCGAAGCTCAGGCCCACCGTCAACATGTTCGCGTCGCCTGGTTCGAGGCCGGCGCGATAGACCTGAAAAATATGAAGGTAGCGAACGAACGGGCCCACCCAGAAGGTGTGTGTGACACCGATGGGCAACGACACGCCGACCGCCGCGTCGAAGCCTGGGCGGTCGAGCGAGCCGGTGCGAACGTACAGCGCATCGACATCGGCCCATGGAGAAAGGCCCATCGCCGTCACCTCGTCTCGCGGCCTTGCGATTCGCGCTCCGAAACCGCCGGTGAACGCAGTGCCGAACGCGGTGAAGCCGCTCGCTGGAGGCACGACCATGAACGAGAAGCTGGGCCCGATGTCGAGGTAGCGATTGAGGCCGAAGAGCACCTTGAACGACTGCCCGCCACCGAGGGCGTAGTGATCGGCCTGCGGGTCTGACAACGCAAAGGCGAGGCCTGGCTCGAGCTTGAAGCTCACCTCACTCGCGTACGCGGCCGATGACGCCAAGAAGACGGTGCTGAAGGCTGCGGCTGTTCGACAGGCTCGGCGAATGTTCATTCTTGGTGCGTACGCACCGAACATGCCGTCACGGCTTTGGCTGCTCTGAATCGAGAACGCGGCGCCCACCCCAAGCCCTCGAAAGAGATGTTCCTCACCGGAGGAATGCACCCAAGCTCTGAGGGTTGACCGTTTTTTGACTTCGAGTCGCGTCTTGGTGTGCGCACAGCACACTGAGCGCGACCGCCTCGGGCAATCCTGCGTCGTGAGGCGTAACGGCGTCTGGGCGCTGCGTTCGCTCGACGCAACTCGCGCGGGTTGCTGTTGGCACGTGGGCTGCTCTCGTTCCGTACGCGGGCTGCGGACTTTAGACGAGCTGTCGACTCGTCTTGCACCACCGGCGCCCGCAAATGACCCACATGAAAATCTCGAACCTCCTGCTGTCTCTGTGCGCGCTGTCTCTCGTCTCTGCTTGTGGAGGCCCGCTGGTCGAGTTCGACTTGAACGCCGACGCGAGCGTCAAACGCGATAGCGGGGTCGTTCGCGACGCGGGAGGTGGTGGGGGCGGAACCGGAGGAGGGGTCGGCGGCTTCGACAGCGGGCTCGCTGAAAGCGACAGCGGAGTCGCGTTTGGAGATGGCGGCCTCACCGGCGTCGACGCGGGCTTCACCGACGCGGGTTTGATCGCGCCGACCGTCATTTCCACCACACCGCTCAACAACTCGTCGGGCGCCTCAATCAGTGTTTCACCGACGGCGAACTTCAGTACCCCGATGCAGAGCTCGACCATCAACGACCTCACGTTCACCCTCAAGCAGGGCTCGACGCTGGTCGCCGCAGTCGTGAGCTACGCGGGTACCAGAGCGACGTTGAACCCGAATGTGAACCTGTTGCCGAACACGACCTACACCGCGACCATCACGACCGGCGCGACCAGCCTGGCTGGTGCCCCGCTCCGTTCTGCCTATACCTGGTCTTTCACGACTGAAAACAACCCGAGCGTGATCTCGACCACGCCCCCCGACAACGGCATGGATGCAGGCATCAACGTATCGGCAACCGCGACGTTCAATACCAAGATGAACCCGGCCACGATCAACAACACGACCTTCACCCTCAAGCAGGGCACCACGCCGGTCGCCTCGGTCGTGACCTACGGCGGCACCACCGCGACCATCAACCCGACGGTGAACCTGCTGCCGAATACGCTCTACACCGCGACCGTCACCACGGGAGCGACCAACACCTCGGGCTTACCGCTGGTCACCAACGCCGTGTGGTCGTTCACGACGGGCATGACTGTCGTCGGGCCGGGCATTCTCTCGACCTGCCCGTTGAAGAACGCCGTCGGCGTGTCGACCACCGCGCTCATCTGCGCGCGCTTCGACAAACCGATGGACCCGCTCACCATCACCGGCGCGACCTTCGGCGTGAAGCAGGGCCTCACCACCGTCAACGGCACCGTCAGCTACGACATCGCGACCGCGACTGCGTACTTCACACCACTCAGCCCGATGGGCCTCGACTTGCCCTACACGGCCACCGTGACCACGGGGGCGAAAGACCTCGCCGGCAATGCATTGGCGCTCGACGCCGTGTGGAGCTGGATGACTGGCGCCTGTGGCCAGCTGCCGATCACGTTGAAATCAGCAGCCGACTTCGCGGTGCTCGCTGGGTCGACGGTGACCAACACCGGCCCGACGTCAATCATCGGAGACCTCGGCGTGAGCCCCGGTACGGCCGTGACTGGCTTCGCGGTTGGCGCCATCGTCGGTGCGCAGCACAACGGCGACCCCACGGCCGCGACCGGCATTGCTGACCTGACCACGGCCTACAACGAAGCCGCTGGGCGCACCCTGTGCCCCGTCTCGGTCGCGGGCAACCTCGGCGGGCAGACGCTCGCCCCGGGCCTCTACAAATCGACCTCGTCTCTGGCGATCAGCTCGGGCGACCTGACCCTCGATGCGCAGGGCGACGACACCGCGGTCTTCATCTTTCAAATGGCCTCGACGCTGACCACGACCTCGGGTCGCCAGGTCATTCTCGCTGGCGGTGCACAGGCGAAGAACGTGTTCTGGCAAGTCGGTACCTCGGCCACCTTTGGCTCGACCAGCGTCTTCGTCGGTACCGTGATGGCCGACCAGGCAATCACCATGCAAACCGGCGCGACCATCGAGGGGCGGGTGTTGGCCCGCATCGCGGCGACCACGTTCGATAGCAATACGGTCGTTCGCCCCGCGCCCTGAGCGGTTTCGAGGGGTAGAAACTCGGTGTCCGAAAACCGCCAGTCGAGGGGGCTGTTGCGTGGCAAGGTTGGCTCAATGAACGTGAGCGACCACACCGCGTGCTACCGAGCACTGCGAACCAAAGATACACGCTTCGATGGTCGCTTGTTCGTGGGCATCACCTCGACCGGCATCTACTGCCGGCCGGTGTGCCCGGCGCGGCCAGCCAAAGCCGAGAACTGCCGGTTCTTCGCTTCGGCCGCGGCGGCACAAGAGGCGGGGTTTCGACCCTGCCTGCGTTGCCGGCCTGAGACCGCGCCCGACGGGGCTTCGTGGCGCGGCACTGCCAACACCGTCTCTCGCGCGCTCGCGTTGATTGGCGAAGGCGCTGACCCGAGCGTCGAGTTGCTCGCTGAGCGGCTGGGCGTCGGGGCTCGTCAGCTTCGGCGACTCTTCGAGAAACATCTCGGCGCGTCACCGATCGCCGTCGCTCAGACCAGGCGCGTGCTCTTCGCGAAGCAGCTGCTCCATGAGACCCAGCTGCCAATGACCGAGGTCGCGCTGGCGTCGGGCTTCGGCAGCATTCGCCGATTCAACGAGACGTTTCAAATGCTGTTCAAGCGGCCGCCCAGCTCGTTGCGACGAAGCAGGGTGCTGACCTCGGCAGAAGCACCAGTCACGCTGAGGTTGCGATATCGGCCGCCGTACGACTGGGGGCACATGCTCGCGTACTTCGAGGCGCGCGCCATCGACGGGGTCGAAGAAGTCACCCAAGGTGTCTATCGGCGCACCGCCAGCCACGAGGGCCATGTGGGCATCGTCGAGGTCGCGCATGAGCCGCAGAAGAGCAACCTCTTGCTGACCTTGAGGTGTGATTCGACGCGAGGGCTCACGGGCCTGGTGACGCGCGCTCGGCGGGTCTTCGATGTGGCGGCCGACATCGAGGCGATTGGCGCTCACCTCTGCGGCGACCCATTGCTGCGCAGATTGGTCAGCCGTCGGCCAGGGCTCCGCGTACCCGGCGCGTGGGACGGCTTCGAGCTCGCCCTGCGCGCGGTGCTTGGCCAGCAGGTCACGCTCGAGGCGGGGCGCCGGTTGGCCAGTCGGTTGGTCGAGCTGTGCGGAGCCCGACTCGCGCGATCGGTGGGCCCGCTGAGCTCGCTCTTTCCCGATGCGGCGAGTGTCGCAAGCGCTGACCTGAGCGCGCTCGGCATGCCGGCCGCCCGCAGGCAGACGCTCAAAGCGGTCGCGGTCGCTGCACTGGCCGACCCGATGCTGTTTCACCCGCTCGGCAGCATCGATGAGGCCATCACCAGGCTCCGCCGCATCACCGGCATCGGAGAGTGGACCGCGCAGTACATCGCGTTGCGTGCGATGCGCGAGCCCGACGCGTTTCCAAGCAGCGACGTGGGGTTGTTGCGCGCTGCCACTCCCAAGCGCGGTGCTCGCCCGACCTCGAAAGCCTTGCTGGCTCGTTCAGAAGCCTGGCGACCGTGGCGTGCCTACGCCGCGCAACACCTCTGGGCCTCGGAGACTTCCAAATGAACCACCTCACTGACACCCTCGAAGCGCCCCTCGGCAGCCTCACCCTCACCGTCGACGCCCTCGGGCGATTGCACCGCCTCGACTGGAGCCCCGACCCCAGTGGCCCCGTGCCCCACCCAAACCCATTCGGTCTCACCACGCGGCTGGCCGAGTATTTCGCGGGTGACCTGCATGCCATTGACGGCATCGAGGTCGCGATGAATGGCACGCCATTTCAATGCAAAGTCTGGTCGGCCTTGCGCGGCATACCCTGCGGTCAAACCATCTCGTACGGAGAGCTCGCCCGGAGAATCGACAACCCGAAGGCGGTTCGCGCCGTGGGGTTGGCCAACGGCTCGAACCCGATCAGCATCGTGGTGCCATGCCATCGTGTGATCGGGGCGAATGGCACGTTGACTGGCTACGGCGGAGGCCTCGAGCGCAAGCGTTGGCTGTTGGCCCACGAGCGGGCGACGGCGAACATGTCACTGAGCCTGTGAGCGCAAAGCTCGGCGCCAGGCACCGAGCAGCAGCAACGCAAGCCAGAACCCAGAGCTGCTCGACACCGAGGCGCAGCTGCACCCGACGGCCAACACGCGAATGCCTTGAACGCCCGCTCCGGCATCGGCGGTCATCACACTGCCGCCGTCACTCGCCGCGCCTGCATCGAAGGCTCCGGCATCGACCAACGCGCCGGCGTCGGCGTCGAGCCCCGCATCGGTCGACAGGCCCGAGTCGACCACCGCGGTGCCGGCATCAGGGCTGCCCGCATCGGGGGCACCCGCGTCTGGCGGAGCGACGCACGTAGGGCAACACACCCCGGCGAAACACCGAAAATCGAAGCAGTCGAGGTCGTCAACACAGCTCGCGCCAGTCGGCTGAAATCGAACCCAGTCGACGTGCACCTGAGACGCAGGGAGCGTCATGCTGCGCACCATCACGATGCCGCCGTCTGCGTGCTGCAACTTCGCGCTGGCAACCGCCGACCCGGCGAAGAGCAACGTCAGCCGCGAGCCTCCGTCGGGCCAGAGGTCGAACCACTGCAGGCCATTGGGCGAACCAGCGGCGACATGGGTGCCGAAGTCGGTCTCGGCCACCGACAATGAGCTCACATCGCCGGCGTCCCAGCTCCCGAGCCGCACCGGTGAGGGCGAGGCGCCCAACTGGGCCACGTTGACGGTGAGCGCACCTCGAGCGCCGTCTGTCCACGCGGCGCTCGCATGGCCGGTGCCCGAGGCGAGCGATGCCAACCCCGAGGGCGAAGTCGACAGTGCGCTGCGAAGCTGCGGCGTACCGCCTTGAACGATGGCCCATTGCGTGACCGAGAGGCCGCTGGTCACGACATGAAATCGAGTGCCGTCATAGGCGGTGGCGGTGGTGTTGCCCCCCACGCCGCTGATGGTGAACTCCGAGCTCTGTGCCGTGCCGTCGGGGTTCACCAGATACCCGATGGTGCTGCTGTACAACTTCGACGCCGTCACCAGGTACGAGCCACCGCCCGCGGCGATTGAAGTTGGTTGCAGAATCGTGATGCTCGCGCTGATGACGCGCGTCGGGCCGGGCACTCCGCTCAGGCTGATCGTCTTCGAGTAGATATCGAACGGCGTCGACCACACGGTCAGCCAGCCGCCGCTCATGCCCGAGGCCGCGATCGGGCCAATCGCAAAGGTGCCAAAGCTGTTCTGGCAGTCGGCGAGCCGTATCGGCGTGGCATCGAGACCACCAGTCGGGCCGATGCGCTCGAAGCCAAACGTGCATTGATCGTCGTAGACGCTCTCCTGTGCCCACACCACCAGCGGAGGTGAATCAAACGTGTCGATGGGGCCGGAAGCTGCGAACAGCGCGGGGCTCGGGTACATCGGCGCTGTCGTATTGTCGGCGAGCGCTCCCAACGTCAACGCGTTCACGAACGCGCCGGTGCCACCTTGCTGTCGTGTCCACCCCACGAGGGCGGTGGTGGGCGAGAGCGCGACCGGCGCCACGATCGCGCTCTCGGTGAAGTAATAGATCGGGCCGGTGTACGGCGGGTCGAGCACCACCTTCGCGCCGATGCCGCCGTCGATGAACACCGGGTACGCCGCGAGTGGGGTGCTGAAGCCCACGTCGCTCGAGACCACGACGAGGTGATCTCCGTCGCGGTACGACACCGCAGGCCGAGAAAACACAATCGGCGCCGTGACGAGCTGGGCGTCAACGGTGAGCTGCACGTGGTTCGCGGTGATCACCCCGCCGAGCGTCGCGTCTCCGCCCAGAGCACCACTGAAGCCCGGCTCGGCGACCACCGGGCGATAGAAACGCGTCTCGTTGCCCGGCCCAGAGAGGCCCATCAACGCGACCCCACCATCGGCCTCACCAACGAGGGCGAGGTACCGAGTGCCATCGAAGTGCATGTCGAACAACGTCGTGGTCGTGGTTGGCCAGACGGTCGTCGCGGCGCTGGTCGTACCGTCGGCGGCGACCGCCAGCTCAGTCACCGTCTGCGTGCCCGCGGGGAAATTGCGAATCAACACCCGCGAATCGGTCGCGCTCGAAGCGACGTACCAATACTCCGGCCCGTTCAAGTCGGACCCGGGCATCAGCTCTTGAGTCAAAACCCTCGCGCCGGTCAAACCCTGGGCGTTGATCGGTTGCGTGAAGAGCGCCGCACCGCCGTCGGGCGTTTTTGAAATCGACAACGACACCAGCGAGCCGTTAATGCGAACGAGCTTGCCGCCCCTGACGCCGATTCGCACCGGGCCGGTGTCGGCGAGGTTGCCCTGCGCGTCGTAGCGCCGGAGCACATCGCGGGTGTCGAACGGGTCGCCAGTGCGCACCGAGTGCGTCACCCAGAACTGCGTGCCGTCGAACACCGGTCGCTGTGGCGCGCTGCCCTTCGGTACGGTCGAGGTCGGGCTCGCCCACACGTCGACCAACGGTGCCCGCGCAACCCCAACCGGCGCGTCGACTTCGCCTGAAGTACAGGCGAAGAGCGTGAGACAGTAGACTGCGGTGACCGCTCGAATGCGCAAGCGCTTGAGAGTCTACGGTCGCTTCAGGGTGAACCGGCGACGTTTTCGATCCGCTCCAGACGAACTTCGATCGCCAACTTCTCGCCCCCGCCGCCCACGAAGAGGGTGCCCGAGGTGCATGAACCACGAGACGTCGCTGAAATCGCGGCCGAGCCAGGTCTGGGGAGTGATACCGGCTCCTGCGCTGATGAGAATGAGAAGGGCCGAGTGCCGCTCGATTGCCTTCAATGCGCAGAAAACAGCCGTTCAATTCTCTTACGACCAAGCACAGCAGCGGTTAGCGTCGCCGCCTCAAGTGGCTTCGGGCGAGCGCGCGCGGTGTTGAGACCCAAGGCCGTCTGGCGCGCCACCCCTCCGATTCTGGCCCTCATCGCAATAAGCGCCGCGATTCTCCGGGTTTGGCCCCTGGTTCGCTGGGGGGCCTGGCGAGTGCCGGTCGACTACGACGAAGGCGTCTACTCGTCGGCCGCTCAGCTGCTGTTCGGCGGCGTGCTCCCGTACCGCGATTTCACCTTCGTTCACCCTCCTGGGTTCCTGTATTTCTTGGGCACGACCGCGCTCCTCCCACGGCTCGACCCCTCGGAAATCTACGCGGCCTCCCGCTTCGTCTCGGCGTTGCTCGGCGCATTCAATGTCGTGTTGGTGGGGGCGCTGGCATGGCGGTGGCGAGGCATGGTCGCGGGCGTATTGGCCGCCGTGCTCTACGCGACCTACCCCGAGGCGGTGATCGTCGAGCGCGGAGTGTTTCTCGAACCGGTGCTCAACGTCGCGTGCCTCGCCGCGGCGACTCTGTGGTTGCGCAATGTTTCGCGCTCGGGCGCTTGGGCCACGGGGCTTTTTCTCGGGTACGCGATCTCGGTGAAGCTCACCGGTGGCGTTTTCTTGCTCGCCGCATTGGCCGCGACACCGCGCGTGAATTGGCGAACGCTCGCTCCACATCTCGTCGTTGCGACCGCGCTCACCAGCATCGTGCTCGTCGCGCCGTTGCTGCTCGCCGCACCTGAAAATTTCTTCAATGATGTCGTCGCATTTCATCTCCGACGTCCTCCCGATGGGCTTGTGAGTCGGGTGGGGCGCCTCCAAGAAATGCTACTCGGGCTGCACCCGGTGGCTGGGGTTCTGGGCCTGGCTGGGCTCGTCATCGCGGGCCGAGGTTTCAGGCTCGAGCGCGCCGCGCGGCTGTTCTTCATCGGCTTCGCGCTGATCGCGACGAGCTTCCTGGGCGCCGCCACGTATTGGAATCAGTACGACGCGTTTCTCGCGCCCCTCCAGACCGTGCTCGCCGGTGCCGCGGGTGCTGCTCTTTGGAGCTTCGCGCGACGACGCGGGGTTGGTGCCAGCGTGGGAGCGGCGGTGATCATGATCCTCTTCGTCGTGCCCTCCACTCGATTTGCGGTGCTCAGCACTCGCGATCACGACGACAAACCCGCGCAGTTCGCCGTGTTCGCGCGCCGCGAGATTTCAGCGCAGTCGTGTCTGTTCTCGTTCGAGCCAGCGTGGGCTCTCGCGGCGGGGCGCTTGCCCTTTCACACCCCCGAGCAGAACCCCGTCGTCGACCCGTACGCGTCGATGCTGCTTCAGGCAACGCAAGGTGGGCGAAGGTTCACCGATGCCGCCGCTGCGTTCGAGAGCGGCTCTGCTCGCGAAGCGGGTCTCCCGCTGATGAATTCGTGCCCGTATCTGGTGTTGGGCTGGCGTGGTCGGTGGCAGCTCGGAGCGTCTGGCACCGCACATTTCACTCAAATCAACAGCGAGCTCGATGTGTGGCAACGCATCACCCCTTAACCTTCAAGCACGCGCCAGACCCGTGGAGGCCGATCGCTCACGCTGTCCCACGCGGGGACCACATCGAGCGGGTACGTCGCCTCGCACCGCAGCTTTTCTCTCGGGAGAAACGATCGCCCTGGGTCGCCGATCAACACAGTCGCCCCGCGCCGCGCCAGTTTCTCGAGCCACCCGAAGACCCGCGCCGACAGCTC
Organism: Archangium sp.; assembly: GCA_031367385.1. Classification (GTDB taxonomy): domain Bacteria; phylum Myxococcota; class Myxococcia; order Myxococcales; family Myxococcaceae; genus JAEUJT01. The sequence goes on along the minus strand of JANLPS010000514.1, from coordinate 34,928 downwards.
CGCCTCGTAGAACACGTCGCCGACCAAGATCACCGACCACCCCTCGTCGAGGCCGATCACGTCTCGTTGCTGCGCATCAATCGAGCACCCATTGAGCTTCGCGTTTTCATGGCACGCGGTGATCGCATGCACATCGATGTCGGTCGCCAGCACACTCGAAGCGCCTGCGCGGGCGGCCGCGATCGCCGACAGACCGCAGCCGGTCGCGAAGTCGAGCACCGGCTGTTTCCGCACCAGGCTCGGCTGATCCATCACCCAACGCGCCAGCGCCAGGCTCCCCGGCCAGGCGTGACCCCAGAATGGCGGGCCCTCGCGTTTTCCGGTCTCCAACTCCAGCGCCTCCCACAGGGGCACCGGTTCATCGGCCGCCCACACCTCCAGCTCCGGGCACAAGCCGAACGTTCGAACGCGCAATGCGGCGCGAGCACTCGTCACAACGCCGGAGGCACCAGCACCACGCGCCCGGAGATCTGCCGATTCTCGAGCCGGGAGTGAACCGAGGCAGCGTCAGCCAGCGGCAAGACCTCGCTCACGCACGACTTCACGTGCCCAGCCGCGGTCAGCTCGAGCGCGGTATCGAGCTCATCACGCGTCGTGGCGTATGCACCGATGATCTCGAGCTCTTTGACGATGACCAGCCCGGGGTTCAAGTCGAATGACCCGGTGTCGAGGTTGCCGACGACCACCACCCGGCCTCCTGGTGCCATGCACTTGAGTGTTTGCGAAAAGGTCGTGCTGCCGACGATCTCCAGCGCCACATCGACGCCGGCACCGTGGGTGATGCGCTTCACGTCGTTCGCGAACCGAAGCTCGGGGGCCACGATCACCTCCCATGCTCCCGCGGCCTGCAGCGCCGCGACTTTCTTCGGGCTCGAGGTGATCGCGATCACCTTCGCGCCGTCGTGCGTGCACAGCTGCACGGCTTGAAGACCCACCCCGCCGCTCGCGCCGGTGATCAACACGATCTCGCCAGCCTTCACACGGCCGCGGGTGCGACACACGTGCACCGCGGTGCCGGTCGTGCAGCACACCGTCGCCGCGTCGGGTGACGACAGCGAATCAGGCACGTGGCACAGCCCCAAGATCGGAGCCGTCATCAACGTCGCATACCCGCCATGAATCTCTTCGCCGAAGAAGCGCCGATCGTTCTTGCAGAGGCTGTTGCGGTTCTGGTTGCAGTACATGCAATCGCCGCAGCTCATGCGCTGCAGGGTCGCGGCGCGGTCGCCCACCTTCCACCCTGTGACATCGGTGCCGAGGTCGATCACCTCGCCGACCACCTCGTGCCCCAAGATCGTCGGCATGCACGTGCCGATGTCGCCTCGCCTGGCGATCAGGTCGTGGTAGCAAACGCCGCACGCCTGTACTCGCAACAACACCTCGCCGCGGCCTGGCGTCGGGTCTGGCATCGTGCCGAATTGAAGCTTGTCGGGCCCGCCGTACTCTCGAAGAATCACTGCTTTCATGGGTGGGGTTTTGCTCGTGTGGGTTTTGAGAGATCAGCCGACCAGCGACTGACGCAGGTTGCTCGTGTCGATTGAGCGAATGGCGCGCACCGTGGCTTCGCTGGGCACCTCGGTCACCTCGAGACTGCTCGCCGTTCGGTAGCTGAACCCGGTCTTCTCGGCGATCAGCGCTTCGCTCGCCCAGGGGTGACGGGCCTGCAAGACCGCGCCGGCCGTGCCCACCTCGAAGATCGCCAGGTCGGTGATCAGCGTGGTGCGGCGCATCGGGTCGCTCGTCGTCGCGACCTGAACCGCCGGCACCAACGAGCGTTTGCTGTGCTTCATGATCAGCAACACCGGCTTCTTGGCCCAGCGTCGCAGCGAGCTCGCCCCCGCCACCCCGGGGAACTTCACGGTCGGGTGGCTCAGACTGCCAGCCGCGCTCATGTTGGTCTGCCCCAGGCCGTCGACCTCGGCGGCTCCGAAGAACACCGTGTCGACCCGGTTGCGGCGTGCGTGATCGAACAGGTCGGCGATCGACACCTCGGCCCGTCGGCCGTCGAGGTACTGCAAGGCCTCTGAAGAGGGGTGCAGCGTCGGCAGGCTGGGGTCGAGTGCCCCGACGCACGAAATGTAGGTGAGGTTGGGCGCGTGGGTCGTCCGCGCCACGGCGATCGCCAAGATCGCCAGCGGCGAGACCACTCCGGTCGCCACCACGCACTGCTCGGCCAGCTGCCGGGCCAACAACGACACGAGGGTGTTCGCCTGCAGGTCGTCGCTCACGCCGCCACCGCGTTCAGTGGTGAGCGCACACGGGCTCGCAGCCACTCGGTCTCTCGACCCGCCTCGGCCAGCTCGAGGTATTCGAGCAGCGCCGCCTCGTCATAGTCGTAGTCGCCCACGCACCCGGTGGGCAGCGCGCCTCCGCGCACCTGGGCCACCGCGTCGACCTGAAACGACGGCACCGTCACTCGGGTCAGCCGCGCCACCCGCTTCTCAGCCGTCGCCAGCACCCGGGCCGACGCCCCGGCGATCAGCAGATCGGTCGTCGGGTCTTCGATGAACAGGTTGCCCTGGTCGTCAGCCAGATGCGCGTGAATCAGCGCGACATCAGGCGAGTAGGCCTGCTCGACCGGCACTTTGAGGCCCGTGAACGGGTCTTCGGCGTACCGCACCGGCTCGAGCTCAGTCAGCGCCGACGCGTCGATGTCGGGAGCGGGAATGAATGGCAACCCCATCGCCGCTGCTCGCAGCCGCTGCACCACCCGGTAGCCATCGTGCTCGACCCATTCGATCTTCGATTGCTCGATTGCCCGCTTCAGGCACGGCATCGACCGTACCCGGCCCGCGACGCTGATCGCCCCGAAAGGAAATTCGACGCGCCGCAGACAGCCGCCGGCGATCAACAGCTCGGCCGAAAGCGGGTTGGGCAACGAGAGCAGCCGCAGCCCGCGACGCTCTTGCCTGATCAGCTCGAATACCAGTGCCAGCGGAGCCCGGCCCAACATGAAGCCGCCCGTCGCGATCGACGCACCGTCAGGCACCGAACGCACCAGCGCCTCGAGGCTCGTCCAGCGGTCGCGAATCACGGCCGCTCCTTGCGCGCCGAGCCACGGGTGACGCCGGCGAAACCCAACGGCGCCGTCGCGGCCGCGGGTGCCAGCCCGGTGAAGAGCAGGTCGACCATGCCGTCGGCCAGCTGCGTCTCGGTCAGCTCGCCCTCAGGCTGAAACCACTTGTAGGTCCACAACACCATGCCCAGAAAACCGTAGGCGGCGATGGTTGCGTTGACCGGCCGAATCAGCTTCTGGCTCACCGCCTTCTCGAATGACTGCTCGAGAAACCGCACGTACTTTTTCTTGCGCGCGTTGATGTGCTTGCCCGCGGGGCCGTGCAACGTCGCGTGCTCGTGCAAAATGATGGTGATCTCTTTGTTCGCGCCGCGCGTCACCAGCTTGATGTTGCGCGCCATGCAGGTCTTCAGCGCCTCGACCGGGTTCTCCATCGCCTGCGCCGGCGCGAGCACCTCTTTGTCGAAGAGGTCCATGCCGTACTCCATGATCGCCGAGAGCAGGCCCTCTTTGCTGCCGATGTGGTGGTACAGCCCCGCCTTGGTCATGCCGCAGGCGTCGGCGATCTCTTGAATGCTGGTGCCGTCGTAGCCGCGTTTGCAGATCAGCCGCGCCGCCGTCTCGAACACCTCACGCTGGCGCTTCAGTGATTCGTCTCGACCCTTTTTGATGCTCACGAATCACCTTGGGCAGCGAAAAAATGAGGTTACCGGTCGGTCGGTAACACATAATGCTGCACTGCAGCAAGATCGGTTACCGAAATGTCGCGCCGCAGCGTGAGCCACCACAGGCGTCACGCTGCAGGTGAGATGAGGTGCCCTTCGCCTTGGTACTGCTTGAGCTTTCGAAACAGCGTCGCCTGCCCGATGCCCAGGCGCTCGGCGGTCTTCGAACGATTGCCCCCCTCGGCTTGCAGCGTGGTCAGAATGGCCCTCCGCTCGACCTCCGCCAGGGTTTGCCGGGCGTCGGTGGCCGCCCCGATGCCGTCGAGGGGGGCAGGGTGCTGAATCTCGACGGGCAGATCTTCGACCTCGACCCGCCGCCCATCGCTGAGCACCACCGTTCGCTCGATGGCGTTGAACAGCTCTCGCACGTTGCCCGGCCAGCGATAGGCCAACAGCAACCGGAGCGTGGCGGGCGAGAGCTCTTTGGTCGGCAGCTTCATGCGTGCGCAGGCATCGGCCATCGCCGCATGGGCCAGCGGTATGATGTCGTCGCCGCGCTCTCGCAACGCGGGCACGTTGAGCTCGATGACCCGCAGCCGAAAGTAGAGATCTTCACGAAAGCGACCGGCCTTCACCTCGGCCGCGAGGTCACGGTGGGTCGCGCAGATCACCCGCACATCGATGGGCCGCGTTCGGTTCTCTCCGACCCGGCGCACCTCGCGCTCTTGAAGCACGCGCAGCAGCTTGACCTGCATCGCCGGCGGTATCTCGCCGACCTCGTCGAGCAGCAGCGTGCCCCCCTTGGCCGATTCGAAGAGCCCCGGCCGCTCCGAGGTGGCGCCGGTGAAGGCCCCGCGCGCGTGACCGAACAGCTCAGACTCGAGCAGCGCCTCGGGCACCGCAGCGCAGTTGATCGCCACGAATGGCCCAGCCTGCCGACCCGACGACTCGTGAATCAACCGGGCGATGCGCTCTTTGCCCGAGCCAGACTCGCCCAGAAGCATCACCGTCGAGTCGACCGCCGCCACCCGCTTCGCTTGTGCAACAAGCCGTTGCATCGCTTCGCTGCGCTGCACCAAACCCGAGCCGTCATCAGTCAGGCGCTTCATCTCGCGTTGCCGCTGCTGCAAACGGCGATCGACTCGCTTCAGCTCTGACTGCAGGGTGACCAGGGCCTCGTCGAGACAGTCTTTTTCGTAGAACGCGAACTGCGCGTGCAGCGCTTCGGGCCAATCTTCTTTGAAGCGGCCGACCATTCGGCACACCGCGTCGCCCTTGCCGCGGCATGACTCTTCGAGGCAGTAGACGGTGCGCCCGTTCGCGCGGCTCAAGTACCCAGACGCGAAACCGAGCAGGGTCCAGCAGACGCAGGTGTCGGCTTGCCCATGAAGCAACAGGTGTTGCTCGGCCTCGTAGCTGTCTCGCCACACCGCTTCGGCAAACGCGGGAGGCGTGGCCCGCTCTGATTCGGCCACCGGCTCGAAGGTCACCATGCCGTGCAACCGGTGCAGCCGGCCGCCCGCGATTCGCCACTCGCGCTCGTCGCTCCAGTTGATCGCGCTCTTCATCGACTCCGCGAGCCGCCAACCGTGGCTGTACCCGAAGCGCGTCAGCAGCGCCCGCGCACCCCCCTGGCCAAAGGCGTCGATCAATTGCTTGCGCAGCAGGCCCAGCGCGATCGCGTCGAAGAGCAGCACGCGTTCTCCGGCGAAGGTCATCACTCCGCCCGAGGGGTCGTATTCGAAGACATCGGTCAAAAGCAGCTGCTTGGCGAGCATGAGGCCTCTCAAATCGAGAGGGTAAGCCGCTCACAATGGAGTCGCAACACATGCGACATGGTGCGCGAAAACCCTACAGTGCTCACCAGTCGCTGCCGACCTCGTTCGACGACGCCACCCGGCACGCGGGGCCGTAACCCTTCGGGCCCGCTGCCCTTTTGGGTGGAACGAATACTGAAATCACCCACAGTCGTGAACGCTCAACGACTGACGATGGTGCTGTTTGGCTTGGCGATGCTGACCCACTGCGGAGCGCCGCCCGAGCGCTCGACTGCGAGCGTCGCTTCGCCGCCCACGGCACCCGTGACCCTCGCCTGTCGCCCCCGGCCTCCGAGCACCATCGGCCTGGGCGTGGCGCACGTGGCCGGCACCTACGCGGTTCGGCATCAGGCGTCTGAATCGTTTCTCCAGGCCGGAGCGCTGCGTGCACGCGAGCTCGGGGCGCGAACGCTCAAGCTCTTTCTCACGCCCGAGTTTCGAACCAAGTACCCGCAGGCGTGGCCCGAGGGCATCGGCTCACTCGCTGCGCTCGCCGACTCGCAGGCCTTTCGCGACGTGTTCGACCAACCGTTCGACACCTTCGTGTTGACCACCTACTCGTTCTCGATGGGCAGCGGCGACCCGTGGAGAGGCCGCGAGGTCGACGGCCTCTTGTCAGCCGAAGCGCAAGAGCTCGACGAGCTCGTGACCTTGCTCTCGACGCGCTACGCGGGCAGCGGCAAGACCTTCGTGCTTCAGACGTGGGAAGGCGACTGGGCGCTGTTCGGCAACTACGACCCGAGCACGATTGCCCCGGCCGACCGCATCGAGCGAATGTCGAAGTGGTTGTCGTCGCGGCACCAGGCCATCGCGGTGGCGCGTGATCGCGAAGCACGCCCTGGGGTCGCCATCGCCGATGCCATCGAAGTCAACCGGGTGCTCGACGTCGGCGTGGGCCCGCGGGTGATCAGCGCGGTCGTGCCGAACGCCTGCGCCGACCTGATCTCGTACTCAGCGTGGGAAGCGCTCGAAGGCGCCAGCGCCGACGTGCTTGAGACACGGCTGACGACTGCCCTCGCCACGATTCGCCAATTCGCCCCGGCGGGCTCAGCGGTGATGTTGGGCGAGCTCGGCTTCGCTGAGAACGAGAACGAGGTGGCGCCCGCGGCCGAGCTGATCGAGCGCACGCTCGCGGTGGCGAAGAAGAACGACGTTCGAGGCGCGGTGTACTGGCAGATCTTCGACAACGAGTGCAGCGCGCAGAATGGCTGCCGCGGTTTCTGGGTCATGCGGCCCGACGGCTCGTTGAGCGGAGCGGGGCAGAGCCTCTCGGCGCACTGGGCGAATGGTTCGTGAGCGCAGACGAACCAAACAAACTAGTTCTTGTGCGCCTTCAGCATCACGAAGTCGTCGACGTAGAGCGACGACGTCTCCTTCGGGCCCAAGAAGGCGTTGACGATCACGGTCACGCTGCTCGCCCCCGTCGGCACTGCCTGGCGTCGCACCTCGAGGTTGCCCCAGCCGCGAACCTGGCGCTGCGACTCGACGAAGGTGCCGTTGTTGAACACCAAGCGCAGACGAACGAACGAGGTCGGGTCGGTGAAGGTCGCCGCGGCGAAGATCTTCGCGTTGATGAAGTCACCGGTGCCGAAGCCCGATAGCGAAAACGACTTCGTCAGGCCCGTGTCGACGTTGGTCTTGCCGCCGGCCACCCACGACGGGTTGCCCAGCGTCGCCCAACCCTTCGCGGTCATGCCGTACCAGTCGCCGCCGAACTCGGCCCAGCCCTTGGGCTGATTGCTGCCGTACGTGCCACCCTGCAGCTGCGAGAAGTCGTCGGTCTGGAGCGTGGTGTTCGTATAGATGGTCGACGGCTCGTAGTCGGCGCTGATCTGGTCATAGAAGACGTCGCCCTGTTCAGAGGTGCCCAACCGAGCCATCGGCGCGACCACGATGCGCCGCGTCCCCGTGGGGATGACGGCGTCATGAACGGCGGTGGTGCGATCGCTCTGGTCGTAGATCGGCCAGTTGGTGGTGACGCTGATCAGCGCTCCGGCGCGGTCGAAGAAGTAGACGACCAGGGTCGTGTCGCTGGTGCTGTCGGTGAACTGCGTCGTCACCTTCGCGTCGAGCTGCAGCAACGCGCCGACTGCCGGGCACACATCGAGCCGCTTCCAAAACCCGGTGACCGTCGGTATCGGCGCGGCAGGGTCAGCACCGCCCCAGTTCGGGTTGTAGACGCGCGCGGTGACGCCATCGGTGTACCAATCGCCGTTGAACTCGCCGTCCCACCCGAAGCCCACGGGCCACGCCTTCGAGCCGACGCCTGCGCTGAAGTCGCTCGTCAGCAGGTTCTCGCTCACCGTCACCGCGCCCGCCGGGCAATCGCTCAGGTTGTTGACCACGATCGACGTCGCGCCGAGGGTCTGGCCAGTTGTGCCGTTGCCCAGGGTGGTGATGTTCGCGGCGTCTGCGAGGTCGTACCCCTGAAGCACGGCGTTGACCGGGCCGGGGGCCGAGCCGGTCAGCGGCACGTCGACCGCCGCCACGAAGTCGTCGACCGAGCCTTCGACGCGGGCGACGTAGGTCACCTTCGAGCCGCTGGGCACCTGAATGGTGACCGTCGTCGTGCCCGTCGTCTTCGGGAGCGCCGCGACCAGGAACGCACTCGTGTTCACCGTCAACCCCAGGTTCGTGGCGAAGGCGTTTGCGTCGCTGTGGGTCGCGCTCGAGCTGCTGATGAACTTGGTCATCGGCACCGTGGCCGTGCCATTGACCGTGAACGGGACTGAGAACAACAAGAGCCCCTGTGAGAAGGCGTACGCCGTGGTGTTCTTCAAGGTGATGGAGACGGTGTCGGTCGTGACCGCCAGCGCTTGCGCCTTTACGATCGGGTCGTTCGACTCGCCAACGTCGAAGGCGACAGGCCGTTCGCCTTGCTCGCTTGCCACGCCGCAGCCGCTGAGAACGATCACCGCCCAAACGATTCGCCGGTTCATGCCCCAGCGCTCAGCAAGGCGCATACCTGGCCTGGGGTCTCTTCAACCTCATGATCTTGCTTTGACCCAGGCGAGATGAGTGTGCAGCAATGCACGAGTTCGTGCACTTCTTCACGAGGCGTTCGGTATTTTGATGCCGAGCCGGGTGAGCCGCCGCGAGAGCGTCGAACGGTTCACCCCCAGCTTTTCAGCGGCGTCGGTGATTACGAAGCGCGTCGACTCCAGCGCGTCCATCACCATCGCCTTCTCGATTCGCTGCAGCGCCTCGTCGAGCGACTCGCCGGCCTTTCGGGTCGCCTCGCTGGCCTGCTGCTTCGTTCGAGGCGTCGGTACATTGAGGGCTTCGCGCACCTGCGCGGCTCCGATGGCACCGTTCGGCGCCGCGGTGATCGCCAGCCGCTCCATCAAGTGCTGGAGCTGCCGCACATTGCCCGGCCACGGCGCCTGCTCGAGGGCCGCGATGGCAGGGCCGGCCAGCGTGCGCGCCTCACCGCCATGCCGCATCTCGAACTCCGCCAGAAAGTGCCCAGCCAGCAGAGCGATGTCTTCACGGTGCTCGCGCAGGGGCGGCAGGTGAATCACGAAGGGCGCCAGGCGGTAATAGAGGTCTTCGCGAAAGCGCCCACTCTCGACCAGCGGCTCGAGCGGCTGGTTGGTGGCACAGATGACGCGCACATCGACCCGCGTCGACTGGGTCGAGCCGACCCGCCGCAGCTCTCCCTCCTGCAGAACGTGCAGCAATTTCGCCTGCATCGCGGCTGACATCTCCGTGAGCTCGTCGAGAAAAACGGTGCCGCCGCTCGCGGCTTCGAACAGCCCTGCTCGGTCGCTCACCGCGCCGGTGAACGCGCCTCGCACGTGGCCGAACAGCTCGCTGTCGAGCAATGACTCGGGCAGCGCGGCGCAGTTCTGGGTGATGAAGACCTTCTCGGCGCGGCGGCTCGATTTCTGAACCGCCCTGGCGGTGACCCCCTTGCCGGTGCCCGTCTCGCCCACCAGCAACACCGTCGTATCGAGGCGCGCCAGCCGGTCGATGGCCTCGCTGACCCGCTTCATCGGGGCGCTGGTGCCGAGCAACCGATGGGCCGGGCCCCCCTGGGCCAGCTGGCCCTTGAGCGCCGCTTTCTCTTCGCGCAGCGCCCGCAGCTCGGTCTCGAGCCCGACGGCCAGGCGATCATTCTCTTTCGACTGCGTGGTCGCATCGAGCAGCCGAACCACCAGCGCCCCCAGCGCCACCGGGTCGACCGAGCTGGGTTGGCAAATGACCCGTTGCTGCCGGGTCAGCAGCGCCCGCAGCTCGGGCTCGACCGTGCTCGTGATCACCACCACCGGCGTACCCTCGGCCTCGGTGCGGTTCACCACTTCTCGCAGCACGTCGGGCGACGCTCGGCAGAGCACCAAGCCCACCTCGGGCCCGCGCAGCAACTCCCACAGCACCCGCGGGTCAGAGAGCGACAGCACGTCAGCCGCCCGCTCGACCTCGCGCTCGAAGATCGGCCCCAGCAGCAAGTCGAGCACCACCACCCGAAATCGAAACCCGCTCAAGAAGATCTCGAGCCCACGCACCGACGTGCCCTCGCTCCACTGAAGCCCCAGCTCCTGCGCCGCGGCTCCATCGGCGCTCCGTTCGGTCAGCCAGGCGACCCGCGCCGGCATGCGCACCGCGGTGGGTTGCCCAGGCAGCCGAAATTTCGCCTCGACTTCGAGGCCGATGGGGACGACCGTGGGTGCCGCACCCACCAGGCGCAACGCCGCTCCGCCCTGACTGACGTTGGTCGTGAGCCCCACCAGCTGAAGCCCCGGGCCCACCACCTCGACCTCGAGCCTCGCGGGTATGCGGCGGTGCACGCGCCGCGATTCAGGTGTGCCGAGCTCGTCGTGCATATTTGCACGAGTGTGCGCTGAAACGCACCAAACTGCCAGACTTGCTGGTGAGATTTTAGGTCAACGATGCACGGTCTCATATGATGAGCGCCGATGGCCTCTTCTCTTCACGTCGTTGTTGTGTCGACCTACCCCCCAGACCGCGGCAACTTGGCGGAGTACGGGTTTCACGTCAGTCATGCGCTCTCAACCGCCGAAGGCGTCGCGCGAGTTACCGTCATCGCCAATCGAGTCGCCGGAGCGCCCGAGACCGAGGTGGTCAGCCCGACGCTGACGATTCGCCGACGCTGGTCGCTCGACGAGCCGACGTCGTTCGTCGCGATCGCCACCGAGGCCACCGCGCTCAACGCCGACGTGGTCTATGTGAACGCCGGCATTCGCACCTGGGGCAAGAGCCGCCGCGCCAGCATCGCCGGAGCTGCGGTGCCGCTGGGCCTCCGAATGGCCGGCCACAAGGTCGTCACCACGCTCCACACCATCGGCGACACCGTGCGCCTCGATCGCATGGGCGTCGGCAAAGCCACCCAGCTCGGCATGCGGGTCGCAAGCCATCTGTACCTGCGCTCGAACCTCGTCACCGTCACCATGCCCAGCATGCAGGCCGCGCTGCAGGCGATGGGCAGCGACAACGTCGCCCACCTCTCGCACGGCACCTGGGGCGCCAAGGTCAGCACGCCTCCGGTCATCGCCACCCCTCGCATCTTGTCGTTCGGCTTCTGGGGCGCATTCAAAGACGCCGACCTGCTCGTCGAGTCGACGCGGCAGCTGCGTGAGTCAGGCGTGCCCGCCGAGCTGGTGTTGGGCGGGGGCGCGCACCCGTACTTCCCCGAGATTTATCAGCAGCTCGTCGCCCGCTACAGCTCGTCACCGTTCGTCAAGTTCACCGGGTACGTGCCCGAGGCCGACCTCTCGAAGCTGTTCACCTCGGTCTCGGTGGTCGTCTTGCCGTACCGCACCAACGCGGGCGCCTCTGGAGTGCTCAACCTCTGCCGCAGCTACGGGCGGCCGGTCGTGCTCTCGAATGAAGCCGCCCTTCTCGAGCAGCTGCGCTTCGAAGGCGGCTCGGCGCTGGTGTTCGATGATCAACCCTCGTTGGTCGATTCACTTCGCCAGGTGCTCACCGACGAAAAGCTCGCCGCCAGCATGGGCGAGGGCAACCTGGCAGTCGCACGCCGGGTCACGCTCGAGACCCAGGCGCACAAGCTCGCGCGCATCTTCAGAGACCTCGTCGAAGACCGCTCGATGGAGCGGTGGCTCGCCCCCACCCACATGCACGCGGCCCCTGCGATTCACCCGGGCCGCGCCAACCTGGTGGTCTGCCCGCCCGCATGACCTCGAGCCTCACGCCGCGAACCGGAGCCCTGTTGTTGGCCTGGGCGCTCGGCGTGTACGGCGTGCTCGGTGGGTTGCCGATGCAGCCCGCGCACGAGCTGCACTTGAGCCTCGCGCAGCACGCGCTGAGCGCCTTCACCAGCGTCTGGAGCACCCAGTGGGACCTCGGGCACTCTTTCGCCGGCCACCCGCCGCTGTTGCACCAGATGATCGCACTGCTCGCGCGGGTACCCTTCGTCGGGCTCGAGCGGTCGTATGCGGTGATCATCGCGCTCACGCCGGTGGTGCTGACTGCGGCGATGGGCCTCTTCGTCGAGCGGCTCGAGTCGCCTCGCGCCGGTGACGTGGCCGCATGGCTCACCGCCGCGAACCCGCTCGGGTACCTGTTTTTGTTCCCCTTCGGGCAGGCGCCGTTTCTCGTCGGCACCGCGTTCGCGTTGGTCGCGGGTGCGTGCTGGCTGTCTGATACCCAAGGCCCCCGCGCGCTGGTCGCTGGAGCGCTCTTCGCTGCTGCCGCCGTGTGCACGCACGCTGCGGCAGTCGTCGCGCTGGCAGTGGTTGCGGTGATGGCGCTGACCTCGCGCGGAGCGACCTCGCGATGGAGGTTCGGTGTGCTGGCCTCAGGCGCGGCAGCCGTCGTCATCGCCGCGCTCGCCCTCAAGCCGTTCATCGAGCTGATGTGGGCAGCCCCAGCGATGCCGGGCAGCAAGCTCGATGGCGGCAACCTGGTCTCGACCGCCGTCGTGTGGGGCATGATCGCCTGGAGCGCGGTGGTGAGCCTGGGCCTCGGCGGCCGCACCGGTCGTCTGATCGGCTTCGTGCTGATCGCCCTCGCCGTGCTGTCTGTGACCCACGTGATGCCGGGAGTCGCCGCAGACAAATGGCTCTGGTTGGCGGCGGCGTTCTCGGCCACCGGGTGGGCGCTGGTCAGCACGACCTCGGTGCCTCCGACGCTCAACGCCCGGGCGGGCCTGGTCGCGGTGCTCGGTCTGTTGCTCACCAGCTCAATGGTCTTGGGAGGCAGCAACAACGACGGCTATGGGCACCGCAACAACGCGCTGCGAGAAGCCCGAATCGCACTCGAGCAACCTGGCAGCGAATCGTTTCGCTACTTGACGTTGCATGTCGGCGCCGCGCGCTTCGAGCTTGCCCGCAGGGTTCGCGCTCCCAGCCTCGACACCGGGCTGCCGTGGGTCGCCGCCTCGTCGCTCAAGGGCACCGGGTTCGTGAACCTCGACGAGCTGCCATTGGGTGACGCGCGAGGGCAGGCGGCGCTCGATCAGGTCTTGGCGCAGGCCGACGTGCTGCACCTGCGGTGGGTCATCACGGCAGATTCTCGGGCCACCCGGTTGCTGCAGAGTCGAGGCTTCGATCTGCGCAGCGCGTGGAAGGGCGATTTGACGCTCTGGGAGCGCCCGTCAGTCACTCCGCTCGAGCCGCCCGTCGCTCCGCCGAATTCGACCTCGTGGCCATGGGCCGTGATGCCGCTGAGCAGCACCGCGTTGGGCCTCGCCCTGTTCTCTTGGCGGCGAAAATCGTGAAACGAATCAAGTGGCTGGTGATCATCGGCGCGATGATCGCAGTGGTCGTGCTGGGGTGGCGGCTGCTCGAGCTCTCGACGTCACAGGAGACCAGCTCGAACAGCGAGCGAATCGCCGTCGCCCGACGCAGCGCGACCAGCGCGCCAAGCGACCTGCTTCGACCCTTGTCACCAGGCACGCCGCCGAGCGTGGGAGTCACTGAATCAAGCCCGCCTGATGCGGGACCCGGACTCGACGATGAGCCAATTGATGATGAGACCACTCAAGACGGAGGCCTCGCGCTGATGCAGTTCATGATGATGCTCGCCAAGAACGCAGAGCAAGCGACGCGCAACGTCGACCGATTCTGCGAGCTGAGCCGAAGGGTTTCGAAGGTGAAAGCGTTCGCTCCACCGCCGCCAACCGGTAATCGAGACGCGGCGCTGTATTTGTCGAGCCGCATCGACTGGGAGGGCGGCATCATCGGTTCGCTGCATCTCCCCAAGTCGCTCACCGACCGCATGGGTTCGCCCCCCCAGCATTGGGTCGACATGACGCCTGCGGACTACGCCGGCCTCGACTTCGGGTGGATGAGCGACCTGCTCGAATTCGACACCTGGTCGATGAGCACGACCGGCCCGCTGCGAGATCTGAAAGACACGAACTACCTCGAGGCTCCGATCCCCAATTTCATTTCGCTCCAGCAGTGGGCGAAGTTGCGGCTGGTCAAGGGCGCCCGTGAGGGTGATCTCGCTCGTGCGTCGGTCGAAGTTCGCCACCTCGCAGACCTGTGTGCCTCGACGCAGATTCTCATCGGAGAAATGATTCGCTCGGCGATGTATGGCACGGAGCGCACCTTCTACGAGCGTCGCGGCCTCGCCCCGCCGGCAAGTCTACCGAGCACCGAAGACACGCAGACTTATCGACGTACAACGTGGTCCGGCATGCTCTTTTTGATGCCAGGAGTGCCCAAATCCGTTCGTGAACAGGCGATTGCCTGCACCGCGAGCCGGTGTACTGCCATCAACGAGGCTTTGGGCATGAGCGCTGCTGCGCGAGACGCACTGCCTGAGGCAAAGGCGAATCTCAATTGGTTATTGGCGCAGTCTCCGTGCGACCCGACATTGGCGGGACGCATTGCGAGCAGCCCGTCGATCACGGACGAGGCTCTGCAAAAGCAGTTCGACGGAATGCCCGACATCGATTCGATGCTCAGTTACGACGCCGGCACCCCTTGAGATCGGTCGACGCTCCTGCTTGGCCTTTTCAGCGGCGGGGCGCACCGGCTCAGGCCCTGCGCCCTCGCCTCCGCGTGCAAGCTCCCCAGCGATCCGGATTTTCAGCACGGGCGAACCGACGCCTGAAGCGCCGACGCACCCTGCCTCTGACCAACAGCGCTTTGCTCAAAAGGCGCAGCTTCAGCCAACTCATCAGAACTCGGCGCCGCGCCGACGAACAGCAGCGGCCAAGGCCGTGAGCCCCGACTGCGATAGAAGCTCCGTGTCGCGTGTTCAGCGGTGATCCCAGCGCCCGCCCCGATCACCAGGCGGCCGCCACCAGCTCATTCACCGCTCAGGAGCGCTCCGGCGAACAGCACCACTGCCCAAATCATCATGCTGATCAGTGAAATGCTGAACCCCACGACCGACTTCCACCGGGTCAGCTTGGCGGGCGGCTCGGTCGCCTTCACGAAGGCCACGATGTTGATTACGATTGAACCGATGATCAACACCGGTATCGGCAGCACTGCGATGAACCCCAACACGAACCCGGCGGTCTGCAGCGCGGTCTTCGAGCCGACCTGTACCGGAGCAACCCGTTGGTCTCGCAGCTCCCAACACGCCGGGCAGATGGGCTTTGCCTCGGGCCTCGTGCGTCGCTCGCAGGCTGCGCACATGAACGTGCCGCAGCGCCCGCAGACCCAGGTGGCCCCAGTGTCAGGGTGTCTCGCGCACTGCGTACCGGGCGAGGCCAGCTCGCTCATTGCACGGGGAGCGGAACGGCGGCGCGGACGCCTCCGCCCTGGAGGTGTGCACTGAACGCATCGCTCGCCTCGTTGCTCGGCAGCTTCAAGGTGATGTGCGACTCGGTGATCTTCGTGACGTTGATGCGGGTGTTGCGCGTGAAGCCGATGACCAGCACCAACGGCACGATCAGCGCCAAGGCCAGCCCCACGAAGATCAGCGCGGGCAGATCAGCGGCCCCCGCGGCGACACAGACCATCAAACCGACGAAGAACGAGAGCACCGCGGCGATGCTCATTTTCTTGCCGCGTTGGTAGCGCTCCCAGCCTGGCGTGCTGAAGGGCAGCTTGCCGCTAACGCGCTTGGTCATCACTTGCATCATGATCAGCGCCAGCGGCCAAGCGATGATCACCAGGCTGCCGACCCAACGTGGGTACCAGGCGAATTTCACCGGGCGAAACTCAATCGTCTCCATCGACCCCGTCATCACGCACACGCGAGGCAGGTCGAATTCGCTCAGCTCTCCGTTGGGAATTTCGCAGTTCTTGGCCATGGGCACGGCACAGTAACCGACTCGCCCACTGGCTGAAGACGCGAAATTTCAGTTGTCGACGTCGCCGGTGCCGTACCCGCCCTTGACCTTCGGGGTCTCAACCGGGGTGAGGGTGCGGAGCTTCTCGAGCGACAGAACGGGGGCTTTGGCTTTTTTCATGGCGAAGGCATCAACCCGCGAAAGCCTCGCGCTGTGCAGCACGAAAGCTCCCTTTAGCGGGCGTCGGCCGAGGCGTCGGCGGTCATGCTCGCCTTGGCCTTGAGGGCTTGCACCGCGGGCAGCGCCAGCAGCTCAGGCGCGATGCGCTCGGCTTTGCCAAGCAGCGCATTCACCAAGTTCTTCTGCCCGTCGTTGAGCCCGTTTTGCAGCACCACCGGGTCATTCGCGAACGCGACCGCCGCCTCGAGGTTGGTCTTCAGCGTGCTCTTCTCTTGCGCCTCTTTTTGCTGAACCAGCGCCGCGTTGGCGTCGTTCTGCGCCTTGGCTGCAGCGGCTGCCGCGGTCTGATCTCCCGGGCGCCCCTTCGGCTTCAAGGCCGACCAATTCGTCGGAGGCATCTTGATCTCATCGCCAGGGTACAGGCGGTTACCGCCATCACGCAGCGGTGACGAGATGTTGGGGTTCTCTTTTTTGACCACCTCGATGTACCGGGCGATCTGCGCGCTGTTTGCACCAGCGCCGAGCCGTGCCGCGGCGATGTCCCACAGGGTGTCGTCTTTCTTCACGACGACCTTCTGCGCGTCAGGCACGTCGGGCAGCTTCACCAACTTGATCGAGACCGCCGACGTCTCTCTCGTCGCCGAGCCGACACGCGAAGGGTTGTTGTTGACGACGGTCATGGCGAGCCCGGGGGAGCAGAAGACAGCTTGGTGGTTTACACACGATACCCCTCCGCTGTGCAGTCGTCTTGTATGTGGCTGAAATTGCAGCAGTTTTGTAAGACCTCGAAACAGGGTAAGGCGCGCGCATGCCGATTCGCACACGTCTGTCGATTGCGCTGCTGGTGCTCAGCGCCTGTGGTGGGTCGGTCGATTCAGGCCAAGCGGACTCCGGGGTGCCTCATGACGCCGGCGCAAACCACCCTGCAGCCGATGCGGGCCAGGCCGCGAACGACGCAGGCACCGTGCTCGATGCGGGCAGCCTCGCCGACGCGGGCGTGCTCGATGCGGGCACCGTGAACGACGGAGGGCTGCCTGACCCGGTGCTCTTCATTCACGGCATCAATGGCAGCGCGGCCGATTGGGCGACGATGATCTCGCGCTTCAAGGCGCTCGGGTACCCGGCGGAGCGGTTGATGGCGCGCACCTTCAGCGACCCGAAGTACGGCTGCAATACCGACAACGCGGCCACGATTCAGATGTGGGCCAACGAGCTGATGGCGACGACCCACACCACCCGAATCGATCTCGTCGCGCATTCGATGGGCACCTTGAGCTCACGGCGATTTCTCAAAGATCTCGGCGGCACCGCACAGGTCAACACCTTCGTCTCGCTGGGCGGCATGAACCATGGGCTGACCGGCCTGGTGTGCCTCGGCGCGACCAACCCGGTGCCGTACCCGCCTTCGTGCACCTTCAAAGAGATCTGCGCCACCCAGCCGTTCATCGCGGCGCTCAACGCGCCCCCGGCCACTCCGGGGCCGACCGTGTGGGTCACCATTGCAGGCAGCGCTGATACGACGGTACCCAACGACTCGACCTTCTTGATCGGTGCAGAGAACATCGTGGTTCAAGGCGTGACCCACGCAGGGGCGATGGGGCTGCAAGAAAGTCAGACCGTCACTGACGACGTGGTTCGCGTGCTTGGGTACGCCGGTCACTGAAGCGCCGCTGTCGTCGATTTCGCCTGCCCCGCGTTCTGCAGCAGCCGCCCCACGGTGCGCATCAAGCCAGGTGAGTCGGCTTCTCGATACCGGTCGCTGAACACCAGCGCCTCGCGGAGCCGCCGATGCGCGCGCCGCAGGTTGTGAAACGGTATCGCCGGCGCGAAGTGGTGCAGCGCGTGCAGCCCCACGCCCATCGGCAACAGCAGCCGCTCGAACGGGTTCTGCGCTTCGACGTTGAGGCAGTCGGTGAGCATCGTCTGCTCGTCGCCTTCACTGCCATCGCGCTCGAAGCGGTGCGCGGCGAGAGCCCGCAGTTGGTTGCAGACGACGGCTCCGAACATCACCAACAGAGGTACGGCGAGCGCCCGAAGGTTGAGCAGGTTCACGCTCACGGCGATCGCGAGCGACCAGGTCACGGCGAAGATGATCACCTCGTCACGGCGCATGCGTCGCAACAACTTCGCATCGGGCGTCGGCGTCACCCAGTTCGGGTTGGTGGCCAGCGTCGAGAACCGCGCATCGACCAGCCGGCGCACTGGCGTGAACAGCCACGCCAACGGCGTGAGCACCATGAACCTCAGCACCAACACCACCGGCAAGAAGATGCCCAGTGAGCCGAGGCTGATGATTCGCGTCGGGCTCATGCGCGCCAGCGGGAGGTATTCGGGATCATTCGTCGTGCCGTAAATACGACGGCGGTGGTGCTCGAGGTGCATGCGCTCGTACAGCCATGAGGGCAGCAAGAAGGGCAGGCCCCACAGCACGTTCCACCCCAGCCTGACCAGCGGCAACGCGCGGTCATTCGTGTGGCTCAGCTCGTGGAGAAACGTCGTGGCGCGATGCAGCGCGAACACCGCCACCAGCATCGCGATTGAGGAGCCCGCCACGCCGCCGACGTCGTTGATCGCCAGCGCGATGCTGACCCACCCGACGAGTGCGTTGCCGAGCAGCTCGGCCCAGAAGCGCGCGGGCCGCGGTTGATAGAGATCTGAGAGCGCATGACGAGCAGCAGAGAGGGTGTGAGGTTCGGTGGAGGGCATGCCGGCCCACTGAGCAGCCGTGATGCCGAGCAAAAATCAGCGTGGTTTCAGCGCCTTGTACGACCGCCGCCCTGCACGTCACTGCAGCTGTTGTGCAGCCGGTTGCACAGCTATCGGCCGAGCGTCACGACCGCGCTGACCAGGTGCTCTGCGCGGCCGAGGCCATAGGTGATTCGCACATCGTACGAGGCGCCGATCGCGAGGCCCTGATCCGCTCCGCCGAGGCCGCGAAAGACGAAGCGGTGATCACCGGCCACGCCGATCAGCACGCTGTTCCACACGCTTTGCGCGGGCACCAATGACACGCCCGCCCGGCCAAGCACCCGGGAGTACCCCGTCCACGCGTAGCCGAAGGTGCCTCGCATGGCGATCGACCCGGCGCCGATCAACGGCTGGCTGTCGGTGGTGAGGCCTCCGCGAACGTCTGCGCCCAAGAACCAGTGCAGCCATGACTTGCGGCCGTCGAAGAGCAGCTCATGCAGCCAGATGGTGCGCTGCGACGGCACCAGCCACACGATCTGCCCGCGGTAGCCGAACGAGAGCTCGATCGAATACCTGCGCAGCAAGGGGTTGACCCGCACGCCGAACAGCCCCGAGTGACCCGTGCGGTCGTTGACCGTCGACACCGCGGAGGGGAAGTAGCTGCCGAGCTCATAGGCCAGCTCCGCGTCTGCGGTGCCCCAGTCGACTCGCAACAACCTGGCCTGGCCGTAAACCTGATTTCGCAGCTCGCTTCGGGTCGTCGCGCTCGCGTAGGTCAAGCGATAGCCCGCGCGCCAGCTCAGCTCGTAGCGGCGATCTTCGAAGTCACCGTACCGGCCGGCGGCGAACAGCTCGAGGCGGTGCGACTGGCGATCTTCGAAGGTCAGCTGATCATTGAGAAATTGGTTGAAGCCCCAGGCAAATTGATACCCGACGCCGAGCCGTAGCTTGCTCTGCCACGACGCCCTTTGGCCGGTGGCCTCGGCCTGGAGCGCGAGCGTGCGCGGGGTGGTGAGCAGGGTGCGCTGACGGTCTGCGGTGTCATAGGCGAGCGACTGGCCGAGCCGAGACTGCACCTCGCCTGGCACCGTATCTGACGAGAACAGCACCGCGCCCGACGCGCGAAACGGCCCGATGGGGAACCCGCCTTCTTTGCGCAACCGCTCGAGGTTTTGGGCGGCGGCGATGGCGGGGTCGAGCTGACCCGCGGCGAGAAAATGAATCTCGGCCAGGCGCAGCAAAGCGACCGCTTCGTACGACGCGGCCAAGCGCAGGTGGGTCTCGGCGCTCGACGGCAAGTAGGCGAGCGCGCAGAAATATTCGAGCCGGGCCTTGAGGCCTGGTGACTCGACCTCGAGGCCAGCGGCCTTCTCTGCGCGAGCGTACAAATCGCCCGACAGCAGATGTGCTTCGGCTCGCAGCTGCTCCTCTTCACGTCGCAGCACTTCGGCCGGCGTCTCCGCGGGGGGCAGCTTGGTGGCGGGAGACTTGCCGTCCCAGTTCCAGCTCCACTCGTCGGCGGGGCACTCTTTGGTGCCGCCCTCGAGCAGGGGCGTGATGGTCTCGCGCGAGAGCACGTCACGCCCAAGCTCCGCGAACGCCACGGCCGCCGCGAGCCGCATGCTGCGGTCTTCGGGCGCGAGCTCGAGCGCGCGGGTCAGCTCGAACGCCCCCATTTCGCTCCAGCGATTTTTTCGATTTTCGCGTGTCTCAGGCCCTTCGGGCGCAGGCAGGTTGGTCTCGGGTGTCTTCGCAAGCTTGACGTAGGTGTACCCGGCCACCGCGTGCGTGTAGCCGACCGTGTCGAGCTCCTGGAGCGGGCGCTTCATCAACCCCTCGGCGCGGATCAGATCGGCTGGCTTGCCGCGATTGGTGAGGGCGCTCGCCAACGCGCGATCGGTTAAGGCGCTCAGCGGCGCCAGGGCGCTCGCCTTTTCGTACGCGACCAAGGCGGCCTCGAACTCCTTTTGCTCCTGGCGCAAGCGGCCCAAGAACAACCAGGCCTCGGGGTTTTTGGGCTCGTAGCGGGTCGCCTTGCTTGCGCTCTCGAGCGCCCCGGGGAAATCGCGGCGCAGGCGTTGGCCATAGCCGCGCTCCAGGTTCGCCCAGCCTGACGTGGGGTCGACCTTGAGGCCCTCGACGAAGAGCCCATCGGCACGTTCGTACTGCGCGAGTGACAACGCTGAACGACCCGCGAAGACCCACGGCCGCACGTCGTTGGGCATCAGCGCGGTCGAATCGAGGTAGGCACGGTACGCCGCCTGCGCGTCATCACGCTTCGCCGCGAGGTGGCCGAGCAACAGCACGAGCTGGCCATCGGTCGGGTACAGCGGCCGAACCTCGGTGAGCAATTTCTCGGCCGTCTCGTTCTCGCCCAGCTCGGCGGCGAGCTCCCCCAGCTGATGCTTGGCCCACGACTGCTTGGGCTCGATGATCAGGGCCTTCTGGTACGACTCCCGCGCGCGAAGCAGGGTCGCTTGCGCTTCGCTGGGTGTGCCCTTCAGCGGGCCCGCCGCGCTTTGTCGCAGCACGTCGCCTTGCAAAATCAACGCGTCGGCGAACTTGGGCTCGAGGCTGAGGGCCTGGGTCAGCGCGAGCTCAGCGGCGGGCAGGTCTTCGCGGCGTTGGTAGAGATCAGCCAGGTACAAGTACGTCGGCGCGTGCTGCCCGCGAATCGCCCGCGCCCGCTCGTAGAATGACATCGCTTCATCGAAGGCCTTGCGGCGCACGGCGAGGTGACCGAGCACCAACAGCAGATCAGGCTCCTTCGCCTCTGGCCCGCCGAGGGGTGAGAGCCGCGACCAGGCACCGAGATCATCGCCGAGCTCGAACAGCGCATACCCGAGCTGCCGCTGAGCCCAACTCGAGGCTGGATCATTGGCCAACGCGGCCTCGTACTTGGCTTTTGCCTCGTCGAGCTTGCCGGCCAGGCGCAGCGAATCTCCGAGTGAAATCAAGGCCCAGGCGCTGCGCGGGTGAAGGCGGGCGGCGTCGGCGTAACGCTTGTGCGCGATCTCGAGCTCTCCGGTTGAGCGGAGCACGTCGGCCGATTTGATCAACGCAGCGAGGTGGGTCGGTTGGTGCGAGAGCACGGCCTCATAGGCTCGTCGCGCCTCGGTCGTCTTGTTGAGGGCCTGATACGCGTCGCCCAGGCCAACGCCCAGATCAGGGTCATTCGGGTTGAGCGCCACCGCCCGCCCCAACAGCACCTGCGCGCGCGCGGGGTGATTCGTGTCGAGCTCGAGAAAGCCCAGCTGCGTCAGGCCCCACACGTTTCGTGGTTCGGCCTTCAGCGCGGCGTCGTAGTGCACGCGCGCGGCGTCATTCAGCTTCATCGCTCGCAACAAGTTGGCGAGGTGAATGCGCGACGAGGCCGAGGTCGGCTTGAGCGCCACCGCTTTTTCATAGCGACGCTGCGCCTCTTCGAGTCGGCCCACTTTCTCGAGCGCGATGCCGGCGAACAGAGGGCCCGCCTCATTCTGCGGAGCGAGGGTGCTCACCCGTTGATACGCCTCGAGCGCGGCCGCGTCGTTGCCGAGCTCGAGGTTGGCGTGCCCCAACGCGAGCTCCAGGTTCCAGTCGGTGGGGAAGGTGGGCTTTGCCAGCGTCAAATGGGTGATCGCCTGCGCCGGGCGATGCAGCTCGAACGCGCAAGACCCGAGCTGACGCTGTGCCCACCCCGACGTGGGGTCGATTTGAACCGCCGCTTCGTACACCGGGTAAGCGGCCTCACGCTGCGAGGTGAGTGAGAGCGCATCACCCAGATTCACCCGAGCATCGAGGCTCTTCGGGTTGGCGGCCGCCGCGGCTTGGAGAGGGGCCACGGCTTCGGCTGGTTTGTTCGCGCCCAGCAGCGCCGCGCCGAGCTCGAATTGCAAGGCAAAGCTGGTGGGGTGAGCCGCCGCTCCGCGGGCGAGGGAGGCGATCGCTTTGTCGAGCTGACCTCGTTTCTTCTGGAGCACCGCGATGTGAATCAGCGACGTCTCGTCGTCAGGGTCGAGCCCGAGCACCGTGCCGTACAATTTCTCTGCCTCGGGAAAGCGCCCTTTCGCCCACGCGTCACCCGCGCGCGAGAGCAAGAACGACTTCTTCCACGTGCTGTCGGTGGGCTCGGCCCACGCCTGGCCGGCGCCCATGACGGCGAGCACAACGATGGAGAGAAGGGGGGCCCGCAAGTCAGTGGAGAAACTCTAGTGCGACCAGCCCAGGTCGTAAGTTTCCGTACAGGCGATCAGACGGCCCGTGAAACCAGGCCAACCCGTGATCAAGCCGCTGACGCCCCGCTTGTGGGGTGCGCTCGAGGCGCTCTTGGGAGACTCCGGGGCCGGGCGCTGGCCACCGCGATGATCAACGCGGCGGTGCTGGCGCTCAAGAAGCAGGGTGCTCAGCTTCTCGAGGGCCGACGCGATGCCCGCGGGGCAGCAATGAGTGCGGCGCTGGCTCTCAAAATGATGTTGAACATCTATCTGTATGATGCAATTGGGCGAACTCGAGATGTAAAAGCAGTCGCTTGCGGCGGCGCAAATCATGCTGATGGTGAGACCATGATCACACTCCGAAAAGCAGCAGACCGAGGCGGCGCAGACCACGGCTGGCTCGACAGCAAGCACACGTTCTCGTTCGCCGAGTACTACGACGAGGCCCAGATGGGCTTCCGCGCGCTTCGCGTCATCAACGAAGACCGCGTCAAACCCGGCATGGGCTTCGGCACCCACGGCCATCGCGACATGGAGATTCTGTCGTACGTGCTCGATGGTGAGCTCGCACACAAAGATTCGATGGGCACCGGCTCGGTGCTCAAACCGGGCGATGTGCAGCGCATGAGTGCGGGCACCGGGGTTCGGCACTCCGAGTTCAATGGTTCGAAGGCGAATGATGTGCACTTTTTGCAAATCTGGTTGGTGCCCGACACCGAGGGCATCGCTCCGGGGTACGAAGAGAAGCGCTTCACGCCCGAAGAGAAGCGTGGGCAGCTGCGGCTGATTGCGTCGCCTGACGGGTCGGCGAATTCACTGAAGGTGAACGCCGACGCGAAGGTGTTTGCCACCGTGCTCGAGGCCACTGACTCGGTCAGCTACCCACTGCCGAAAGGCCGCTTCGCGTGGTTGCAGGTCGCCAAGGGCGAGGTCTCGGTGAATGGGCAGACGCTCAAGGCGGGTGACGGCGCGAGCTTCGCTGATGAGCCTGCGATTGAGCTCAAGGGTAGGTCGAGTGGCGAAGTGCTGTTGTTCGACCTCGCGTGAGCGAGACCCGAGGGTCCGTCGTCTTCGCTCAGGACGAACGGAGTTTCGGCTTGGGGAACCAGGGCACCAGCATCGACACCCTGCGCTGATGCTCTGCGTATTCAGGCCGCCGTTGGAGCGAGCGCTTCTCTGACATCGGTATCGAGGCGCCGACGAAGAGACCGACCATCACCGCTGGGCCCACCGCCATCCACGCGGGGGCTCCGGCGGCGAGGCCGAAGAGAAACAACCCGCACCAGAAGAGTATCTCGCCGAAGTAGTTCGGGTGCCGCGAAGAGGCCCACAGCCCAACGTCGCAGATGCGACCCGTATTGGCTGGGTCGCTCCGAAAGGCGCGCAGTTGGTTGTCGGCGATGCCTTCGAGCAACACAGCGCCGAGCGTGACCAGGGCGGCCACCACGTCGAGCGGGTTCAGGCCGTCGGCGCCGGTGACCAACGCGGCGTAGAGCGGCAACACCCCCAGCAGCACCATCACCGTGGGGAAGAGGTGCAACCCGGTCAAGCTCACCAGCCAGTACGCCTTGGGCATTGCCTCGCGCATCTGCACGTAGCGCCAATCCTCGTGGCCGAGGCCCGACCACCCGCGCGCCCAGTTCCACGTCAGGCGTATCGCGTAGAAGCTCACCAGGCTCAGCACGATGAGCTGCCGCGCATCGAGCCCGCGGCCGCGCCCGGGGCCGAGCGCGAGGTAAAAGGCGATCACCATTGGCGCGACGCTCCAGTAGGCATCGTAGACGCTCGTGTTGTTGAGCCCGCGCGAGAAGGCAAAGATGGCAAGCGTCGCAGCGACATCGGCGGCCGCGGCAGCAGCCAGTACGTGCCAATCTGACGGTACGAAGCGAAGCGTGAGACCCGCGACGGTGATGGCGACGATGTAGGCGAGGGTGACCCAGGCGAAACCGCCCCAGGGCCTTTGCGTGACGACAGGAGTGCTCATGAAGGGGCGCGGACCGTAGTGAGCAGCCGATGCGAACGCGAGTGAAACGCGACCTTCACCGTGTACGCTGTGCGTCATCGTGGTCGTCGCGCTCGAGCTCAGCCATGTCACCAAGCACTTCGGCTCGCTGCGAGCGGTGAATGACGTGTCTTTTTCACTCGAGGCGGGCTCGTTCTTGGGCCTCGTCGGCCGCAATGGCGCCGGCAAGAGCACGACCCTGAAGATGGTGACGGGGCTGATGCGCCCGACGAGCGGGTCGATTCGCATCTTCGGGCACGAAATCGAGGGGAGCGTCGAAGCCAAGCAGCAGATCGGCGCGATGCCTGAAGACATGGCGCTGCTCGAGATGTTGAGCGGGCCGCAGTACATGCGGTTCATCGGGCGCATGTATGGGCTCGAAGATCAGGTGATCGACTCGCGCCGTGAGGAGCTGTTCGCCCTGCTCGAGCTCTCGTCACCTCCCAAGACGCTGATCGCTGACTACAGCTTCGGCATGAAGAAGAAGATCGCCTTGAGCGCTGCCCTGATGCACGCGCCGAAGATCGTCTTTCTCGATGAACCCTTCGAAGGCATCGACCCGGTGACCCGCCGGGTGATGAAAGACCTGCTGCTCGGTCTGCAGAAGAAGGGCGTGACCCTGGTGCTCACCAGTCACATTCTCGAGGTCGTCGAGGCGCTGTGCCCGCTGATCGCGATCATTGATCAGGGCGCGCTGCGAGGCTTCGGCCCACTCGAGACCCTGCGCGGTGAAACCCAAGGCCTCGAGGCGCTCTTTCTCGAGCTGGTCGGCAGCACCACGAAGCGCGAGCTCTCGTGGCTCTGAAAGGCCTGAGGGTCGTTCGCGCGCTCATCGCTTCGCAGACGCAGGTGTGGCTCAACACGGCGTTTCGAAACGTCGGCGTGCTGGGCTCGACCCTGGCCATCACCTTGGCGTTCGGGTTGTTCGCGCTGATCACGATGCTGTTCGTCGCGACCTGCAGCGGCATCGGGTACGCAACGTCGCACGCGGTGTACGAAGGCAATGGCGGAGGGGCGGGCGCTGCGTTCACGGTCGCTTCGTTTCTTGGCGCCTTCGCGTCGGTGGTGACTGGAGACGCCCACGCATTCGACTGGGCGCGGCTGCGGCGCTTCCCCGCGGAGAGCGGGTGGCTCTTCGTGGCCGAGATGGGCGCCGGCCTGCTCCACCCGGTGATGCTGACGTTCGCCGCGGCGCAGGTGGGGCTGGTGGTCGGGCTGTGCGAGGGTGTGCGGTCGTTGGCCCCGCTGGCACTGCTGACGCTCGCGCTGAGCCTGGTGGTGCAGGTCAGCCTGCGCATGGTGATGGGCTCGATCGTCGAACGACTGGTGCGGCAGGCGCGACGGGTCATCGTGCTGGTGCTGCTCGCCGGCACCGCGCTGAGCTGGCGGTTCATGAGCACGCTCGAGCCGAAGCTGACGCCCGACCAGATCGCCGAGCGGTTGGCCAACCTGGGTGAGCAGATCACCGCCTGGCTCACGGTGGTCTGGCGCTCGCTGCCGGCCTCGCTGTTACTCGAGGCGGGCTCACGACATGGCTGGTCGCGCGTCGAGGCCTTCATGCTCCCGGTGCTGGGCGTGCTCGCGTTGGTCGGCTTGTCGATCGCCCTCGCGCTTCGCGAAGACGGCGAAGGTGCGAGCGAGACTGATGCCACCCCCGAGCGCTTGTGGTCCTTTCGGGCTCCGGTCTTGGGAGTGGCGCGGCTCCAGTGGTTGACCTTGTGGCGCAGCGACTTCGGCCGAATGACGCTGGTGACGCCGGTCTTCGCGTTGTGGCCCTTCATCGCGATGGCGCGTCTGGCCTCGTCGTTCTCGTTCTCGAGCGGCCTCGACCGCTGGGCCACCATCTCAATCTGGGTGATGGGCGCGCTGTCGTCGACCAACGTGCTGATGAACCAGTTCGGGCTCGACCGCACCGCCGCGAAGGGGTTGTTCTTGCTGCCGATTTCAGACGTGCAGATCGTGCGTGGCAAGGCGCTGGGGTACGCGCTGTTTCAATCGCTGCAGCTCGCGCCGGTGCTGGTGCTGACGCGGTTCGTGATGCACGCCCCGTGGTCGGTCGCGCTCGGGGGGCTGTGCATGGCGAGCATCTTGTTCGTCGTGCAGCTGACCTTCGGGCAATGGGCGAGCGTCGCGTGGCCCCGGCCGTTGCCGCGAAAGGGCCTGCGCGCGCCGCCCGGCTCGCTGGCGTCGGTGATGGCGTCGCTGATGATCAACGCCACGGCGCTGGTGCCGTTGATGGCGGTCTGGGTGGTGCTCGGGTCGATCAGCCCGCGGTCGGTGTTGCCGGTGTTGCTGCTCTTGCTGGGGCTCGTCATCGCCGCCCAGTGGCGCATGTCGCACGAGGCTGCGCGATGGCTCTCGGAGCGCCGAGAACGGGTGGTCGAGGCGCTCGGCTAGCAATTACAGCCGGTCGACCTGGCGCACGAAGAGCACGTCTTGCTGAATCATCGAGTACCAATGCCCGGTGGGCTCGACACGCTGCACGACCTGCCCCTCCTTCGAGATGATCACCGCTCCAGAAGTGCCGCTCAGCCGCACGTGGCTGCCAACGCCCAGCGACTTCATGACGGGCTCGGTCGCCTCGTCACCGAACGCCGCGAACGAGTGCTCGCGGGCCTTGCGTCTGCTGCCGTCGCCCTCTTTGAGCGTGAAAGAGAGGCCCGGGCCGCCTTGTAAGGGGCCGCTGCAAAAGGCGCCGCCGTTGGGCGAGATGCTGGTCACCACACCATCGATGCTGAAGCGGGCATCGGTGTGTTGTTGGTAGGTGTAGCCCCGCCACTCACCCACCTTTTCATCACTCGGCGCGATGTGCGTCAGGTGCATCGAGTGGCGTTTGAACAGGCCGCTGATGGCGAACGCGATCAGCATCGTAAGAGGGAAAACGAGCAGTCGTTTCATGGGGGGCTGTTTGTAATGACCTCGAGCCCGCCGTCAAACGCACCCGTGGGGTCGAGCCACCGCGCCCGTTCGAACGAGGCTTCGAACTCCGCTCTGCCAAGCTGTCGCTGGGCGAGGCCAAGCGCCCACCAGGCCGCCGCGTCGCCCGGGGCTTCACTCACCGCTGCCTCGAGGTCGATGACCGCTTGCGAGAACGCGCCGAGCTGAAAGTGCGCCACGCCCAGGTCATACGCCAGCCGTGGGCGGTGCGGCTGCAGCTGCGAGAGCTCGGTCAGCGCCGCGAGCGCCTCTGAGGGCGCTCCGTGATCTCGCGACCAGCGCGCCTGATGCACCAACACATCGACCTGCTTGAGCGTGGCGTCGAGCGCTTGCTGTCGAACCACCGATGCAAAAAGACCCACTGCGAACGCCGCGGTGCCAATCGCCACGAAGGCCCAGAGGGCGCGCAGGGGCCAAGAGAGCCGGGGGCCGGTCATGACGCGCGGGTACCAGGCTCTGCTCTGGCTCGCTCCCCTTTTTTGTGATGCTTGCTATAGAGCCGCGGCCACTCCCTTCTCTCTTTTCCAAGTGACCCCGCCATGCGCCGAATCATTACCTCGCTGATCGTGCTGTCGATGCCCGGTGCCGCCCTCGCGGCCGAGAAAGCCAAAGCTCCCGTGAACGCAAAAGCCCCAGTCAATGTGTTGCTCGCCCCCTGGCAGGGCCCGCATGGAGGCGTGCCCCCGTTCGCCAAGATCACCGTCGATGATTTCACGCCAGCGCTCGAGACCGGCATGGTCGACACGCTCAAAGAGATCGACCAGATCGCCAACAACCCGGCCAAGCCCACCTTCGAGAACACCATCGTGGCGCTCGAGCGCGCGGGGCAGCCGTTCAACCGAGCGAGCAACCTCTTCGCCGTCTATGGCAGCAGCCTCTCGACGCCTGAGTTTCAGAAGGTCGAGACCGCGATGGCGCCCAAGCTCAGCGAGTTCTCAGACAAGATCAACCAGAACGAGAAGCTCTTCGCGCGCATCAAGGCGGTCTACGAGTCGCCCGCGAAAGCCAAGCTCACGCCCGAGCAACAGCGGCTGACCTGGCTCACCTTCACCAACTTCGAGCTGCAGGGCGCGAACCTCACCGCCGAGCAGAAGAAAGAGCTGTCGGGGTACAACCAGCGCCTCTCGTCGCTCTACACCTCGTTCGGTCAGAACATGCTGGCCGATGAAGAGAAGGCCGCGCTGGTCATCGACAACAAGGCCGACCTGGCCGGTCTGCCTGAGTCGGCCATCGCCGGTGCCGCCGCTGAAGGAGAGCGCCGCAACATGAAGGGCAAGTGGGTGTTCTCGAACACCCGTTCGTCAATGGAGCCGTTTCTCACCTACGCCTCGAACCGCGCGCTGCGAGAAAAAGGCTTCAGGGTGTGGATCAGCCGGGGCGACAACGGCGACGCGCACGACAACAACAAGATCGCGAGCGAGATTCTGGTCTTGCGCGCCAAGAAGGCCAAGCTGCTCGGCTACCCGAGCTTCGCCCATTGGCACATGGCCAACAGCATGGCGAAAGACCCGAACGCGGCGATGAACCTGATGATGTCGGTGTGGAAGCCGGCCGTCGAGGCGTTCAAGAAAGACGTCGTCGAGGCCCAGGCCATCGCTGACAAAGAAGGCGCGAAGCTGAAGATCGAGCCGTGGGACTTTCGGTACTACATCGAGAAGTTGCGCAAGGCGAAGTACGACCTCGATTTCAACGAGGTGAAGCAATACCTGCAGCTCGACCACGTGCGCGAAGGCATGTTCTACGCGGCGGGTGCGCTGTACGGCCTTACCTTCACGCCGGTCAAAGGCATACCCGTCTTCAACGCTGAGACCACGGTGTACGAAGTCAAAGGGCCCAAGGGCGAGCACGTTGGGTATTGGTACTTCGACCCCTACGCGCGCGCTGGCAAGAATTCAGGCGCGTGGATGACGGCGTTTCGCGAGCAGCAGAAAGACCGGCCCGCGACGACCCTGGTGTCGAACAACTCGAACTTCGTGCAGGGCAAGCCCGGCGAGCCCGTCACCATCGGGTGGGAAGACGCGAGCACCATGTTTCACGAGTTCGGGCACGCGCTGCACGGCCTCAACTCGAACGTGACCTACCCGTCGCTCTCGGGCACCGCCACCGCGCGCGACTTCGTCGAGTTTCCCTCGCAGTTCAACGAGAACTACTTGACCACCCCTGAAGTGGTGAAGTTCTTGGTCAACGCGAAGGGCGAGCGCATCCCTGACTCCTTGCTCGAGCGCATTCACAAGGCGAAGACCTTCAACGAAGGCTTTGCCACCGCCGAAGCCCAGGCGAGCGCGCTTGTCGACATGAAGCTTCACCTCGCGGGCGAGACGCCGCTCGACATGAAAGAGTTCGAGAAGAAGACCTTGGCCGAAATCGGCATGCCGCCGCAGATGGTGATGCGCCACCGCATCCCCGGGTTTGGTCATATCTTCTCGGGCGATGGCTACTCGGCCGGGTACTACAGCTACATCTGGGCCGAGGTCTTGGTGCACGACGCGTTCGAGGCGTTCACCGAAGCGGGCAACCCCTACGACAAGGCCACCGCCAAGCGCTACCACGACACCGTGATGAGCGTGGGCAACTCGGTCGACCCGTCACAGGCGTTTCGCAACTTTCGCGGCCGTGACCCGAACCCCGACGCGTTGTTGCGCGCCAAGGGTTTCCCCGTGTCGTCGGCAAAGTAGCCGGTGGGGCAGCGGTTGATCGGCTTCGGCGCCTCGGTGGGTGTCGGAGCCCTGGTCGGTGCCATCTGCGGCCTCGCCTCGGCGGCCTTTCTCTGGCTGCTCGAGTGGGCCACCCAGACCCGTGACACCCATGAAGCGCTCATCTTCGGGCTGCCACTGGCCGGCCTGGTGATGGGCCGCGTCTATGAGCGCTATGCCGGGCCGACCCGCAACGGCACCAACCTCATCATCGAGACCATTCGCGGCCTGGGAGCCCGGGTGCCGATTCGCATGGCGCCGATGATCTCGCTGGGCACCTTGGCCACCCACTTGTT
The DNA here is from genome assembly GCA_031367385.1 of Archangium sp. GTDB lineage: Bacteria > Myxococcota > Myxococcia > Myxococcales > Myxococcaceae > JAEUJT01. The sequence continues at coordinate 4,267 of JANLPS010000514.1, read as the reverse complement.
CGGAGGCAGCGCCGGCCGCGAAGGCACCGCGGTGCAGATGGGTGGCAGCCTCGCCGACGGCGTCGCGCAGGTCTTGAAGCTGGGGCCCGCGCTGCGACGGCAAGCGTTGATCGCCGGAGTCGCTGGAGGGTTCGGCTCGGTGTTCGGTACCCCCATCGCAGGCGCTGTGTTCGCGCTGGAGTTCGTGACGTTGGGAAAAGTGGACCTCGAGCTCGCGCTCCCGGCCCTGGCGGCGGCGTTCGTGGGCGATTGGGTGACCCGCGCCGTGGGTACCGTGCACACCCAGTACCCGCAGGTGCTGGCGGCGCCGATGAGCCCCTCGTTGTTTGCGTGGTGGGTGGTCTTCGCGGTGGGCATCGCGGTGACGGCGACGCTCTTCATCGAGTCGACGCAAGGCCTGCGGCGGTTGAGTGAGCGGTGGCTGCCCGGCCGCGCGACGCGAATGTTCGTGGGCGGGCTCATCGTCGTCGTGCTGTGGCGGCTCGCAGGCACCAGCGAATACCTCGGGCTCGGCATGCCCTTCATCGTGCGCACCTTCACCGACCCCTCTCTGCCGGTGTACGCGTTCGCCGCGAAGGGCCTCTTCACCGTCGTCACGCTCGGCGCCGGGTTCTTGGGCGGTGAGGTCACCACGCTGTTCTTCATCGGCGCGGCGCTCGGCAACGTGATGGCGCGCGGTTTGGGGCTCCCCTTGAGTCTCGGCGCCGGTGTCGGCATGGCTGCGACCTTCGGTACCGCGTCAAAGACGCCACTGGCGGTGTCGGTGATGGCGATGGAGCTGCTCGGCGCGAGCGTCTTTCCCCACGTGGTGTTGGTGGCGGTGCTGGCGACCGCGATGACCGGCCGGCGCAGCATCTACGAGGCCCAGCTCGCCCCCCCCGTGGCGTGAGCCTTCAGCTCGGTTTTCGGCGCATGAACATGCCCAGGCCCAGCATCGTCATCACCGTTTCGCCGCTCTGATTCATCACGGTGTATTTGAACTTGGCAGTGCCGCGATCGGGCTTGCTGCGTGAGGGCGTGACTTCTCCCACCTCGACCCGCACTCGCAGCACGTCGCCTGGGCGTACCGGCTTGACCCAGCGCAGCTCGTCGATGCCGGGAGACCCGATGCTGCCTGACTTCGGGCCCAGCAGGTTGTCGACCAGCATGCGCATCGTCAGCGAGGCGGTGTGCCAGCCGCTGGCGATCAAGCCCTTGAAGGGTGAAGCCTTGGCGGCCGCGAGGTCGACGTGAAACGGCTGCGGGTCGAACTGCTTGGCGAAGTCGATGATCGACGCCTCAGTGACCTGGGCGCCGCCGAACTCGTACACCGCGCCGGGCACCAGGTCTTCGAGACAGGAGTTGTTCATGGCGCTTCGGCCTATAGCAACCGGCGCTCGACTTCGCGCGGGGGCTCTCGTACGCCTTGGGTATGAGCCGCTCCCCGAAGTGGATTGCCGCGGTCGCCGCTTTGGTGATGGTCGGGCTGGTCGTCGTGGTGTGGTGGCTCAAGGGCGTTGCCGTGCTCGAGGTCGTCAACCCCTTGCCGCGAGCGATCGTGGTGCGGGTCGACGAGGGGGCTCCCACGACCATCGCGGCTGAGAGCGCGCACGGCGTCGAGGTGGGCCGCTCGGGGCCGCACGTGATTCGAGTGGTCGATGAGAAGGGCGTACCTGTCGAGACCGTGATGGCCTCGCTGCGAGGCAACGCGCGGGTCAATGTGTACAACGTGCTCGGGCTGGGGGCGGTGTACCTCGAGCGAATTGCGTACTCGAAGTACTCGTCTCCAGAGCCGACACTCAAGGTGTTCTGCGGCGTCAAAGTGTTCGACGTCGATGACATCGACTACCGGTGGGTCGACGCGCCGCAGACCATTTCGGTGAGCGAGAACTCAGGCAGCGTCTTCAAAAACCACCTTGGGCTCGCCCCGGGCGGCATGCGCAAGTGCGCAGGGTACGCGGCTCAAAACGACCTCGGCCTCGATGCGATTGCGTACGCCGAGGCCAGTGAGTCAGCGGCGGTCGAGAAGGCCTACAGCCTCGCGAACGAGGGCCAACATGCCCAGGCCACTGCGATGATGAGAGACGCCATCAAGGCCGCCGAGCCAGGCGATCTCCAACTGCAACGGAGCTTGCAGAATCTGTTCATCATGACCGGGCGTGAAGCCAAAATTCGCGAGGCGTACCGTGCGCGCGCGATTGCTGACACCGCCACTGCCAGCGACCTGTATCTGGAGGCTCGAATCGCACCGACGGCCGAGGAGTTGGCGCACTTCGACGCCGGGCTCGTGCGGTTTCCCCAGTCGGCTTGGCTGCACTGGGGCCGGGCGCAGGCGTTGCTCGCCGAGGGGCGAGACGCCGAGGCGCTCAAAGCGCTCGAAGTCGTGCGCCGCAACCCGGAGTCGGTGTCACTCGCCTGGGTGGGGCGTGGCCAGGCGTGGGCCCTCTCGCGACTGGGCCGTACGCAAGACGCGTTTGGCGTGCTCACGGCGTCTATCGACCCGAGCAACGAGGGGCTGGTCGACGTGACCCTGGCGCTGTTGTTTCGCGCGGTCGCCACGGCGGCGCATTCGCGAGAGCCGATGAAATTTCCCGAAGCGGCCGAGGCCTGGCTCGCGGCCTATGACGCGGTCGACAAGGGTCAAACGCCCTCGCCGCTGATGCACGAGGGCAAGAAAGAGCTGACCGTTGCCACCGCCGCGCGAACGCTCGCGGTCGAGGCGCTGATAGACCCGAGCAAGGCATTGGCCGACGTGAAGAAGGCCCCTGACCGAGCCCTGCAGTGGATGCAGGCCGTGCCTCGAACGTTGTTGCTCACCGAGGCCTGGCGCGTGGGTGACGTCGAGGCCGCTGCCCGGCTCAGCAACGCCGTCGATCTCGGCACGCCTCCGCTCGACGCTGTTCGTGCGTTTTTGATCGACGGCACCGAGGGTGAGCTTTCGGCAATCTGCGATGACACCATGTGGAGCGCGCTCTGGTTTGCGCGGGCTCGCTGGGCTGCCGAGAGCACGGTCGCCACGGCGGCGATGAAGAAGGCGAAGTTTCTCGACCCCCCCGGCGGCTATGCCTCGATGGCGATGTCGCATTGGGGTGCTCCCTCGCCGACGGTTCGACCGGCCGATGCCTGGGTGTGGAGAACGCAATGAAATGGAATCAAGACCTCTTCAAAGAGGCGCTCGATTTTGCCGCTGCGCAGCACGGTGAACAAAAGGTGCCTGGCAGCGGGTACCCCTACATCGTGCACGTGATCAAGGTCGCGACCGAAGTGCTGCACGCGATTGGCGATGACGCTGCGTTCAACGTCGACCTGGCGATGACGTGTGCGCTGCTGCACGACAGTGTTGAAGATGCGGGCGTCACGCTCGAGGCGTTGACCGCACGGTTTGGTACGCGCGTCGCCGCCGGCGTCTCGGCGCTCACCAAAGACTCGAGCGTGCCGAAGGGTGAGCGAATGGCCGACGCGCTTCGTCGAATTCGCGCGCAGCCACGCGAGATCTGGGTGGTGAAGCTGGCAGATCGGGTGACCAACCTCGAGCCGCCTCCGCCGCAGTGGCCGGTTGAGAAGCGCGCGGCCTACCGCGTCGAAGCCCAGGCGATTCACGACGCGCTGCATGAGGCGCACGCTGGGTTGGCCGCGCGGCTGGCTTCGAAAATCGCCGAGTACGAGCGCTTTTGTCACTGAGCGCTTCGTTTCGGTCTATCTCTGTCGGCCATGATTCGAGCCGCGGTGCCTCCCGAATTCAAAGAGTTGATCGATCTCGCCGCTGAGGGCCTGGGCGGCTTCGTGCTGCACGCCACCGACGATTACTTTGCCGAGAAAGAGAACCTGCTGCGGCCCCATGCCGCCGAGTGGGTCGAAGGCAAGTACACCGACAAAGGCAAATGGATGGACGGCTGGGAGTCACAGCGTCGCCGCGACCCGTACGTCGAAGGCGCTCACGACACCTGCATCATCCGATTGGGCCTCGCGGGAACGCTCGAGGGTTTTCTCGTCGATACCACGCACTTCAAGGGCAATGCGCCGCAAGCTGTTGCGATCGAGGGAATTGAAGCGCGCCCGACTGCTCCGCTTGGTGAACTGTTTAATGCGACCGACTGGTTTTCGCTGGTGAAAAAAACCGACGTGAAGGCCGATTTCCCCAATGTGGTGAAGGTGGATACCTCGGCGCAGTCAAAGCGCGTTACGCATGTGCGTCTGCGTATTTTCCCCGACGGCGGAGTCGCCCGTCTTCGCGCGTATGGCACCGTGAAACCGCAGGCGCGCACGTGGTGGCAGGGTGGCAGTATCG
>JANLPS010000488.1:0-7256 GCA_031367385.1 Archangium sp. | reverse complement strand
TCGAGCGTGACCGACTTGGGGGGCTGCACCATCAACAAGAAGAAGTTCTCGTCGGGGCCTTGCGAGAGCGAGAGCCCGGTGACGACGCGGTCGCCAGCGAGCCGGTAATGCAAGACGAAGTCGCGGTTGCCGCCGTGGCTCTCGCGCGGGTCTAAGCGAACGTGGGCTCCGCCGCTGGGCGTCTCGACTTGAATGCGGTGGGTGCTGCTCTCGGGCATCAGCACCGGCATCGGCGCGGCGATGGTGCCTTCGATGAAGAGCTCGGTCTCGGGCAACACGCCCGCACGCGAGTACGGCGCGCTGGTGAATGACGAATTGAGCGGCACCTCGGCGCCGACGTACCGGGGGCCGACCACGGTCGGGTACATGAACTCGTAGATGTTCGCCGTGGGTGCGAGCAGCTCTGAGTAGTGCAGCTCAACCTCGATGACGTCGTTGGGCATGATGTTGGCGACTGACATGGTGAAGACGTTGGGCCGCTCTTGCTCGAGCAACGACGCGCGATGGCCTTCTTGCTTTGCGGTCTCGAACACCTGACGCGCTTGACCTCGCTCGCGAATCTCGGCCTCGATGACCCGCGCTCCGATGATCATTTTCATGCCCTGCACCGCCGCCGCGGTCGACGCGGGGAAGACGTACTTCGCGTGAATCGGGCGGTTGCCGCTGTTCTCGTAGGTCTGCTTCACCGTGACGTCAGCGATCGACCCGACGATCGCGAAGTGCACTGAGGTTTTTTTGAGCGGCAGGTGGTCGACCAACGGGTCTCCGTCGATCGCGAAGTACGGCGCGCCCACCCGCTCGTCTTTCGTTTGCGCCAATGCCACCGAGCCCATCGCCAGCGTCAGAGTGATGATCAGTCGAGTCATGGGCAGGCCACTGAGCAACCCGAAGACCACCGCCAAGCGCGCGAACACGTTGGCGCGGTGAATGCCCGCGTGCGTGCTCACCCGCGCCGCTCGCGGGCCCCACGCCTCGACCCGAGGGCCGCTGGAGGCGCCGCAGGGGTGCCCCGGGGCCGTCTAAACACCCGAAACTGGGCCGGTTCTGACCTCTCGGCCTGTGAGAAAACAGAAAGAACAGAGACCTGCGGCTGCGGGTTTCACAAGGCTCGCACCTTCGGGGTAGATCGAGGGCAATGGACCCCACGAGTCGTCTTCAGAACGCCAACGTTCGCCTCACCAACGCGAAAGTGAACCTGCGCGACATCGAGCGTCAGGCGGCCGGCCGGGTGCCGGCGGTGGTGCTGGCTCGAATTCGCAGCCACCTGTCGGGCGGCATCACGACTGCCGAGTATCGCGAGACGCGTAAGTTCGCGGCGCAGGCCCGCGCCTCGGGCCGCTTCGGCGTCGCCGACTACATCGATTCGATCGCCAACGCCGAGCGGCGGCAAGGTCTGGCCCAGCGCGATGTGAAGCGCGCCGTCGCTGCGATCGAGGGCACTGGCTCGGAGTATTGGACCCTGCCGGTGCGCCGGTCAGGCGACCCGTATTTGACCAAGGTCAACCCGCTACGCGTGCCTGGCACCGGGTCGCAGTTCTGGAACTTGCCGGTTCGCCGGGCCGACGACCCGTTCTACGCGAGCGCCCTCCGAGGCCACCAAACCAGAGAATTGCAGCGCGCCGTTCGCCGCTACGAGATGATGGGTTTATGAGCGAGTGGAAAGCTGGAGCATCGAAGAAGAGGGTCGAAGGGGCTGCGCGGTACTTCGCCAAAGAGATTTTGAAGGTCGCGGCAGACATCAAGATGGTCGGCGACGGTAAGTTGATGATCGCTCAGACCACCTTCAAGGAATGGCGCAAGAAGCTGAAGGCCATCGCCGCCGATAAGAAGAACGACCTGGCTGAAGAGCTGCTGATTCTGGCGGGCCGGTTCTTTCGTGAAGTCGGCGAGCAAGCCACCGAGGTCATCGCGCAGCTGATGGTGCTGGCGGCTGACCTGACCGGCGCGACGTTCGACGAAGAAGAAGAGGCCGCGACCGTACCGGCGGCTCCGAAGGCCGGCGCGCCCAAGGCCGCGGCGCCCAAGGCTGCGGCGAAGCCCAAAGCCAACACTGCTCCCGCGCCTGTGCCCGCGAAGAAACCTGCTGCTGCTTCGAAGAAACCTGCCACCGCTACACGCAAAGCCCGCTGACCCAATAAGGAAACTCAGACCATGGCCTTCATCGTCACCCCGGAATATCAACGAGCCGCACTCAGAGCCGATCTCGCAAAAGGGCGGGCATACGACGCCGCCGCGGACCTGGCGCCCGTCCTCACTCCGGCAAAGTACCAGGAACTGAAGAGGGCACTGGCCGACGGCATCATCACCCACGAAGAAGCGCGGTCACTCGACCCCGTCATCGACATGTTGAAGGCGTCACGAAACCCGACTGTCGCGGCTTTGGCTAAGACCTTTACGACTGCTGCCCACTCGATGAACAGGGCGGCGAAAACCCGAGACGAGATTCAGCTCGCGAACACGTTGCCGGACCGAGGCCGCGTGGTTGAACGCGTCGTTGAGTACGAGCGGCCCTATCGACCGGCCTATCGCAACTTCGGGCCCGGTGCCCACACGTGGGACGGCCGCGCTATCGGCAGCAACAGCGACACGCCGGGTGAGAGCCTCAAGCACCGCCTTCGCGAAGCCGGCAATGACGCCATCGTCGATTCGGTTCGCCGCCAGCTCGGCCTTGACTGATCATCGCAGCATGAGCGCCGAGCTCAACGGCTCGGGAGCGCCTCGAGCTCTCGTCGCACCAGGTCGGCTTCGGGCAACCGCCCCAGCCGGCGCAAGCACCGCATCTTCTGAAACAACACCTCTCGCCTGACGAATTGCTCTTCAGGCGGGTCGTGTGCGTACCGCAGCCAGTCGTTCGCGGCGTCGATGGCGTTCAGGTTGTCGCCCGCGTCAGCCATTCGGCCAATCTCCTTCGCCTTCATTTGCCGCAGCGAGCCGCCTTGGGTGAATGGCGAGGCCACCTGCCGGCGCAGATCATTCATGCGCCGCTCGACCTCGCTCAAGCTGAACCACGCTGGCGGCGTCACCGTCACCACCACCGCAGGCGGGTACTGCTGCGTCTGCACGTCAATCACCGGAGGCGAGTTGACGGTGGGCGGCACCGCGTTCCACTCCGCGGCCGGGTCATCGACCTCGGGAGGCGGCGGGGCCTTGTCGGTCTGCTCTTCGACGAGCGCCGAGGGCGCCGAGGCGATCTCTGGAGTCGGCGGCGCGTCATTGGCGGCCTGCGGCTCGGGCTTCGACACCGGCTTGATCGCGGGCAGCCACGCCAGCTCGTCGAGCTGACCCTGCTGATACGACACGGCGCGCCCGGCGGTCACCGTACGGGTCTGCCCAGGCACCTTCACCTCGACGCTGCCCTCTTCGACCGCGACCACGATGCGGCCCATTTCACGCGACACCAAGAACTGCGTGCCCAGGTCTTTGACCTCGAGGTCTCCCGCGCGCACCGTCAACACCCGGTCTTGGCGATGCGGCACCACCAGCGCCAAGTTGCCGCGCTCGAGGTCGAGCGTCAGGGCCTTCGCCTCGAGCTTGGCGAGCTGCATCTCGGAGGCGCCGGTGAGACCCGCGCGGCTGCCGTCGGGTAAGCGCAACCAGAGCGCGCCCCCTTTTTCAGTGGTGAGCGCCGAGCCTTCGCTCAGGGTCTGGGTGCTCTTCAGGGCCGCGGTCGAGTTTCGAGCGCGCTTCGCGCTGGCCACCGTGGCGGTCAGCTTCGGCGTGCTGGGCGCCAGGGCCGGCACCGGCGTGACGATTGGCAGCTCGGGGCGGTCGGCGATGACCGGGGGCTCGACCCGGGTCTGTTTCGCGAGCACCCACGCGCCGACGGCCAGCACGGTCACCGCGACGGCGGCGAAAGCCAAGCGGGGCATCGAGGGCCACCAGCTCGTCCACCTCCGGGCCTGACGGGCTTCGAGCTCGTCGGCCAGCTTGAGCTCGACCCGCTTCGCCATTGCCGCTGGCATCACGGGCGGCTCGGGCATGAGGCGCAGAACGCCCTGCGCGGCTTTGATGTCATCGAGCGCCGAGAGGCAGGTCAGGCAAGTGTCGAGGTGCGGCTCGGCCGGAGTTGGCGCGGCGGCGAGCTCCCAGAGTTGATCATGGGTCAGGTGCTTCATGGCGTACGACCTTTGAGCTTCGTCACCGCGGCGGTGAAGTCGACTCGGGCTCGGTTGAGGCGGCTGCGAACCGTGTTGACCGGAGCATCCACCAGCTCCGAGATCTCCTCGGGCTTGAGGCCGAGCAGATCGTGGTACGTGAAAACATGGGCCTTCTCGTCGCTCATCGTGGCCAACGCCTGTTGCACGAGCAGCGCCGCCTGCTTCACCTGCGCCGCACGCTCCGGGTCGGTCGACTCGGGTGATTCGTGCTCTGGCAGCTCGTCGGTCGGGTCTTCGGGTCGCCGACGCTTCGAGCGCAAATGCATCAGCCCCACATTGACGCACACCCGGTGCAAGAACGTCGTCACCTTGGAGTCGCCCCGGTAGCCCTTCAGCGCCTTCATCAGCTGCAAATAGGCCTCTTGCAGCAGGTCTTCGAGGTCGGGTGACTGGCCCACGACCCGGTACAGCACCCGCCACGCCTGCTCGCGGGTACGCTCGTAAAGCTGCGTAAACGCGAGGCTTTCGCCCGCACGGGCCTGGAGCGCGAGCGCTCGCAACGGGTCCACTTCAATGAGGGCCAGGTCGGAGTGCATGTGACTCGAAGTCAGGAGCGCCGTCATGGCACCGGTTGGTTGCCGGAGGCAAGCCAGGCGATCCACCGCTCGCTTTGGGCCCGATTTGCCGCCTCGCCAGGCACTTCGCATGCACAGCGAGGCGCCGCTTCACCCCTCTTGAAGGAGCAGCCATGGCAAATGCCCGATGTGAAACGTGTGGCAACGAATACGACGGGTCGATCGAGGTCGTCGTCGCAGGTCAGCCGCACACGTTTGACTCACTTGAATGTGCGATCGAGGCGTTGGCGCCCCGCTGCGCGCACTGCAACGTGAAGGTCATTGATCACAGCGGGTTCGGGCCCGGCCAGCCGCACTACTGCTACGCGCACCTGCCGCCCGCTGATCACCTGATCAGTGACCGCGCTCAATTACACTGAGCACCTGAGCGAAGTTCGAGAACGTGTGCGTGGGTACCAGCGCTTGCTGGTGACCGGCCTCGAGCACTCCGCTGGCGTGGCGGCGGGTGATCGCGGTCGACGAGATGATGTCGAGGCGCTCGCGGTACTCGTGCGGCACGTAGGTACCGTATTCAGCCCAGCAGTCGACGCAGCCCAGCTCTCTGGCGACGCCGATGTCTTTCTTCACCGAGTCGCCAACCACCACCACTTCATTCGGCTGAACCCCGTAGGTGATCAGAATTTTTCGCAGGCCACCCGGGTGCGGCTTCTCGTGCTCGCGGGGCAGCTCGATCACCGGGCAGCTCGCTCGGTACGCGCCCTTCACTTCTTTCTGCAAAATGTCAGGCGCCACCAACGCCGACCCGTCGGGCCCGCTGGGAAACGTGAACCCCGGCATGGTGTAGATGGCGGTCAAGAGCTGATCAAAGCCCAGCTTCTTGACGCGCTGCTCGGCCGGGTTCTTCGGCGCGTCGGTCAACGCGACCACCGGTAGCTTCATCGCTTTGAGCGTGGTGAGCGTGTCGATGACGCCCTTGTACGGCTTCAAGTACTTCTTTCGCGCCGCCGAGAAGGCCATGCGCGCCGGCTCGATGACCATCTTGTCGAAGCTCCCAAACTCGGGGAACTCTTCGAACAGCGTCGATTCTTGGAGCGCGAACGGGTACTCGTTCGACTCGTACTTCGTGTAGACGGCCTTGAGCGACTGCACGACCTTGATGCGTTGAAACCCGGTCGCCAGCTGCACCGCGGTCACCATCGCCTCGACCGCGGGCACGATGTAGTCGACCCAGGAGTACAGGGTGTTGTCCATGTCGGTGACCACGAGACGAATCGCCATGCCCAGCCCCATATACCAGCGTGCTACGGTCGTAAGCCTCCATGTGGCAGCTCGTCATCAATGGTCCTGGCTATTTCGACACCAACTACGATTTGCCTGCAGGCACGACCCAGCTCGGTCGCGCCGATGAAAACGACATCGTCTTGTCGGGTGATTTGGTCTCGCGCAAGCACGCCAAGCTGCACGTCAACGGCGATTCGCTGATCTTCGAAGACCTGGGCAGCCGCAACGGCTCGAAGGTCAACGGCGACGCGGTGACCGGCTCGGTGCCGGTTCGGTCGGGAGACCAGCTCACCGTGGGCGAGAACACCTTGCTCGCTCGGGTGCCTTCGAGCAGCGAGCGCGCCTCGACCGAAGAAATCGACACCGACGCCGGGGGCACCGTGCGCAGGTACGGCCGCGGCATCGACATCGCTGAAGCGGTGGTGATGGCCCGCGACGTGAGTGATCGCATCATGATCGACATGCTCAACGACTTCGCGCCGTTCGAGCGCCTGCCCGACCCACGGCACACCGGCTCAATCAAGTCGCTGGCCGAGGTGAAGCGGCCCGGCGACACCGACGAAGACTCGGGGCCGATGGTCGGCACGCACGGGCCAGTCGCCTGGCAGTCGCTGATGTTGCTCTACCGCGTCGCCGAGCGGCTCAACTCGGCGTCGAGCTTGAACACCTTTCTCGATGACACGATGAACTGGTTGATGAAGCGCGTCGGTGCGACCACTGGCGTCGTGTTGGTGCGGCACTCGACCGGCGTGATGGTGCCGACCTCGGTCTGCCACGCGGGCAAGCTGAAGACGGGCGAGGTGCCGGTCAGCGATGCGATCATCGACGCGGCGATCAAGCAGGGGCAGGCCATCGCGGTGGGCAACGTACAGACCGACGCCCGGTTCTCGGGCCGCGAGAGCGTGGTGGTCTACGGCGTTGATCAGGTGCTGTGCATACCCATCGGCGTGCAGACCCCGTACATCGGCGTGCTGTACCTGAACCGCCCTTCGGCAAACGACGAGCCGATCGAGCGCCTGCTCGACCTGTGCAGCGCGATCGCTCAGTTGGTGCAGACCGGCATCACCAAATTTCAGGGCAAGCACCACGAGAAAGACGACCGCTTTCACCGGGCCTTGGCGCGCTTTCACGGGCCCGACATCGTCGAGCGCCGCGCCGCCGAGCTGAAGGCGCAGGGCAACAGCCTGACCCACCTCGAAGAACGCCAGGTGACGGTGATGTTCGCCGACATCGCCGGCTTCACCGCGCTGGTGCAGAACCTCGAGCCGCAGCGGGTGCTCGAGATTCTCAACGAGTTCTATCG
>JANLPS010000444.1:0-7258 GCA_031367385.1 Archangium sp. | reverse complement strand
AGCCAACCAGAATCTCGATCTCGTTGGTGAGCGTCTTTTGATCGACGTCGTGGTGAATGAGCACGGCCATGCCGCCGACGCTGATGTCGCGCGCCCAGAGAATCTCGGTCAAGCGCTTACCAAGCAGCCGCACCGTGATCGGCTCGTCTTCGCGAGGCGTCACACGGGTATGGCGGCGTCTCTCAGCGTTGGGGTTGGTGCTCACGCGGGGGCGACTGTATCAGAGTCACCAAGGGTCATCGAATGTCGACGAGCAGGCAAGCGACCGTGACGAACCGGTACGTGGTGCGGTGGCCCCGTCGATGTGCCTAGTTTGCTTGCGCGATGACCGACGCCGTCACCCCAGAGCCAGCGAAAGCCGCGATGCGCATCTCGCCGCGCCGGAGCTTGATCGGCGTGGCCACGGTCATCGCGGTGGTCGTGCTGCAGCTGCTGGCCAGCTACATCTCGAGCCGCGATGCGGGGCGCTTCTGGTCGGTGATGTTGTTGTTCGTGATGGAGATGCCCCCGTTGATGCTGGTGCTCAACGCGCTCTTCGCCTGGGCACGGCGCACCGATCGCTCGGCGGTGTGGCTGGTGGGTGTGGGCCTGGTGGCCTCGGGGCTCTTGGGCGCCGTGTTTGGAGCGGTGCTGTTCTACCTGAGCGAGAACGTGCCCGCGCTCGGCATTCACACCAGCACGGTCTACCCGATGACCTTCACCCGCTCGCTTCTCTTCGGGCTGACCCAGGCCCAGAGCCATTTCGGGTTGTGGACGTTGGCGTTCGTATTGCCGATGGCGCTCGACGACGCGCGCATTCGCCGCCTCGAAGCCGAAAAGCTGGCCGGAGCCGCCGAGCTTGGCCGGTTGCGCTCGAACCTCGAGCCGCACTTCTTGCTCAACACGCTCAACGCGATCGCCGGGTTGGTGACCGAAGAGCCCCGCGAGGCGAGGCGCTTGCTGGCGGCGCTGGGCGACCTGCTGCGAGATGCCCTGCGCGATGGCGGCGAGCTCGAGCCGCTGCGAACCCAAATCGACTGGCTCAAGCGCTACGCAGAGATTCTCGAGGCGCGGCACCGCGGTGACCTCACCTTCGAGTGGCACATCGACGAGCGAGCGGTCGACGTGGTGTTGCCGAGGTTGTTGCTGCAACCGCTGGTCGAGAACGCGGTGCAGCACGGCTCGTTGCAGCGCACGACCCGGGGCACGGTGCGGGTCGACATCGAGCGCTCGGCCGATGGCAGTCGCTTGCGGTGCGTGGTGACCGACGACGGGCCAGGCATCGCGCCGGGCCCGATTCGCTCGGGTGCCTTCGGCGTGCAGTCGGTGCGTCGGCGCCTGTTGCTCCGCTACGGGGCGTCGGCCGCGCTGACCCTCGAAGGGGCAAACCCCGGTACCCGCGCGGTGGTCGAGCTGCCGACCGATGGAGGTCAGCCATGAGCGGTGAAGGCCTGTTGCGGTGCCTGGTGGTCGAAGACGAGTGGCCGGCGCGCAATTACCTGGTCGAGCTGCTTCAGACCTCGATGTTGGCCGAGGTGGTGGGCGCGGTGGCGACGGTCGAAGAGGCGCGCGAGGCGTTTTCACCGTCATCGGGGCTGGCGATCGACGTGGCGTTCGTCGACGTGCAGCTCTCGCGAAGCCCGGGCAATCGCGCCGGTCTCGAGCTGGTGCGCTCGCTGGGCCAGAGCAACCGTGACGTGTTGATGGTGCTGGCGACCGCGTTCGAGGCCCACGCGCTCGAGGCGTTTCAGCTGGGCGTCTCTGATTATTTGCTCAAGCCGTTCAGTGAAGAGCGGGTCTCGCAGTGCCTGGTACGGCTGCGTTCGCGCAGGGCTCCGGGGCCGAAGAGAGAGCCTCGCATCGTCGCTCGGCGGCGAAAGAACCTGGTGTTTCTGAGCCCTGAAGAGATCTGGGCCTTCGAAGCAGCCGACCGGTTGTCATTCGTGCACACCCGTCACGGCAAGTTCGACGTCGACCTGTCGCTGACCGCGATCGAAGCCTCGCTGGGCGCGCGGGTGGTGCGGGTGCATCGCAACTGGTTGGTGACCGCCGAGCACATCAAAGAGCTCGAGCGCGAATCATCGGAGACGATGCTCTTCGTGGGTGACGGGCTGGTCGATGCGGGCGCAGGGCTCCACGTGCCGGTGTCGAGAGATCGGGCGCAGGCGGTCAAGGAACTTTTGTTGGCCCACGCCACCGGTCTACGACGCGGGTAGTCATCGGGTTTTGTGCGTGCTGGGAGCCCATTCGGGCTATGTCGCCCCGATGACAAAATACCTGGTGGGGTTCGTAGTGGCAGTTGCGTTGGTTGGTTGTGGTGGAACGCCGGTGACGACGACCGATTCGGGCGTCGTGACGAAAGACTCTGGCGTCGTGATGACGACCGACTCTGGCGTGACGCCGGTCGACTCGGGCACGGTGGTGACTGACGCTGGCACGGTGAAGGTCGATGCGGGCACGGGCACGACCGACGCGGGCACGGCGATGACCTGTGCGACCTACTGCGCGACCATCACCACCAACTGCACTGGCGCAAACGCCCAGTACGTCAACCTCGACTCGTGCCTTGGCAGCTGCGCCGGGCTCCCCCAGGGCACCATCGGGGCCACCGCAGGGAACAGCCTCGAGTGCCGCGGGTACCACGCTGGCGCACCGGCGCAGTCGAATGCGGGTTTGCACTGCCCCCACGCTGGCCCCTCGGGTGCCGGCACCTGTGGCGGTAACTGTGAGAGCTACTGCGCCATCGACATCGCTGCCTGCACTGGTGCGAACGCGGCGTTCACCTCGGTCGGCGACTGCACCACGGCGTGCAATGCCTTCCCCTCAGCGACGATCACCAACTACAACGACATGACGACCAGCGGCAACACCTTCGCCTGCCGCATGTACCACCTGTCAGTCGCCGCGACGGCCGGTGGAGCCTCGGCCGCGACGCACTGCCCGCACACCAAGACCGCCAGCGCGCCTTGCCAGTAAGCCGGTAAGCAGCTCAAGGCATGGGGCTGTTTCAACAACTCCATCTGATTCTCGGAGCCGTCGCGCTGATTCTCGGCGCGGCGGCTTTGTTTCGTCGTCGTGCATCACGCAAGGCGGCGGCACAGCTGGCCAGGCTCGAGCAGCTGGCGGCGGCGGGCACGGTGGTCGCGGGCGTGGTGCATGAGGCCAAGAACCCGCTCAATGGCATCGTAGGCTTTGCGCAGCTCGGGCAGGGCTCGACCGACCCTGCCGAAATGCGCGAGTACTTCATGTTGATCGAACAAGACGCCCTCCGTGCGAACGCGCTGCTCGAGGGCATGCTCGACTTCACCCGAGCGACCGATGGGAGCGCGCGCGTGAGCCTGCCGGTCAACGAATTGGTCGAGAGCGCGTTGCAGCTCGGCCGGCCGCAGCTGGCGTTGTGGGGTGTGACGCTCGAGACGCGCCTCTCTTCAGACCCGCTGCCGCCGATTGACGGCGATGCGAATCAACTTCGGCAGGTGTTGCTCAACCTGTTGCTCAACGCGGGGCAGGCGGTGGCCGAGGCAGCGGTGAAGCGCGTGGTGGTGACGACCGCTCCGGGGGTCGAGGTGGTGGTCGAAGATTCGGGGCCAGGGTTGACCGAAGAGGCGAAACGCCAGGCTTTCACGGCGTTCTTCACCACCAAACCTCGCGGGCAGGGCACTGGCTTGGGCCTGTGGGTCTCGAGGAACCTGGCCGAAGCCCACGGGGGCACGCTGCGAATCGACAACGCGCCCGGTGGCGGCGCGCGGGTGACGCTGCGACTCCCGCCGGGCCCGCTCAGCCCACGTTAGCGCTGGTCGACCTGGGTCGGAGCGCCGGGCGACGGGTGGTGATGCAACCTGCCGTGCTCCGCGATGAGCACCACCGCGCAGAGCCCGACGAAGAAAACCATCTTGAGGGTCTCCCACGTGTCTTCAATCGAGCGGCCTTGGAAGAGCGAAACCCAATCGGGCGCAACCGACACCCGTTCTAAGGCGTGACGAGCTTCTTCGCCTCGATGAGCAGCTCGTCAGTGCCTTGATGCACCGCGACCCACCCAGCGGTGTTCTCGGTGCGAACCCAGGTGCCCGCGGTAGGGTCGAGGGCGACCTCCGACCAGCCCTTGGGTTTGCCGTTCTGGGAGTAGTCGATGCGAAGCTCGACGCGAGGCTCTCCGGCCTTGGGCACTTCGTTTCGACCGAGCACTTCGGTGACGATGACCCGGTTGAAAATCTTGTCGTGCCAGTTCTTGACCAGCTCTTCTGGTTTGTCGGGAGTCGCCGCGCGGGCAATCACCGCCGTCTGGGCAATCTCGGCGTGCTTCTGAACGAACTCGGCCTTCTTCTCGCCCACCGTGACGGTGAAGGCGTCGAAGTCGGTCTGCTTGAAGGTGTGTAGGCGGCGGTCGACCAGGGTCTGTGAGGCGGGGTCGAGCTCGTTGAGCAGCGAGCCGAGCATCAAGTACACGTCGTTCGTTTTGACGTCTTTCAGGTACGTGCCAATCACGCCCTGCTGCTGCTTCGACGCGACGAAGGTGCGGGTCGACCCGGCACTGGTGACCTCGAGCTTGCGCTCCGAGCCAGCGAGCCCCAACTCATTGAGCTTCTCGTCGCTCAAGCTGCCCAACGCGCGCGCGGCTTCGAGTGGAGTGAAGCGTTCGAGCAAGGTCTCAGAGCGTTCATTGCCCCGAACCTCCCGGGTGGGAGGAATGTTCGGCGGTTTGTTGGCGACGAGCAGCGCGCCGCCGTCGACTCCGCCGTCGAGCGAGACCAGCGTGAACCCGGCATCGACGATGACCGGCGTCTTGCCCGGCAGGTAGCCCTGGGTGAGCCAGACGCCAGCGGGGGCCTCGGTGTGGCGTACGACATCGATGAACTTGGTGCCGTCTTCGAAGTGCACCTTCTCGAGCGACTGCTTCGAGGCGTCGATGACGACGACGGCATCGGCCTTCACGGCCTCTTTGGGGCGTTGCCAGGTGACGTAGGCGGCGACGAGCGCGGTGACGGCGAGCGCTCCTTGAATGGCGGTGCTTCGGGCCTTCACTTAAGCCACCTCTTTCTTCTTCGTGCGCCGACGGGCCAACAAGCCCACGCCCACCACGGCCAGCGGTGCGAGCACGGTGGTGCCGTAGAACCAGAGGTTGTCTTGCTCTTTGGTTCGGGTGAGCGGCACGTCTTGCTCCGAATTGGTCACGCCCTGCAGCGACTCATCACCCAAGAGCCACTTGGTGCCATCGACGACCATCAGCACGTTGCCCTGCACGTTGTTCAACGCGAAGTCAGTCATCGCGTCGGAGTCGCTGAGCACCAGCACCCGCAGCTCGTCTTCGATCTTCGTCGACGTGCCGCGCCTGGTGATGGCCGCCATCAAGCCGTACGCCTTGCGCACTTCGGGCGGCGAGTCGGGTTTGTAGTTCCCATTCAGGTCGTTCCACGTATCGGGCAGGGCCCGCACCGCGAAGTCGACCGACAGCCCCGCTTCGTGCGCGGGGAGCTCGTCTAACGAGCCGGCGCCCATCAGCAGCAGCGGGTCTTGGCGTCGCGAGAGCGAGGTGACCGAAGGGTGTGACGAGTAGCTCTGGGTCGCGATGTTGATTCGGTCTGAGGGCGCGTGGTTGATCTGCGCGTTGGCCCGCTCGTTGGCGAGCAGCTGCGGCGTGAAGGTGAGGCCCAGCGGCTTCATCAGCTCGTCGAAGGCGAGCCCGTGCTCGGGGTCGAGGGCGATGAACAGCTTGCCTCCCCGCTTCTCGTACGCGGCCAGCGTCTCGGCTTCGCTCGTGGCGAACGCGCGCTGCGGCCCGACGACGAACACCGCCGCCGCATCGCTAGGCACTTCGGTGCCGAGCCCTTCGGCCGACGAGAGCACCTTGACGTCGAAATTCTGTTGCTCGAGCACCTTGTGCAGCAGCTCGACGGTGCCGCGTTGATCGGCGCCTCCGAGTGCATCTTGCGTGCGCTCGCCGTGCCCTGAGGTCAGGTACACCGGCCGCCGCGTCTTGCCAACCTGGAGGAACCGTTTCTGAATCTCCTGGTCGAGCGAGCTGAGCTGGGTGCGTGCCTTTTCGACCTCGGTGCCGGTGAAGAACGACTCCTTGCGGGTGCCCTTCTTGACCACGACGGTGCCGTTGCCGGTGACTCCGAGCTCCTTGGCTTTGATCGGGTCGAGGGCGTAGTCGTAGCTGCTGATCTCGAGCAGCGGAGCGGCCTGCTTGAGATCATCGAAGTACGCGACCACCAGCTCACCGACGTCGCTGGCGGGTGGGTAGAAGAGCGCCACTTCAGTCTTCTCGGTGAATGACTGCACCAGCTTGTGGGTCGCCTCGCCGGGGGTCGCCACGCGCACGTACGAGAAGTCACGCTTCACGTCGCGCTCGGTCACGACGTATTGCAGCGCGAACGCGAAGGTCAGCGCGAACGCGAGGCCCAAGCCCGAGAGCATCGCCTCGCGAACCCGTGCCGTCTCGAGCTTGGGAGCGCGGGCCATCGCGGCGTAGGCCAGCTCGACCAACAACGTCGGCGCGAGCGAGCAGACGAGCAACACCGGCCAGAGCACCGAGATGACGCCAGCCAGCTTCGGCCAGTCGGTCTCGAGCGTATGCCCCGCGACCTTGGCGAACGCATCTGACTGGAGGAAATACAGCGCGACCGAAGCCGCGGCGCCGCCGTGGAGCAGCGCCAACCAGCGCTCGACGTGCTTGAAGTCATCGCCCTTGGCCTGACCTATGCGCATCAGCCGCAGCGCCAGCGCGATGACGATGAGCGCGACGCCCAGACCGCTCGCGACGAGCTCAGAGCTGCCCCGGTCGACGATGCGTTCGCCGACCCAGATCAGCAGCAGGCCGACCGCGATGATGATTGAAATGATTTGGCTTTTTCCCCTCATGGCTTACCTCCACCGCCGTGCTTCGAGCACGCGGGTCGCCGCGAAGAGTGAGACGAAGGTCACCAGCACGAAGTAGACGACGTGCCGCAGGTACACGAGCCCATTGCGAAACGGGTCGAAGTGGCCCCACCACGCGAAGCCGGTGACCACCTCGGTGAGCGGTCGATCGGTCACCTTGGCGAGCAGCCAGCAGATGGTCAGGGTCAGCACCATCACCATCGAGGTCACCGCCGCGAGCACCTGGCTTCGGGTCAGCGAGCTGCCGAAGGTGCCGATCGCCAAGCCGGCTGACGCGACCAGCATCAGGCCGAAGTACCCGGCGATGATGTGGCCCACCGACACCTTGCCGTACACCGCGACGAGCGCGGGCATGTAGAGCGTCGAGATGAAGAACAACCCGAAGAAGGCGAGCGCCGAG
>JANLPS010000434.1:0-8993 GCA_031367385.1 Archangium sp. | reverse complement strand
ATGTCCAACGTCGAAAGCGCCGCGTCGTAGCCCACCGACTTCACGCTCGATGAATTCACAGCGACCCGAAGGCACGTCTCTCTCGCTTGCATGCCGCCAAACTACCGAGATGACTGAAAACGGATGATGCGATTGCCCTGGTAACAAGTCGATGACCGCGCTCGCTTGTCGGAGGCCTGTGGTAAGCGACCCGGGTCGTCGGCCGCCCTCGTTTCACCGGAAATATCCAATGCTTCAAACCTCCAAGCTGACCCTGGCTGCCTTGTGCGCCGGCCTGTTGTTGACTGCGTGCCCGAAGAGCCCGGTGTGTGGTGACGGCAAGGTCGAGAGCCCCGAGCAGTGCGATGACGGCAACAAGAACGACGGTGACGGCTGCAGCGCGACCTGCACCGCCACCGGCGCCTCGTGCGGCAACGGCACGGTCGATGACGGCGAAGAGTGCGACGACGGCAATACTGCCGGGCAAGACGGCTGCGAGGCGAGCTGCAAGCGCTCGACGACCGGCCCCGTGTTGGGCTGCGCGGCGATGAACGCCAAGGCCTTGGCCACGGGCACCTGCGCGGTCACCGCTGGCGATAAGGGCACGCTCATCACCGGCGTCATCTTGGGCGACGGCACCACGTATCTGGGTGGCCAGGTGCTGGTGAGCACCGACGGCATCATCACCTGCGCGGCGTGCGACTGCTCGGCCACCGCGGGTGCCTCGACGGCCACCAAGGTCGACTGCCCGCAAGCCGTGGTCTCGCCGGGGTTGATCAACTCGCATGACCACATCAGCTTTCAAGCGAACCCCGCGATCGGCACCGACGAGCGCTACGAGCACCGGCACGACTGGCGCAACGGCAACGATGGCCACACCAAAGTCAACAACGGCGGCAACGCGACCAACGCGCAGATTCGCTGGGCCGAGCTGCGCAACGTGATGGCTGGCACCACCTCGACCGTCGGAGCGACCTACACCACCAATGGCAACTCCGGGCTGCTGCGAAACCTCGACACCTCGGCCGCGGGTCAGCTGGGGCTGGCAGGCGGTACCGTCGTCTCTGACACGTTTCCCCTCGGTGATACCGCGGGTGGCGAGCTGACCTCGGGCTGCGGGTACCCCAAGTCGCCGCAGGCCAGCGTGGTGCCGACCGACTCTGCGTACCTGCCGCACATCGCCGAAGGCATCGAGCAGTCGGCCAACAATGAGTTTGCCTGCCTGTCGAGCGCGAATGGCGTCGGAGTGCTCGGCGCACGCACCGCTATCGTTCACGGCATTGGCCTCAAGGCCAGCGATGTGTCGCTGGTGGCGCAGACCGGCACTTCGCTGGTGTGGTCTCCGCGCTCGAACGTGTCGCTCTACGGCGATACCGCGCAGATCTCGCTCTACAAGCGCCTGGGCGTGAACATCGCCCTCGGCACCGACTGGACGATTTCTGGCTCGATGAACCTGCTGCGTGAATTGAAGTGCGCCGACTCGCTCAACACCACCAAGTTCAAGAAGGCGCTCAGCGATGAGCAGCTGTGGCGCACGGTCACCGCGAGCTCAGCCGATGCCACCGCCACCGCGATGAAGATCGGTCGCCTGGTCAAAGACCACGTCGCCGACATCGCGATCTTCAGGCGCAACACCGCGAAGGGCGCTTCGGTCTACCGCAGCGTCATCGACGCCGAGCCGGCTGACGTGGTGATGACCATGCGCGGCGGCAAAGTGCTCTACGGCGACGCTGCGCTGGTCACCGCGTTCGACGCAACGTCGATGTGCGAATCGATTGACGTGTGCGGCACCGCCAAGTCGGCCTGCGTGAAGGGCGAGCTGCCCGCGCTGCCTGCTCCGGCCACCAACCCAACCGACACCCTTGCGCTGTTGCAGATGGCGAACATGACCACCTACCCGCTGTTCTTCTGCGGAGCGGTGATGAACGAGCCCAGCTGCGTGCCCGAGCGCGCGATGCGCAACGTGAAGAACGCGTCGTCGGTCTACACCCTCGCCTCGACCGGCGACGGAGACCTCGATGGCGACGGCATCGCCAATGCGCAAGACAACTGCCCCGACGTGTTCAACCCGATTCGCCCGATGGACAACGGCGCCCAGGGCAACGCCGACGGTGACGCGCTGGGCGATGTCTGCGACCCGTGCCCGCTCGACGCGAACACCACCACCTGTACCGTCTTCGACGCCAATGATCGCGACGCCGACGGCAAACCCAACGGGCAAGACAACTGTCCCGCCAACGCCAACGCTGATCAGCTCGACACCGACGGCGATGGCAAAGGCGATCTGTGCGATGCGTGCCCGACCGCGGCCAACCCCGGTGCGCAGGCGTGCTTGGCGACCATCTATGCCATCAAGGCGCCCAGCAGCATGCTGGTGGGCCAGCGCCTGTCGTTGAACGACGCACTGGTGACCGGCGTCGGAGCGTCTGGCTACTTCTTGCAGGTCTCCGAGACCGAGACCGGCTACCAGGGCCCGAACTTCTCGGGCATCTACGCCTATTCACCGACCTCGGGCGTACTCCAGGGCGACCGCGTCTCGATTGACGTGACCACTCCGTCGCTCTTTCACGGGCAGGTGCAGCTGACTGGCTTGGTCGCCGTCGCCCCCGACGGCGGCGTGCGCGTCAACTCGTCGGCCAACCCGGCGCCGACCCCGATCGTGGTCGACCCCGCGGCCGTCGCGGCCAACGACGGAGGCCTGGGCTATGCGCTCGAAGGCGTGCTGGTGCGAATCAACGACGTCACGGTGCTCAACAATGCGCCCCCGCCGGGCGACGCTGACACTGCGCCAATCAATGAATTCGTCGTCACCGGCGGCCTCCGCGTCAACGACGTGATGTTCTTGCCGTCTCCATTTCCCACCGTCGGCATGCAGTTTCGGTCGATTACCGGCGTGCTCGATTACCGCAACGGCAACTACAAGCTCGAGCCTCGCAACGCCGGTGACCTCGTCGCGGGCCCCTCGGTCGTGACGGCCATCGAGCCGAGCGTCGCCTTCTTGCGCGAAGGGTCGACCATCACCATTCCCGCTCCGCTGCAGGTGCGCTTGTCGAACGTCGAGCCAACAGACGTGCCGGTGCACGTCACCTCGTCAGACAGCACGGTGGTGATTGGTGACGGTGGGTTGATCTTCGTGCCGGCCAACCAGCTGACCGCGCTGATACCCTTGCTTGGGGTGACCGCCGGCGATGCCGGGGTGACGATTACCGCCGTCAAAGACCTCTCGAGCAAGACCGCGTCGGTGCGAGTGCTGGGCGCCTCTGACGTGTCTCGCTTGGTGTCGGTGACGCCGGCGATGGCGAGCCTCTCGCCGGGCGCCAAGGCCACCTTCACGGTGAACCTCGACCTCCCGGCCTCAGCGCCGACGGTGGTGAACCTGGCCGTGACTCCGGCGACCGGGTTGGGCTCGGTGCCCGCGATGGTCACCGTGCCAGTCGACGCGGTGTCGGCGACCTTCGAGTTCGTGGCTGGCTCAGATACGGCAACTGGCTCGGTGTCAGCGACCCTCGGTGCCGACACCGCGATGGCGGGCGTCACAGTGGCTATCATCAGCTCGGGGCACCTGGTGATTTCAGAAATTGCAGTGAAGGGCCCGGTGCCCACCGGCGGTACCGGTACGACCTCGAACGGCGACGAGTTCATCGAGCTCTACAACCCGACGAGTCAGGCCATCGACATCAGCGGGTGGAAGGTGCAGTACCTGCCGGTGCGAGGCACCTCGTGGTCGACCAAGGCGACCATCCCCGCGAACGTCAGCATCCCCTCCCATCAGTACTACCTGCTCGCGAGCAAGACCTACGTCGGCACCGTTACGCCAGACCAGGTCGCCCTCGACGCGACCAACATGCCGACCGATTTGAGCCTCGCCGCTGGAGCGGGCCACGTGCGCGTGGTCGACGGAGCAGGGGTCGAGGTCGACAAGTTCGGCTACGGGCCGCAGACCAGCACGTCAGACACTCCGATTTCGCCCGAAGGCGTGGGGTTCAAGTCGCCGGCGATGTTGACCAACGACAACGCATTCGAACGCAAAGCCACCGTCGGCTCGACCGCTGCCTCGATGGGCGCGGCGGGCATCGACGAGAAGCGCGGCAATGGCGTCGACACCGACGTCAACAATGACGACTTCGTGCTCCGCGAGAAACGCGACCCGCAGAGCCTGCAATCGGGCGTCGTCGAGCCCTGAAGTACCTCAAGTGGTCAGCGGTGGGCTTGGTGCCCATGCTCGTGCTCGCCCTCTGGGTCAGAGGGCAGCTGCTGACCGACCGGCAGGCCCTCGCCGGGTTCTGCCAGTCGACCCGCGGCGGCGAGCTGTGGGCGCGTACGCTCGATCGAGCGCGTGAACGCGGCTTCGACTTCGTGCTCGCCAGCAACTCGTCGCAGAGCCGGGTCGAGTATCTGGCCATCGTCGACACCTTCGGCACCGGGCTGGGGTGCCGCATCACGGTCGAGAAGGGCCGGGTGGTCGCGACCAGCTTCGGTGACACCGGGCCGCGCTGAAGCGCCATCGGGCAAAAACGCCTGAAAGTGGTACACCCTTGGCCTCTCATGGCGCCGGGCCACGCCGATACTGACACTCCAGACGAGCTGATCGGCAAAGTGCTCAACGGGCGCTTTCGCGTGGTCGCTCGCATCGGGTCGGGAGGCATGGGGCGCGTCTACAAAGCGGTGCAAGAGCCGATTGATCGAATGGTCGCGCTCAAAGTTCTCAACCCTCGCTACGACGGGCAGAAAGACCCCGGCTTCGAGCGGCGGTTTTTTCTCGAAGCGTCGATGACCGCGAAGCTCAAGCACCCGAACACCATCACGGTGCACGACTACGGGCGCACCGATGACGGCATTTATTACATCGCGATGGAGCTGCTCGAGGGCGAGACCCTGCAGGGCGTGCTGCGGCGCGGGCCGTTGAGCTGGCCGCGCGCGCTCAACATCGGCAGTCAAATCGCCAGGTCACTGCGCGAGGCGCACAAGCAGGGCATGGTGCATCGAGACCTCAAGCCCGCCAACGTGATGGTGCTCAACGAAGGCACCGGAGGCGATGTGGTGAAGGTGCTCGACTTCGGGCTGGTGAAGTCGATGCTCTCAGAGAAGAAGCCGAAGACCGACGACTTGGGAGAGCTGACCCAGGCGGGCATCTTGCTCGGCAGCCCGACCTACATGGCGCCCGAGCAGGCGCGCGGAGACGCCGACCGCCGCACCGACATTTACGCGATGGGCATCGTGCTCTTTCAGTGCATGACCGGGAGGCCGCCGTTTCAGGGCAAAGACAGCATCGACATTCTGGTGAAGCAGGTGCGTGAGAAGCCGCCGGTGCTCAAGGCGTTGGTGCCCAGCGTGCCCGATGAGGTCAATGCGCTGGTGATGCGGTGCCTCGAGAAGGCCCCCGACGCGCGCTTTCAGTCGATGGACGAGGTGCTCGAGGCGATGCGCATGGCGATGAGCGTCGGCGACCCGGCGGGGTCGGGGCCATTTCTCGACCCGCGCATCACGCAAGACGAGCTCGACCAGGCCTCGCTGCCGCGCAGCGACCCGCCAAGCGTCGAGGCGTCAGACGCGAAGTCTCGGCAGACCGAGCGGTTGGCGTCGAACCGGCCGAAGATCATCGCCGTGTTGGTGGTGATGTTGGCGCTGGCGGTGGGTGCGGGGTTTCTGGTGATGCGTCGGGCCGCGCCGCGTGCGGTGGTGGCGCCCGTGGTGCAGGCGGCGACCTTGCCGAGCCGGGTGACCTTCGAGGTCGATTCGCAGCCGCCCGGCGCGCACGTGCTGGTCGACGGCACTGAGCTCGGGGTGACTCCGTTTGAGTACACGGTCGACCGGGCCACTGATGAGGTCGCGCGGGCGGAGCTGGCGTTCACGCTCGACGGGTACGATGAGCAGACCGTGGTGGCCCAGGGCAGCGATGGGGTCGTGCCGGTGCGGGCGGTGCTCAAGAAGCGCCCGGCGCAGGTCGAAGAGGTGCCGGTCGAGCCGACCGAGCCCGCCGCCTCACCCCCGACAGCGCCGAGCGTGAAGCCGATCAAGCGGCAGCCACCCAAGCCGCCCCCGCTTCCGCCAGGGTACAAGGGTGACCCGTACCAATGAGTAGCCTTGACGAGTCGACATCGGCTGAGGTGGGTGAACCAGCGGTTGAGCCGCGCCCCCATGCGCTGCGGGTGCTGGAGCCAGGGCGTTGGAGGCTCGGGCGAGCCGCTCCAGGGGGTGTTCCAACGCGTTGGAGGCCCGGGCGAGGCGGTCCAGGGGGTGCTCCAACGCGTTGGAGGCCCGGGCAAGCCGGTGCAGCGGGTGCTCCAAGGCGTTGGGCGAACCGCCAATCGCGGGAATTGAGCCCAAACCCTCTCAGGGTGAGCCTGTCGAACCGCGGGGCAGACGCGCAGGGGGCTCCGCATCTGTTTGCCCATCGCGGGTCACGGGTACCGCGGCTGGTCGCGCTGGCGCTGGTGCTGCTCGCTGCGGTCGCCTGGGGTGACGCCCGCGTCGAAGCGAAGAAGCACTTCAAAATCGGCATGTCACTCATCGACAGTGGCCGCGTCGATGACGGAGTCGCCGAGCTGCTCGTCGCCTACAGCGTCAAGCCGCACCCCAACGTGCTCTTCAACATCGCCCGCGCGTTCGAGACCGCCAACCGGCCCGCCGACGCGTTGCCGTACTTTCAGCAGTACCTCGAGGCCAGCCCGCCCGACGCCGAGGTGGTTCGTCGCACCATCGTGCGGCTCGAGGCGCTCCTGCCGCCGCCCGTGGTCATCGGCCCTGCGAAGCCAGAGCCCGCGCGAACGGTTGCCGACGCCGAGACCCTCGCCAAGCTCACCGCGCTGACCGACCGCCTCGAGCGCGCGCTGCAAAAAGCCGAAGCCCCCGCGCCGCTCGCCGAGAAGCCCGCCGACATCGCCCCCTCGCCCGAAGACTTCAGCGTGCCGTACGAAGAGACCGTCGTCGCCGCGTCACGCCGCGCGCAGTCGACGCTCGAAGCGCCCAACGCCACCACCATCATCACGGGCGACGAGATTCGCGCCTCGGGCCTCACCACCTTGCCCGACATTCTGCGCCGCGTGCCCGGAGCCGAGGTCATGACCATGGGCGCCTCGAGCGCCAACGTGAGCTTTCGCGGCTTCAACCAGCGCGTAGCCAACAAGGTCATCGTGCTGATCGACGGCCGCACCGAGTACCAAGACTTTCTCGGCGTCACGCTCTGGGCCACCCTGCCCATCGGCCTTGAAGAAATCGAGCGCATCGAGGTGATTCGCGGCCCAGGTTCAGCCCTCTACGGCGCCAACGCGATGCTCGGGGTCATCAACATCATCACCCGGGCCCCAGGCACCGGGGCCCGCGCCGAGGCCAACGCCATGGCCGGCAGCAGCAACTTCGCCGGGGGCAGCGTCGTCGCTTCGGGTGGTGACGTCGTCAAATACCGCGCCTCGGCCGGGTACCAACAAGCCGACAAATTCACCCGTGATTACGCGGCTGACCGGCCCGACGTGACCTCCGTGGTCGGAGAATCGAACCTCTCGATGCGCAGCGCGCGGGGCAGCATCACCGCGTTTCACGCCTTCAGCCGAGAAGTCTCAGGCTCGCTCTCGGCCGGCATCAACCGCTTCTTCACCGAGATGTACGCACTGGGCCTGCTGCGAAACTTCTTTCTCGACGGCATCAGCGGGTTCGCGAAAGCCGACCTCACCGCCGGCCCCCTCAAGCTGCGCTTCTTCTGGAACCACACCGACGTCGTCGGCGGCCAGCAATACGAGCCGCGCGGCCAGCGCCAGCTGGGCGCGACCCTGCAAGAGAACATCTTCGACACCGAGCTGCTGTTTCAAAAAGAGCTCGAGCTGGCCGGCCGGCACCTGGTCGGCGCGGGAGCCTCGATGCGCTTCAAGCGCGTCTCGTGGAACTACCTGGGCGAGCTTCGCAACGAGTTTCACGCCGCGGCCTTCGTGCAAGACGAGTGGCGAATCATCAAGCCGCTCTCACTGGTCGCCAGCTACCGCATCGACCGGCACCCGCTGCTCGACCGGGGGCAGCCGGGGTACGCGCAGTCTCCGAGGGTCTCGGTGATCGTCGCGCCGACCGAGGGCCAGGCCTTGCGCGCCAGCTTCGCGACCGCGTTTCGCCAGCCGACCTTTCTCGAGAGCTACATGAACCTGCGCACGCCGGTGCCGGGCATCAACGGCGCCTCGGTGCTCACCGAAGGCAACCAATCACTGCGGCCCGAGCGCCTGGTCAGCTTCGAGGTCGGCTACCGCGGAGAAATCGCCAAGCTGGGCCTGGGCGTCGACGTCGCTGCGTACTGGAACATCGTCAGCGATTTGATCGGCCTCTCGGCGGTGAACCCGCTCCCGGTCGGCCGCGCGTTCGACCCCTCGAGCGCGTCATACCTGCTGGGCAGCTCGACCTTCGTCAACGACCCTGGCACCTACACCGCAAGAGGCGGCGAGCTGGGAGTCACCTGGACTCCGAGCTTCGGCCTCGACCTGCGCCTCTCGACCGCGCTTCAGCAGGTGGTCTCGAACGAGAACATCGCGGTCTGCGGGCCGTGCACGCAAGCACCGGCGCTCAAGGTGAACGGCGGGTTCATCTACCGCTCGCCGATCAACCTCGATGTGTCGACTGACGTCTCGTTCGTCTCGTCGACCATCTGGGTCGAGCGTGAGCCCAGCGCGAGTGACCCGACGCAGATCGCGAACCTGCAGAACCCGCTGGCCGCGTACGTGGTGATTAACGCGCGCGTGGCGTACCGGCTCTTGAATGACCGGGTGACGCTGGCGCTGGTGGGGTCGCAGCTGGGGCCGGCGCACCAGGAGCACCCGTTCGGCAACGACGTGAGCCGCCGGGTCTTCGCGCAAGTGACGGTGATGCCATGACCCCACCTCCCTTCGCGCGAGACCCCTCGCCCCCTCCGTTCGCCATGAGGGGCTCGAAGGGCCCTGCCGCACCGTTCGCGAATGCGCCAATTCCGTTCGCCCTGAGGGCCTCGAAGGGCCCTGCCGCACCGTTCGCGAATGCGCCAATTCCGTTCGCCCTGAGGG
>JANLPS010000414.1:0-3172 GCA_031367385.1 Archangium sp. | reverse complement strand
CCGATGCGCCAGATGCCAGGCTTGCCGTCGGGCCGCGGGCGCTCGTACCAGAACTCCCTCCAGAAGTCGCGAAACGGGCCATTCCACTCGCCCCATGCGGTGCCTGGCTTGCTGGTCGCCGCGGGGAAATTGCCGAGCAGGTATTTGCCGCCCCACGGTTCAGCGATCAACCTGGTGTTGTACTTCTGCAAGACTGGGTCATCGACGATGTCTTGAACGACGGTATTTTTGACGTCGGCGTACTCGCTGAAGTCGCCATCGCTGACCCTGAGAATCGGAGCCAGGTCGAAGCGAAACCCGTCGACGTGCATCTCGGTCGCCCAGTACCGCAAGGAGTCGATGATCAACCGGCGCATCGGGCGATGGTTCGCGCGCAGGTCGTTGCCGACACCCGATTTTTGCTCGTAGTACCCCTGATCTGAAGCCGAGAGTGCGTAGTACGCGCTGTTGTCGAGGCCGCGAAATGAATACAGGCCGGCGACTTCTTTGGGCTCGAAGTTGATCAACTGCCCCGAGGTGACGGGGTCGAGCTTGGCGTCGGTGATTTTCGTGCGCCAGAGGCCGCCTTCGCCGGTGTGGTTGTAGACGACGTCGAGCATCACCTCGATGTCTTGCTGGTGAAAGGCGTCGACCATGCCTTTGAACTCGTCCATCACTTCTTCGAAGCGGTTCTTCGAGGCGAAGGTGCGCTCGGCGCCGAAGAAGCTGATCGAGTTGTAGCCCCAGTAGCCGCCGTCTCCGGGCTTCTCGAAGGGCGGCATGATGTGCACGACGGTGACGCCCAAGTCTTTCAAGTACGGCGCCTTGTCGCCGAGGCCCTTGAACGTGCCCGGGTTGGTCACACCCGAGGCGGCGCTGGCGGTGAAGCCTTTCGGGTGCAGCTCGTAGATGATCATCTCGTTCCACCGGTGGCCGGGGAAGTCTTCGATCTGCCGCTTCTTTCGGTAGGCCGACTCGTTCTGCGACCAGGTGTACTTGCTGGCGACGACGATGCTCTTCGAGGCCGCGGCCCAGGTCGACTCGGTGCGCTTCGGGCCTGACGCCAGGCTGCCCTTCGACCAGTCGTGGTCTCGGTGAATCGCCTTGCCGTAGGGGTCGAACAACACCTTGTTCGGGTTGAAGCGGTTGCCGAGCGCGTCGACGTCGGCCTTGTAGCCAGTGATTGAGCCGGGGGTGAACTTGGGGTCGTAGGGCCAGTTCGGGCCCCAGGCGATGAAGCCGTAGTGTTGACCGACGCCGATGCCTTCGACGTAGAGGTTCCAGACGTCTCCGAAGCGCTTCATCAAAAATTGGCGCGTGGGGCGATCGGAGTCGGGGTCGTCGAAGAGCAGAATCTCGATGCGCTCAGCGTGCTCTGAATAGACGCCGAAATTCACGCCTTTATCGGCGAGCGTGGGCCCGAGAAAATCGAGGTTTTCGATCGCCGTGGCGTCAATCGATGGTGCCTTGTCTTGAGTCGCGTAGAGCTTCGCGACATCGGAGGGCGGGCAAGCTGAAATCAGGCACAGCGCCAGGGTGAAAAACGGCAATCGCACCCAGGCGCTCTAGCAAACCTGAGTGGATTCTCATGCCGCACTGCGCCATGCAAATCGAAGGGGCCAGAACGGCGACTCGCGATACACAGCCGCCCGTGTCGGACGTGAAGCTGGTGGGGGTTCGCAAGAGCTTCGGCGAGACGGCCGTTGTTCGGGGCGTCGACCTCCACGTGCAGGCGGGTGAGTTCGTGGTCTTCGTCGGCCCTTCGGGGTGCGGCAAGACGACCTTGCTGCGGCTGATTGCCGGGCTCGAGACGGTCGACGCGGGCGACATCATTCTGGGTGGGCAGCGGGTGAATGACACGCCTCCGAGAGACCGCGACATCGGCATGGTGTTTCAGAGCTACGCGCTCTACCCGCATATGTCGGTGCGCGAGAACATGGCGTTCGGTCTCGAGCTTCGGAAGATGCC
Organism: Archangium sp.; assembly: GCA_031367385.1. Lineage (GTDB taxonomy): Bacteria > Myxococcota > Myxococcia > Myxococcales > Myxococcaceae > JAEUJT01. The sequence goes on along the minus strand of JANLPS010000414.1, from coordinate 1,225 downwards.
GAAGGCAGAGATTGAAGTGCGGGTGCAGGCGGCGGCGAAGTTGCTCGAGCTGGGGCCGTTGCTCGAGCGAAAGCCGAAGGCGCTCAGTGGTGGGCAGCGCCAGCGCGTCGCGATGGGGCGGGTGATCGTTCGGCAGCCGAAGATTTTCTTGTTCGATGAGCCGCTGTCGAACCTCGATACGGCGCTGCGGGTGCAAATGCGGGGTGAGCTCGCAAGGCTTCACCGGCAGCTCGGCGTGACGATGATCTACGTGACGCATGATCAGGTCGAGGCGATGACCTTGGCCAGTCGAGTTGCGGTGTTCGACAAAGGAGTGCTCCAGCAGGTGGGCAAGCCCCTCGAGCTGTATCACCGGCCTGACAACACGTTCGTCGCGACGTTCTTGGGGTCTCCGGCGATGAACTTGATTGAGGTGACGCGGGAGGGGTCGCAGGTGCGCGCCCCGTCGCTGGCGCTCTCGGCACCTGCTGACTTGAACGAGATCGGGCCGATGAAGTTGGGCCTGAGGCCGCAAGATCTTCGAATCGCGAATGAAGGGCCGATCAGTGGAGAGGTTGAAGCCATCGAGCGGCTCGGCTTCGACGGGTTCGCGTTCTTGAAGACGGCGGCGGGCCCAGTGACGGCGAGGTTCGACGGAGCGAACGGTGTCGAGGTGGGGCAGACGGTGCGGGTGGCGCTGAATGCTCCAGACGTTGCGCACTTCTTCTCGGCCGATGGGGCGCGCGCCCTGCGGCACCCGGCATGAGCTCGAGGGCCCTACTCTTCTTCATGCTGGCGCCCACGCTCGCGTTTGCCGAGCCGCTCAAGCTCTGGCACGCGTACCGCGGAGGCGAAGAGCAGGCGCTTGAACAGGCGGTCGCGCAATTCACCAAGGCCACCGGCACCCAGGTTCAACTGCTCGCGGTGCCCTACGACGCGTTGTCATCGAAGCTCACCTCGGCGATTCCCCACGACGCTGGGCCCGATGTCTTCATCTTCGCGCATGAGCGGCTGCGGCAATTTCACCGCATGAAGGTGATCGCCCCGTCAACGGCGCTCATCGATCGCAGCGCGTACATCAAGTCATCAGTCGACGCGCTCGAGCTCGACGGCGAATGGTACGGCTACCCGCTGTCGCTCAAATGCCTGGCGCTCTACTTCAACACCGACCTGGTGAAGTCAGCGCCGACCACGACCGGCGAGCTCACCCAGAAGCTCGAGACCCTCTCGCACCCCGGCCACTTCG
>JANLPS010000412.1:0-4699 GCA_031367385.1 Archangium sp. | reverse complement strand
GGTTTGATGCGCAATATGCGCAACAAACCAGCCTGTCCCCTTTATATTTAGACGCGGCTGTTCAGGTACAGCGCGGCCTGGTGCGAGAGGTAGGTCAGCACGCCGACCTCGGGCTCCAAGAACTGCGGCCCGCCCTTGCGGTTGAGCAGCTGAATGCAGCCGAAGCTTCGGCCGTGGGTCATCATCGGCGAGCAGAGCATCGACTTCGTCTCGTAGTCGACCTTCTCGCTGACCGTCGCGTAGAAGCGCGGGTCTTTCTGCACGTCGCTGATCGCCACCGACACGCCTTCGGTCGCGCAGAACCCGGCGAACCCTTCGCCCGCGGGCACCGTAATCTTCGCCTTGAGGAGGTCTTTCGCGGCCGGGCCTCGGGCCGAGACGAAGGTCAAGTCTCCGCTGCCGGCGTCGGCGCGCAGCACCGAGCCTGATTCGCAGGGCACTTTCTCCATCGCCAAATCGAGAATGAACTGCATCGCGTCTTCGAGGCTCGACTTCTTCTCGAGCTCGGTGATGCGCATGAACACGTCGGCCAACATCTCTTCGGTCGACTGCTTGAGCACGGCGGCCTGGCCGGGCGTGGTCTTCGGGCGACCGATGGGCTTGGTGACCGGCTTGATCGGCCGCTCGAGCTCCTCGACGTCTTTGAGCTCGATCTTCGGGCTGCTCTTGTTGCGGCGGCGAATCGCCGACTCGCTGCTGCCAGTGTACTGCCCGGAGGGCGAGCTCCCCGCATAGGTGCCTGAGGGCGATGTGCTCGCCGCCGCGGCGGCTGCCGGAGGCAACGTCTTCTCGGCCGAGCTCGACGCCGCGGCCAACTGGGCGGCGACGGCGGCCAAGGTCTTCGACTCATCGCCACCCGGCACGATGGTCTTCTCGTCGCTCCGCGAGACGGGCTTCGCGCCCACGTCGGTCTTCACCTCGGCCGGCCGCGCGGGCTGCGTCACCGCGCCTTGGTTGGCGAGCGGGTTACGCTGAATGCCAGAGGGGCGCTTGACCGCCGCCGTCGAGGCCTCTTCGTCTGAGAGCTCACGAATGCGAAACACGCGGCCGCTGGCGGGCTCGGTGACGTGAATCGAGTTGTCTTCTTGAATGTCGACCATGACATTCTGGTTCACCGCGCCCTGCTCGCCGAGCTTCTGCATGCCGGCTTTGAGCGCGGCCATCCAGTTGTCGGCTCCGACTTTGAGGGTCAGGTTGAAACCACCGGCTTCGACCGCGGGTATGTGCACTTCGAACTTGGCCATAGAGTGTGCGCACCTCACCATATTTCGCGTTGTTGCGGAACGCTGTCTGCTACACAGCTGCACATGCCCGATGAGAAAGGCCTGGGGAGCAAGATTCTCGGCGTTTTTTTCGAGTCTGACGACGAGAAGGCGAAGTCGCCCGCGACTCGAGAGACCGACGCCGATGAGAGCGGTTCACCCGAGAAATCGGCAGCCGACATCGTCGCTGAGCTCGCGCAGCAGAGTGGCAAAGGGCCGGCGTCTCCCGCCGCCAGTGCCAGGGTTGCGGCTCCCCCGATGGCCCGGCCAGGCCCCAGCAGTGGGGGCCCCGCGGCGCCTGCGGCGAACGTCGACTTCGACACCGTCTTCAAGAACGCGGGGATGGACGTCGGCGAGCTCGACCGGGTGCGCAAGGCCGAAGACCTGCTCAAGGGGTTGCCCGAGGCGACGCCGCACGACGTGAAGAAGCAGATCGTCGAGGCATCGCTCAAGGCCTTCGGGTTCGAGGTCAGCAAGATCGGGCTCGCCGCGCAGAACCAGCTCAAGGCGATCGAGACCTTCATCAAGGTCAACGAGCAGCAGACCGCCAAGGCGATCAGCGACGCCGGCACCAAGATTTCGCAGCTCGAAGAGCAGATCATCAACCTGCGCGTCGACATCGACAAACGCACCGCGAACCTCGCGGGGGTTGCCAGCGCCGCCGACGTTCGTAGATCCCAGGTCCAAAAAGTTCTCGAGTTCTTCAACCTCCCCCCGCCGCCGGCCGCGCCCAAGGCGTGACCTCTCTGTAAAGGGTTCTCAAGACCATGAAACTGACTCCATTTGGCAAGTTGTTCATCGCGCTGGTGGCCCTCAGCGTCATCGGCTTCGTCGTCTACACGCGCTTCGGCGACCAGATTCGCACCTGGGCCGGCGCTGCTCCGAAGACCGCCACCGGTGGCACCACGGCGGGAGGCCAAGACGTCACCAAAGACGACTTCGCCGGCATTAACCGCGACATCGTCGATGCCCCTCGCACCGGTGGCGTGCAGGTCAACGCCAACACGACCGGCGCCGCGCTGGGCACCAGTGGGCTCAGCCGCCCGCTCAAAGTCGGCATCAACACCTGGGCTGGCCACGCGCCTGGCATCGTCGCCAACGGCGGCATGAAGGGCGGCAACGCCAACTCCATCTACAGGAAGAAGTACGGCCTCGACGTCGAGTTCGTGCTCATCGAAGACCCGAGCGCGAAGCTGGCGGCCTTCATCAAAGGCGACATCGACCTGATGTGGGACACGGTCGATTCGTACGCGCGTGAAGCCAGTGAGCTCGCCGACAAGGGCCTCAAGGCCAAGGCCGTGATTCAAGAAGACTGGAGCCGCGGCGGCGACGGCATCGTCTCGCTCAAGACCATCAAGTCGGTCGAAGACCTGAAGGGCAAGCGCATCGCCACCACCAAATTCACGCCCTCGCACTGGCTGTTGTTGTTCTTGCTCTCGCAGTCGGGCCTCAATCAACAAGAGCGCGCTGACATCGAGAAAAATCTGGTGTTCACCGACGAAGCCCCCAAGGCCGCCGCCATCTTCAAGGCCGGCAAGGTCGACGCCGCCGTCACCTGGGAGCCCGATTTGTCGGGCGCCGTGGCCGCCCGCGAGAACGACGCACACATCTTGGTCTCGACCACCGCCGCGACCAACGTGATCGCCGACACCCTGGTCGCCCGCCAGCAGATCATCGACCAGTCGCCCAAGGCGATTCAAGATTTCGTGAGCGGCTGGTTCGACGCGATCTCGGCGATGAAAGAAGACCCCGATGGCAGCAACAAGATCGTGGCCGATTCGCTCAAGCTCACCTCAGACGACGTGTCGGGCATGTTGTCGGGTTTGAAGCTGACTCCGTTCTCAGACAACGCGCTGTTCTTCGGGTTGTCGGGGCCCAAGCCGTACTTCGACTCGCTGTTCAACGGCGCGTTCGTGATCTGGCGCAAGAAGGGCGTGATCAGCAAAGTCGTCGACGCCCCCGATTGGAAAGACAGTCGCTTCGTGGCCGCGTTGGCTCCGGCGTTCAAAGATCAGAAGGTCGAAGAATCATTCGCCTTTCAGGGCAAGCCGAAGGTCACCGATCGCGCCATCGTGAGCAAGAGCCTGTCGATTCACTTCACGACCGGGTCTGACGAGATCATGCCGGGCAGCTTCTTCACCCTCGATTCACTGGGCGAGACGATGCTCTCATTCGGCAACACCTACCTCGACGTCGAAGGCAACACCGATGCGCGCGGCAATGAAGGCGTGAACAAGACGCTGTCGCAGAAGCGCGCCGAATCGGTGAAGAATTACCTCATCAAGAACTTCAGCATCGAGCCCAAGCGCTTCATCGCGGTCGGCAAAGGCAGCGCCAACCCCATCGCTCCGAATGACACGGAGGACGGTCGGGCGCTCAACCGGCGAACCGACATCAAGGTCGTCCTCAATGCCCAATGACGTGACGCCTCCCTCGGAGGTGCCTCCGTTGCCGCCCGCGCCGGTGCCGGTCGCCGCGACCTCGCCGTCGGTGAAGGCGGCGAAAGGGGCGGCGAAGCGTCGGGCCAAGCCGTCGTTGTGGGCGATTCGAACGCCCGTCGCGGTGGGTACCGGTCGGCTGCTCTCGTTGGTCGCCGTGCTGGTGATTCTCGCCGGCTGGTGCGTGCTCTCGTATGTGCAGGTCACCCGCGAGGGTGAGCTTCAGCCGCTGGTGCCGTCGTTCTTTTTGCCGCCTCCGCACGAGGTGGTGAAGAGCCTGCTCTATTTGATCTTCGAGAAAGATCTGCTCCAGGCCGTAGGCGTGAGCGCGATTCGCATTCTGAAAGCGTTCGGGCTGTCGCTCGCGGTGGCGCTGCCGCTGGGCATCTTGATGGGGAGCTTCGATGCCATCAATCGCATCTTCGACCCGATCGTCGCGCCGATGCGGTACCTGCCGATCACCGCCTTCATCCCCCTGTTGATTTTGTGGTTCGGCATCGACGAGACCCAGAAGGTCGCGTTCTTGTTTCTCGGCACAGTGGTCTACCTGCTGCCGGCGATCGTCGACGCGGTTCGGTTGGTGCCTGAAGAGCTGGTACAGACCGCGTTCACGCTGGGCGCGACCAAGGCTCAGGTCATTCGCACCGTGCTGATACCCGCCGCGATGCCGCAGATCTTCGACGGCTTTCGCGTGATGAACGCCATCGCGTGGACCTACATCATTCTCGCCGAGCTGGTGAACCCGCAGAACGGCATTGGCTACATCTTGGCGCTGGCGCAGTCACACGCGAAACCCGAGTGGAGCTTCGCCGGCATCTTCGTGGTCGGGGTCATCGGCATTCTCACCGACCTGATCATTCGCGCCATCAACCGCCTGCTGTTCTCGTGGAGAGAAGTCGATGTCTGACCCGACCGCGCCTCAAGGCCAGCTGGCCGCGGCCAACGTGCCGAAGCTCGACATTCGCAACCTCTTCATCAGCTACACCGACCGCGACGGCA
>JANLPS010000409.1:0-3990 GCA_031367385.1 Archangium sp. | reverse complement strand
CGGGGCCTCGCTGGCCTACGACGCGACCGAGGGCTACGGCATCGCGGTGACCGACCGGCAGACCAGCCAGCTGGGCTACATCAAATCTGCCACCGGAGCGGACAAGACCTGGACCTCGCTCGACACGGCCTTTGGCACGGGTACCGGCGGCTGGTACCCCTCGCTCGCGATGGACCCGGTGTTTCACGAGCCGGCGATCGCCTTCTACGTCTGCTCACCCCGCAACGGCACGCAAGAGACCAGCTGCCTGCAGACTGACGACGAGCTGCGCATCACGCAGCGGGTCGGCAACAACTGGCAAGAGACGACCGTCGACACCGGCGGCGGGTGGGGGCCCAAGCTGGCCTTCTTCGCCAGCGGCAAGCGGGTGGTGGCGTACCGAACGCCGGCGGCGCTCGACAGCACCGCGCACGTCAACCCGGCCGCCGGGAGCATTCGCCTGGCGGTGGAGAAATGAGCCGTCGCCTGGCGCTGCTGGGGCTCGTCGCGCTGACTGCCTGCGCGGCCGACAACTCGCTGGGCGGCAGCTTGGGTGAAGTCATCCCTCTCGATATCTCGCGCTCCGACGTGTACCGAAACGACGAGGCGCTGCAGATTACGTACTACCGAACGCGCGGCGTTTTTTACGACGTGGTGGTGCGCATCTCGGTCGCGCTCAAAGACGTCACCGTCAAGCCCGGCGCCCGAATCGCGCTCGGGGGCGACGCGACCGAGGGGCACCCGCGCACCAGCGTGGCGACCGCCCCAGGCGGAGAGCCCTCGCGCTCGCTGCCTCGGGTGAAGCGTGGTGACCTGTTCATCACCAGCGGCGGTGAAGCCGGTGGGGTGACGAGCGGCAACTTCTCGATGCTCTTCGAGTCGACCGGCGGCGATCTGGGGTACGACCGCACGCTGCTGGGCAACTTCAGCGCGACGACCGTCGACGCCGGCTTCGGCCCGTTGCCTTGAGCGCTTCGGTGAAAAGCAGCCTGTCCCCTTTTTAGTGGGGCTTGGGTTCGACCTCGAGCTTCAGAGTGAAGGTCGCGCCGGTGATGATCTCGACCTGGCGATCGATGGTTCGGTGGCCTCCGACCTCGAGGCGCACGTGGTGGCGCCCCGCCGGTAGGCGAAATGGCTTCGACGAGGGGCCCTTGGGCTGCCCGTCGATGGTGACCTGCCCGGTCATCAGCTCGCCCTCTTCGGTCGCGGCCGAGATGCGCAGGGTGCCCCCGCTCGGCTGGGGCTGGGTCTTGGGCACCGGCCGGCTCTTGGGCAGCTCGCCCACGAAGGTCTCTTCTTCTTGGCGCGAGCCCATGGTGTCAGCGGGCTCTTCGGCGTGCGTGTCGGGCCGGTCGGCGACCACGCTGATCACGTCTTCTTGCTCGGCCATCGGCACTTCGACGCTCGGCAACCGGGCGAGGCTGCGGCTGCGGGGGCGCGGCGGCGTGCTCAGCTGCCTCTTCTCGAGAAAAGGAAATGACTTGGTCAGGTCGACCTTCTTGGCGAAGGAGGCGACCTCGAGGTCGTACGCGAACTCGCTGGCGGTGTCGGGCCGGGCCTCACGCTGCTTCGACATGCCGCGCGCCAGCACCTGCGCCACGGCCTTGGTGATGTCGTGGCCGAGCGTCGACGCGTCGGGCACCGGGTTGTTGCGGTGGCCGTAGAGCACCTCGAAGTTGTTCGAGCCCAAGAAGGGCGGGCGCCCGGTGAGCAGCTCGAAGGTCATCGCCGCCAAGGCGTACACGTCGGTGCGGCGGTCGATGTCTTCGAGGCCCAGAATCTGCTCAGGCGACATGTAGTAGGGGGTGCCGACCATCGCTCCGGGCTTGGTCAGGCCCGGGTTGGCCTGGTCGCGCACCACGCCCAGGTCGAGAATGGTCACCCGCCCGCCCGAGACCAGAAAGATGTTCTGCGGCTTCACGTCGCGGTGCACCAACTCGTGGTGATGCAAGAAGGCCAGCCCCGCGGCGATCTGCTTCACCACCGCCACCGTCTCGTTCGGGCCCAGCGTGCCGCCCTGCCGGGTGACCACGTCGCCCAAGGTCAGGCCTTCGAGGTACTCCATCGCGATGAAGGGCAGCACGCCGCGGCGGCCGTGCCCATAAAGCTGCACGATGTTGGGGTGCCGCAGCGAGGTCATCAGCTCGGCTTCGCGCTCGAAGCGGGCGAGCACCTTGGGCTTGCGCGCGTGCTCGGGCGAGAGAATCTTGATCGCCACCACCCGGTTCTCGTCGAGGTCGCGGCCGCGATAGACGCTGCCCATCGCACCTTGGCCTACGCGGGTCTCGATGCGCCATCGGTCGTCGAGCACTTCACCCGGGAGCACGTTGAGAACGAGGGTGTGTTCGGGCGAGACCACAGCCGACCGACATTATCTGCATTCGAGGGGGAAGTACGGGGCTACTTGAGCCCGAGAAACGCCCGCGCGTTCTGGCCGGCCACTCGTGAGACCACGCCGCGGGTCAGGCCCGACTGGGTCAGCCGGTTGGCGGCCCGGGGCAGGGCGAGGAGGTCTCCCGCTCCGTCACCGGCTGCCGTGTTCAGCACCACCCGCTCGGCCCCCAGGGCGCGAATGAGCGGCACGGCTTTTTCGACGGTGAGTTGATCAGGGTGCAGGGTCAGCCCGGCGACGTGCCCGCGGCCCAAGATCAGGCGCACGGTCTTGGCGTTCGCTCCATCGACGACCACCCGCTCGGCCGGGAGCTTCGATTCACGCAGCCGGGTCAGCAGTTGTTTGGTCATCGTCTCGCGCTTGAGCAGCGGGGCGCTGGCGATGACCGGCAGCTTGAGGCGCCGGGCGAGCTGCAGCTGGGCGTCGAAGGCTTCTTCTTCGAGCGGGCCTCCGCGGGCGAGGCCGAGCAGGCCCAGCGCGACCACCCGGCCGCTGCTGAAGAACGAGGGCAGGGCGTCGAGCACCCGGTGCAGGCCGCGGGCTGGCACCGAGAGCGGGTGAATGCCCAGGGCGATGCGGGTCTCGAAGCCGGCCTTTTCGAAGCGGCGGAGCTGCACGGTGGTGAGCTGGGTGAAGTGCTCGAGCAGCGCGTCGGCGGTGGGTGAAGGCGATGAATCGGCCACCAGCAGCGCTCCGGTAACGCCGAAGAAGCGCAGCGACTCGAGGTCGTGGTCGGTCAAGCTCGCTGGGTGGAGTCGGAGGTCGAACACGGACCTCCAGCTTACGCCCTTCACTGCCCGCAGCGTGGCGTGTGCTTGTAGAAAAACACGTTTTGGCTCGCGTCGTTCACCAGCACGAAGACGTTGTAGCGCTCGACGTACCGCCACCTGCCATAGGTGCCATTGCCCGATTGATCTGCCGGCGCGCCGACGCCGCTTCGCGCGACCCAGCGGTAAGGCACGGTGTCGGTATCGAGCACGACGGGAGCGCCGCCTGACCAGGCGACCAACTGCCTGGTGGTGAGGTCGTACTCGAGGCCGGGGGCGGGTTTCGCCAACGAGGGGTGGTTGCTCAGGTCGTTCCACGGTGCGGTCAAAGACACGACGGTGCCGGCGTCGACTGAATAGACGAGTGCCGGTGCCCCTGTGCCGATGCTGACGAACAGCCCCTGCCCCAGGTGCATCGCCCCGGTGCGAGGGCCCCCGACGTCGTAGAGCTGGGTGTAGGGCGGGTACCCGAAGTCGAATTTCCGCACCCACCGGTTGGTAGCGAAGTCGTACGAGCCGAACCAGGCGAGCAGGTGAACGAAGACCTGTCGCGACATCGGGTCGTAGGCGAGCCCGAAGCTGTACAGGCCTGAGCCCGACGCCGGCGCAGACGGAGGGTCGAGGTGCGACCACCCACCGTCGAGCATGAACTCCCAGGTCACGTCGGTGCCGTTGCCGCTGGTCGAGCGTGCGCCTCCCCAGCCGAAGTAGGTGCCGCGGTGCGAGATGAATTCGAAGCCGTCGTAGGTGTGGCGAGAGACCGGGTTGCCGTCGTCCAACGGGTCTTTGTCGAAAGGCGGGCGCGAGGGTTTGGTGAGTTGCTGCCAGGTGAAGGTCTTCAGGTTGAAGGCG
>JANLPS010000361.1:0-20067 GCA_031367385.1 Archangium sp. | reverse complement strand
CCCGACACCTCACGCGCTGAAGGCCCCACCAGGCCGACCACCGCGAACTCCGGTGCCTGATGAACCTCCGCGTCTTCGCTGATCAAATACTTCTCGAGAAACGCCTTCACCGCCGCGCCCTGCCCCGGCCCGGTGTCGACGATCACCGCCTCGCCCAGCTTGAGCACGCGCCCATCGGAGACCATCGCCCCCTTCGCGGTCAGCATCGCCACCGAGCAGCTCGCGCCCTCGGCCAACCCCGTGATGTCGTTGGTGACCATGCCGTGAACGAAAGACACCCGGTCAGGCCCAATGACCCGCAGCTGCTCACGAGCCGAAAGATCGGCCCAGGCCACAGCGGTGGTCGCAGCAAGGTACTCGGTGAAATCAGCAGCAGGCACGCCCATGGCGCACGTATATAAGGGGCTCGCCGTGGAGACGCCATCGACCCCGCCCCGCCCACCTTCGGCCCCAGCGCTGCTGACGCTGATGCTCTCTGCCGCGGCAAACGCAGGGCTGGCCGTCTACCAGTGGCGTGAGCTGTTCAGCATTCGCAACGGAGGCACCGCGGCTTGCTCGATCAACGAGACGGTCAACTGCGCAGCGGTGTGGAGCTCACCCTTCGCCTCGAAGCTGCATGATTGGCTCGGCATGCCGGTCGCGGGGCTTGGGCTGGTCTGGGCGCTCACCGCCGTCGTGCTCACCGGCCTGTTGGCGCAGCGAGCCACCTCGGGCAAACCGTTCGACGCCCCGCAGGGTGCAGTCAAGCTGACGGCCCTCGTCGGAGTCGCTGCCATCATCACCTTCGCAAGCGCCTCCTTCGCCGCCCGCGCGCTCTGCTTGACCTGCCTCGGCACCTACACCCTGGTCGCGATCTACGCGTTTGCCGCCTTCGTGCTGTTGCCCAAGCCCGCGTTGCCCACGCAGACCCTGGCCACGAGCGCGGCCTGGGCCGTGATGGTGGCGGCGCCGATCTTCTTGGTGCTGTTGTGGCCAGGCCAGCGAACGCCGAAAAACCCGCAGGTGGGCATCGAGGCCACGAGCGACGCCAGCGACACGGCCCTGACCGGCTACCTCGAGGGCATGCCACAGCAAGAGAAGCTGATGACCGCCTATGCCCGGCAACAGTGGCTCGCGGCGCCTCAGCCGCAGCTCGAGAATACCACCCCGCGCGCGCTGCTGGGGTCTCCCGACGCGCCGGTCAAGGTGGTCGAGTTCACCGACATCTTGTGCAGCCACTGCCGGCAGCTCGAGCTCACCCTCGAGGAGCTTCGCCGCGTGCTGCCGCAAGGCCGCCTCTCGGTCGAGGCCCGCTACTTTCCCCTCGACGGGGAGTGCAACCCGGGTGTGGGCAAGGTCTGGGGAGACGGCATTCGCTGCCTGGCCGCGAAGGCGCAGATCTGTCTCGAGGGCACTCCCGCGCTGTGGCCGGTGAAGCACGCGCTGTTCGAGCAACAGGCGAACCTGACCAAAGAGCTCATTCTCGAGACGGCCACCACGCAATCGGGGCTCACCCGCGAAGCGCTGCAGCGCTGCATCGCCGAGGCGCAGACGCAGCAGAAGCTCGACGCCGACATTGCCTACGCGATGAAGTTCAACATCACGGGTACGCCGTTGGTGGTGGTGAATGGCAAGTCGGCGCCCCCGTCGGGCGCGTTCTTGTTGGCGTTGGCGATCAGCCGGGGTGACGCGAGCTCGCCATTCTTTCTGTCGCTCCCTGCGCCGCCCACGCCATGAGCGACGAGAAGAAGCCATTCAACAACCCCTTCGGAGCGCTCGGCACCTTGCGCGGTGAGCTCCCCAACGTGCCGGGGCCCAGCAAGGCCGAGGCCGCGAAGAAGAAGGCCCCCGCCAAGGCCGTGGTACGACTCGAGCGCGCGGGGCGACGAGGCAAAGAGGTCACCATCGTCGATCAGCTCGACCTCACCATCGACCTTCGTGACGAGTGGCTCACCGCGATGAAGTCAGCCTTGGGCTGCGGTGGTGTGATCGAAGGCACCGCGCTGGTTCTGCAGGGAGATCAGCGAGAGCGGGCAGCGAAGTGGCTGACCAAGCGCGGCGTGAAGCAAGTCATCATCGGCAACTAAAGCGCTCACAGCTTGAAGAACACGTTGAACACCGCGTCGACTTCGATCTTCGTGTCTTGCGGAGGCTGGCGGCCGGTGCCCCGCATCACGATGCTCATGGTCGAGGCGCGTACGTACTCGGCCAAGTCGACGTTGAGCGTGTCGAGCACCAGGGTCGGCGTCGGCGCGGTCAACTTGGCCGACGCCACGTTGGTCTTCTGAGCGAACACCACCTCGTTCTCGCCCGTGCGCGCGACGAACTGCACCGAGTCGAGAAACGAAAAGTCCTGCGTGGTGGGTGAGGCGATGCGCAGGGTCAGCTTCTGCAGCAACACCGAGGTGACCTGGGAGCGCTGTGCGTTGTTGTTCTTGAAGTCTTGGTTCTGGTTGAAGTCGATGTTGCTCAGCGAATTGAGCTGGGGAAACATCGTCAGCACGCCGCCCAGAACGCCCGACCCGGGCACGGTGCCTTCGCCCTTGACCTCGGTCGTGAAGCCCAAGGGGCCGCAGGCACAGAGCGCCAGCGTGAGAGGCAAGAGGCGGAGCATGCGCTGTTTGTAGCTGGGTGGGCCCGCAACGCAAAACTTCAGGCTAGGTTCGGCGCCTCTGTGCGCCTGACCGCCCTCGCCCTGGTATTGCTGGCTTCGCTCGCGCATGCCGTCGAGCTGAATGGCAACGGCCGGGTGTGGCTGGGCCCCGGGCTCGATACCAACCCGAACAGAGGGTTCATCGCGGGCGACCCCGACGCTTTGCTGTTCGGCCTGGGTGAGCTCAACGGCTCGGCCGACTGGGAGCGCGTGTCGTTGGTCGGCAGCTACGACCTCGCGTTCAGAAAATTCATCACCCGACCCGAGGCCGACACCCTGATTCAAAACGCCCGCCTCGACGGCACGCTCAGGTTGGGCAAAGCGTTCTCGGTGGGCCTCTCGGGGCACGCGAGAGATCGCCGCGGGGCTGACCGCGACTACTCAGACCTGGTGGGTGAAGGGGTCATCGACTTTCGGCCCGACCAGTCGGTCGATGTTCGGCTCCGGCTGGGCGCGCACCGCTTCATCTATTGGCCGAACTTTCAGTACAGCTTTTCGGGCCCCGACGGCACCCTGCTCGGCCGCTATCGCTTCGACCGCCGGCACAGCGTGTCGTTCTTCGGCAGCGTGAACCTCCGCACCTACAACGCGCTGACCCACGAGCTCGACGAGCCTGACCCGCCTCCGCAAGTCACCCGCCGCGACAGCGTGTTTCAGGTCGGCGCGAGCTACACCTACCGAGGGCCGTTTCACCTCACGCTGGGCTACTCGTATTACGACCAGACCTCGAACAGCCACGGCGAGTCGCTGCGGCGTCATCGCCTGAGCGCGACCTACGCGACCAAGCTGCCCTTCGATTTGACGTTGCTGGCGACCACGGCCCTGCAGCTGACGCTCTACCCAGACGACATCTACCTCTCGACTGACATCTTGCTGCTCGACGACGATGAGAACTCGAGCTCGGTGACGCTCAAGCTGGTCAAGCCGCTGAGCAAGCACTTCGAGGTCGACCTTCGCTACGCGCTCTACGTGAACCTGTTGCCGCAGAGCAACCTGCTCTACCTGCGGCAGGTGGTCTCGGCGGGCGTCTCGTTTCTGTTCTAGCGCGCCGCGGTGGTCATCATGCGAACCCGGCGGCCGGTGAAGGGGTGAATGCCCCAGCTCAAGCCCCGCGTGCCGGGCGCGACCTGCGGCCGGCCGACCAAGGCATCGAAGCGCTCATGAATGCGCGCGTTGACCGCCCGAAACGCGGGGCTGGCTTCGACGGCCTCGAGCTCTCGGGTGTTGAGCTGCGTCAGCGTGACGCCTGACGACGAGACCACCAGGCGTTCTCCGAAGCGAATGCCCTGGTAGCCGAAGAAGGTGAGCATGCCCGAGCCGCCGAAGGCCGAGGCGCTGGCGAAGAGGGTCGCGAGGGCCTGGCAGGTGTCGCGATACGGGTCGTCAGCGACGAAGCAGGTGACGTCGAGGTGGGCCGCGTCTCGCACCACCGAGAACAATTCATGCGGTGCGGTCGGCACGTCGTTCAAAAACGAGAGCAGCGCTTCGGGCGTGTCGGCGCACACGTCGCTGCCGGGCAGGTCTTCAAGCCAGGGAAATTCGTCAGCCGAGACGCTCGTGGTGAGCCACGTCTCGAGGTTCGACTCCGGCACCGACAGTGACCCAAACATCACGACGTCCCAGCTCATGTGGCGACCTTTCGGCAGAGGCGTGCAACAGCCTGCTGCAGGAGTGTCGCTCGCCGGCCAATTCGCTCAAGTTTTCGGCGCCACGGGCTTGGGTGTGGCCCAAAGCACCGAACTTCTTGGTTATTCTGCTAAATGCATTGCATTCAGATTTCTGAATGCATGCATTCATCAGCGGCCGCTTCAGGGCGTCGGTTCGCTCGGAGGCTCGTTCTTCACCGGGTCTTCAACCGGCGCGCTTTCATCGCCTTCGCCGCCTTCAGGCTCTGAGCCCTCGACGTCTTTGACCTCGGGCAGCAGTGACAACCCGACGACCTTTTCCTTCTCATCGTCGAGGGTGATCAACCGCACGCCCTGGGTGTTGCGGCCGATGACCGAGATCTCATTCACCTTCATGCGAATGAGCACGCCCGAGTTGGTGACCAGCATCACCTCGGAGTCGTCTTTCACCTGCACCGCGCCGACGACCCGGCCGTTGCGCTCAGTGGTCTTGATGTCGATGATGCCTTTGCCGCCGCGGCCCTGGGTGCGGTACTCGGCCTCTTCGGTGCGCTTGCCGTAGCCGTTCTCGGTCACGGTCATCAGGGTAGCGCCCTTCTCGACGACCTCGGCGCTGACCACCTCGTCGCCCTCATCGAGGGTGATGCCCTTCACGCCGTACGCGGCGCGGCCCATCGAGCGCACTTCGGTTTCTGGGAAGCGAATCGACATGCCCTGGGCGGTCGAGATGAGCACGTCTTTGGTGCCGTCGGTGATCTTCACCGAGACCAGCGCGTCTCCGTCTTCGATGCCGAGCGCGATGATGCCGCTGGCGCGAACGTTCGAGAACGCGGTGAGGTCAGTGCGCTTCACCACGCCGTTGCGGGTGACGAAGAGCACGAACTGGTTCTCGGCGAACTCGCGGGTGACGAGCACCTGCGCGAGCTTCTCGCCCTCTTCGAACTGCACCAGGTTGACGATGGGCTTGCCTTTGCTGGTGCGGCTGGCCGCGGGTATCTCGTGCACTTTGAGCCAGTACAGCTTGCCACGGCTGGTGATCGGCAAGAGAAACGCGTGCGTGCTGGCGACGAACATGTCGCTCACGAAATCGTCTTCTTTTGTGGTCGCGCCGGTCTTGCCGCGGCCGCCTCGACGCTGGGCTCTGAACTCGGTTTGCGCGGTGCGCTTGACGTACCCCGCGTGCGAGAGCGTGACGACCATGTCTTCGTCGGCGATCAGATCTTCGGTCGACATCTCGCTGATTTCGCCGGTGATGAGGCTGCGACGCTCGTCGGCGAACAGGGTGCGCACTTCGGTGAGCTCATTCTTGATGACCCGCTTGAGCGAGCTCTCGTTCAGAAGAATGTCTTCGAGCTTGGCGATTTCACGAATCAGCTCGAGCAGCTCTTTGAAGAGCTCTTCACGCTGGAGGCCGGTCAACCGCTGCAGCTGCATCTCGAGAATCTTGCGCGACTGCTCTTCTGAGAAGCCCGGCTCGTACGAGCGCGAGAGGCCCTTGAAGATGGGCTCGGCCGCTCCGGCGCGGGCGATCAGCTCGGCCATGCCATTGCGGGCGAGCTTGACGTCGAAGCGCGGCAAGTTGACGAAGCTGGGGCTCTGGTAGAGCGCGTCAGAGAGCAAATGCATCAATGCCCACCGGCCCTCTTCGGGGTCGGTCGACGCGCGAATCGCCGCGATGATGTGGTCGAGCAGATCTTTACCGGCTGAAGTTGCGACCAGCAGACCCTCGACGATGTTGAGGCGCTCTTTGGCCTTTCGCAGCTCGTAGCGGGTGCGGCGGGTGACGACCTCGCGGCGAAATTGAATGAACCGCTCGAGAATGTCTTTGAGCCCCAGCGTGCGCGGCTGCCCCTGATCGATCGCCAGCAAGATGATGCTGTAGGTCGTCTGCATCTGGGTGTTCGAGTACAGGTTGTTGAGCACCACCTGGGCGATCGCGTCGCGCTTCAAGTCGATGGTGATGCGAATGCCGTGCTTCAAGTCGGAGAGGTCGCGAATGTCGCTGATGCCCTCGATGACCTTGTCGTTGACGAGCTCGGCCATCTTCTCGACCAGCGCCTGCTTGCGCACCTGGTACGGTATTTCGGTGACCACGATGCGCTCGCGGTCGTTCTTCGGGTCGACCTCGATCTCGGCCTTGGCGCGCAGGGTGATTTGCCCACGGCCGGTCGAGTACGCCTTCACGATGCCGTCGCGCCCAGAGATGCTCCCCGCGGTGGGGAAGTCGGGGCCCGGCACGAACTTCATCAGCTCGCCCAAGGTCGACTGGGGGTTGTCGATGAGGTGCACCGTGGCGTCGATGACCTCACCCAGGTTGTGGGGAGGAATCTTGGTCGTCATGCCGACCGCGATGCCGTCAGACCCGTTCACGAGCAGGTTGGGAAACCGCGCGGGCAGCACGGTCGGCTCATTGAACTCGTTGTTGTAGTTGGGGACGAAGTCGACCGTGTCTTTGTCGAGGTCGGCGAGCAGGGAGTCGGTCAACCGCTCCATGCGCACTTCGGTGTAACGCATCGCTGCCGCTGAATCGCCGTCGATGCTCCCGAAGTTGCCTTGGCCATCGACCAGCGGGTTTCTCATCGACCAGTACTGCGCCATGCGCACCAGGGTGTCGTAGACCGACTGATCACCGTGCGGGTGGTACTTGCCGATCACGTCGCCGACGATGCGCGCCGACTTCTTGTACGGCCGGTTGTACTGGTTCGACATCTCGTTCATCGCGAACAGCACGCGGCGATGCACGGGCTTGAGGCCGTCGCGAACGTCGGGCAACGCGCGCCCGACGATCACACTCATCGAGTAGTCGAGATAGCTGCGACGCATCTCGTCTTCGATGCTGATTTGAATCAGGTTGCCGGCGTTGGGCGGCGGCACTGCGGGAGGCGGCGGCGGGCTCTGAACTTCATCAGACATACGGTGTACGACCTCGCGGTTCGAAGCGGCTTAAACCAGGCCGACTCGTACCCTTGCCACCGGCCTGTTGCAACGAGCCATTTCGAGCGAAATCGCGAGCTATTTCAGGGGGTTTGAAAGGCTTTTTCGAGCTTCTCGAGCATCATTTTTTCGGTCGCAGAAACGTTGAACCCGAGGCCCATCACCCCACCCGAGGCCTCGGCCACCAGGCGGGCGCGGCCGAGCACTTCGTTCTTGAGCATTTCACGGTCTTCGAGCTTCATTTTCTTGAGCAGCTCGCGCATGTAATCGGCCCACAGCTGGTGCCAGCCGTGCTCGGGCTTCTCGTGCAGCCAGCTCTCTAAAAACACCGCGGCCTCGGTGCCGGGCTTGATGCCGACGCTGGCGGCCTGCTCGAGCACCACCTTGCGCTCATCGGCGTCGAGCACGCCATCGGCCCAGGCGATTTCGACCAGCGGGTACATCGACATCACCAGGGTGGCGGCGCCGCCCAGCTTCATGTCGGCCAGGGCGCTGAGCACATCTTGGTTGTTGATGCCGGTCAACCGCGAGACGGCTTCGCGGGAGCTCTCGCGAACCACGTCGTCGTGCAACTTCTTGAGCAGGTTCTCGTTCTGCTTCTTGAAAAACTGCTCTTCGAGGGCTTTGCGGCGATCGTCAAAAGCGTCATGCGACATGTGAAGTGCTCCCTTTGCTTTTGGCTTTTGTCTGGTTCGGCGCGGCGATTCAACCGTCAAAAACGCCGGCGTTGCCCGAGCGCTTCGATCAGCTGGGGCGTGACCCGGGCGAGCGGCACCGGCTGGGTCTTGCCCTTCACCCGAACCGGCGCCAGCATCTCCAACGGCGCGAGGGGGCGCAGGGCCTGGGCGGTCTGCTCGCCGAGCAGAATTTCACCCGCGGCCGCCAGGGCACACAGGCGGGAGGCCACGTTCACGGTGTCGCCGATGCAGGTGTACTCGGTGCGGCGCTGGCTGCCGATGCTGCCGGCGATGACCGGGCCTGAATTGAGCCCGATGCCGAGCTCGAGCTTGGGCCTCGCACCGCGGCCCTGGTTGTGAGCAGCGATGACGGTTTGCATCTGCAGCGCGGCCGAGACGGCGGCCTCGCCATCGTTCTCATGCCGGCCCGGAGCGCCCCACACCGCCATCAGCCCATCGCCCAGAAACTTGTCCAACGTGCCGCCCCACTCGAGCACCACGTCGGCCAGGCCGCCGAGCACTTCGTTGAGCAGGCGCATCACTTCTTCTGGCTGCAGTGATTCAGCCAGCGCGGTGAAGTTGCGCAGGTCGGCGAAGAGCACGGTGACGATGCGCTTCTCGCCGCTCAAGACCACGTCGCCGCTGCGCAGCACCTCGGCCACCACCGCGTCTGAGGTGTAGCGGGCGAAGAGCCGGCGCATGCGTTCGGTCTGCTGACTGCGCCGCAGCACCGAGTCGATGCGGGCGGCCAGCTCGGCCATCGACGCGCTCTTGTTGACGTAGTCGTCAGCGCCCTCACGCAGCAACCCGACCCGCGCGGCGTCGGCGTCATTGGCGGTGAGAATGATCACCGGCACCTGGCGAGAGACCGCGGCCTTGAGCCTGCGGCACAGCTCGGTGCCATCGATGCCGGGCATCTCGAGGTCGGTGAGCACCAGGTCAGGTTTGAGCGCGTCGACGCGTTCGAGCGCCAGCAACGGGTCGGTGAAGGCAATCACATCGAAGCCGTGCTCGGTGAGCCCCTCGCGAACCAGGTTGCACGCCAGCTGCGAATCGTCGACCACCACCACGCGCCGGCCATTGACCAGCGGCACCTCCCCGGTGGGGGCTCGCTTGGGCGCCGGCTTCTCTCGCTGGGCCATGCGCGACTGCACCCCGAGCGCCTCGAAGAGCCGTTGGTCGGTGGTCACGCCTTGCGAGATGAGAATCTCACCCAGCCGCCGCGGGTCTTGGCGCTGCTGGGTCAGGGCCTGGTTCAGCTGGCTCTCCGAGATGAACTGGAGCCCGATCAAAATTTCACCGATGGGTGGCCGGTCGAGCAGCACGGTGCCTCCTCGGGTGATGGCGGTGGCGAGCGAGCGCTGCAGCTGCGAGCGGGTCAGGTAGCCGAGCGAGACCAGCACCTCGCCCAAAAGCTGCCCGGTGTCGGCGTGGAGCGCGAGGCCCTCGGCGACCTGGGCCTGCGTCACGAGGTTCAGCTCGATCAGCAGGTCTCCGAAGCGTTGTGACGGGTCGGGCACGGACTTCGAAGTCTAGTGCGCCCAGCCGGTGCGAGGGTGAATGACGTGGTCAGCGCCCTGTCGGAGGCTGTCGTACATGTGCGTGGCCTTTTAGTGGCCGGCGACTTGCGTGATGCCCACGACGAGCTCGAGCACGATGAGCACGACGACCATGATCTCCAGCGTGAGGGCGCGATCGGTGTCGACCTCTCCGCGCAACAGCCCGTAGGTCTGCTGGAGCAATCGGTGCTTGCGGGCGACCTGATCGCTCCACTCCTTGATTCGCAGCTGGGCGACCGACGCCTCGTAGACGCGCGCAAGGTAGACGTCGCCGACGATTTTGAGCGAGTTCTCGACGCGTTCGATGAACTCGGAGAGCTCGATCAAGTTGAGCATCAGATCTCGCAAGAGCTGCTTGTAGGGGCTGAAGAGCAGCGACGAGCGCTTCTTGCGGTCGATGGTGTCGTAGACGCGGCCGAGCTCTTTATCGAGCACGTCGTCGTAGTAGCGGAGCTCGAGCAGCTGGGCGTTGGCGATCTCCAGCAGGTCGACGATGTCGTCACTGCCGCTGGGCTCGTAGAGAAACATCGCGTTCCACTCCACGACGGCGAGGTCTCGGTCGGTGTAGCTGAAGTGGTTCTCGAGCACTTCTTTGACCTCTTGGCCCGAGAGGCGGGGCTCCTTGACCTCTCCGAGCAGCAGGCGGGCGAGGTCGGGGTCTTCGAGCAGCTGGGCGGCGCTGGGGCTGCCGTCGATCTCGCGGGCGAAGAGCACGGTGTACTCTTCATGCTTCGCCCACAGGTGCGGCATCACCATCGCGCCGCTCAGCTGTGATTGCAGCTTACTCAGCTCTGCCTCGGCCAGGCTCTGCAGCCCCGGCGCGTCGTACAATTCATCGGCAAAGGGCACCAACGCTTCGATGGTCGTGCCAGGCGCGATGGGCACCTGCACCATGATGGCGATCGCGCCGTGATCGAAGATGCGCGCGCCGAGGTCGACTTGCACCGTGCCGCTCTTGAGCGACAACGTGCGCGGCCCCAGGTCGACGGCCAGCGGCGGGTTGGAGAGCTGAATGAACTCACTGCCTTCGCGGGTCAGCGCGAGCGGGCGGGTGGCGGTCAACAGGCTTCGGCACTTCTCCAAGCTGATCTCGTCAGCGACGTCGAAGAACCGGTAACAGAGCGCACACGCTGTTCGCAGACGAAACATGCCGAAGAGGTTAGTACAAGCAGTGTTCGCCTCCTGGTTTTGCTTGCTCGTGCCGAAGCTCTGAGACGCTGCCATCGGGGCCGACGAAGAGAAAATACCGAATGATGCCAGCGGTCGAGCAGGTGTTGCCCTTGGTCGCGATCAACGCGAACCCATTCTGAGCGGCCTTCACGCCCCCGCTGGTCAGGTCGTCGCACGAGAGCTGGTACCCCTGCGCGATGGCGACGAGCGCGGCTTCTTGGGTGGTGTCGATGGCCCCTAAAAACGCCAGCAGCGCTTCGGCGCTCGACCACGCCCGCACGTCATCGCCGAGCGTGGTCGCCAAATGCCAGTCGCCGCACAGGTCGACGCAATACCTCGCGAAGCCCGAGCTGGGGTTGAGCTCATCGAGGGCCTTCGCGCATGCCGAGGGGAGGCTCGCCGTGGCGCAGGCGACTCCGTCACTCGAGATCACCGCCGGCTTCATTCGCTCGTTGGGGGTGGAGGCCAGCACCTGCCGCAGCTGAATCACGTCGGGGGTCGCCACTGGCTTGAGGCCGCGCACCGCGAACACCCCGTGGTCGCACAGGGGCGCCGAATAGCCGTGGGTGTCGACCCCGCAGCCCAGCGCGAGCAGCCCGATGAAGAGGGTGAGTCGAGTCATGGCGGCCCCCGCTGCAAACCAAAAACCAAGGACACTCGCAGGTAATGATGCGCGCGACGTGGCTGAATTTTCGTCGAAACCACGAATTCTTGAGGGGGCCGCGTTGAGCGCGTGGCGATGACGCGGGGTCACGCGCGGCAGCGTCGATTCTCGATCTGCAATGAGACTTCGCAGTTTGCGAGGTGACGACTCGTTCATCACTCGCGATCTTGAAGCAATTGCGGGCACCTGGGCGCCGTGAATGGAGGCACGCCGGCTGCTCAAGGGCGCCCACCACACATGCGTTTCTGGCTTCTTCTCACTTCGTTGTTTTCACTCTCGGCCTTCGCTCAAGAGGCCGCGCCGCCGCCTCAGGCACCCGCCGCAACGCCTTTCGCGTTCGCCGACTTCTCGTGGATACCGGGCAATGCCGGCGCCAACGAGAAGCCCTTTTCGTTCGGCCCCTTCACCGGAGAAATGCGCGTCGACACGGTGTACCACCACGAATTTTCGAACCCGAAAGACCACACGGTCTCTGGCTCGAGCGAAGTGTTTCGCAGCGGCGAGTTTCAGGTCACCCAGCTCGGGTTCGGGGGCGACTTTTACTACAAGGGCGCGATGGCCCGACTGATGACTCAGTTCGGCATGTACTCGGTCACCACGCCCCGCAACGATGCGAGCACCGGCGTCGGCCAGTGGAAGCTCGACGACGCCTACCGCTACATCTCGGAAGCCTACGGCGGCTACCACTTCGACGTGCTGGGCGGCCTCAATGTGCAGGCCGGCATCTTCATGTCGTACGTGGGTCTGTGGAGCTACTACAACTTCGACAACTGGACGTATCAGCCCTCATACGTGTCATCGAATACGCCGTGGTTCTTCAACGGTGTTCGCGTTCAGATCTACACGAGCGACAAGCTCAAGATCGAACCTTGGCTCGTCAATGGCTGGCAGTCATACGGCAAGTTCAATCAAGCCCCCGGCCTGGGTTTGCAGATTCATTGGCGCCCCACTTCGTGGCTGGCGTTCACCGGCAACCAGTATTTCGGCACCGATACGCTGGGCGTGCCCGATCGCATGCGCGTTCACACCGACGACAGCGTGATGGTCAAGCTCTACGACAACCCTGGCACCGCGCTCAGTCGAGTCGCCGCCTCGCTCACCATCGACGCCGGCTGCGAATGGGGCGGCAACGTCGACTGCGGTCACCAATTTTTTCTGGGCTTCATGGCCTACGCGCGCGCCTGGTTCTTCAACAACCGCTTGGGGTTCACGGTGGGCGGTGGCGCGATCACCAACCCCGGGCTGTATTTGGTGCTGGTACCCCCAATCAACGGCGCGACCGCGCTCTCGGGGAGCCCGTACTTCAACAACACCCCCGGCTCGAAATACCAAGCGTGGGACATGCAAGTCACCGCTGACTACTCGCCCGTGCAGTTCGTCACCTTTCGGGTCGAATACAACCACCGCGCGGCGAGCATCCCCTATTTCACGGGGCCCGGGGGGGTGACACCTCCTGGCGGCAACCAAGGCGCCCCGGGTTCAGCGGTCGACGGCTGGAGCCCTGATCTGGTCAAGAACGAAGACCGGCTGACCGGCGCACTGATGATCAAGATCTAAGGAGCACTGATGCAGCTCGATGATTGGCTCGGAGCCGTCGTGGCGCTCTTGCTGGCGTTGTACCTGGTCTACGCGCTCCTCCGCCCAGAGCGCTTCTAAGCGCAAGGACACTTCGACATGACGCTCGTGGGTTGGGCCCAAGTGGCCGTCTTTTTCTTCATCGTGCTCGCGCTGACCAAGCCGTTGGGCGCGTATTTGTACCGGGTCTTCGAGGGCGAAACACGACCGTTGCCGCGGCTGTTGGGCCCGGTCGAGCGCGTGCTGTTGCGAGCCTGCGGCGTGGCGACGAGCCCGGAGCAGCGATGGAGCGAGTACGCCAGCGCACTGGTGCTCTTCAGCGCCATCGGCATGCTCGTCACCTACACCATTCTTCGCTTGCAAGCCGTGCTGCCGCTCAACCCTCAAGGCTTCGCGGCGGTCGACTGGGACCTGAGCTTCAACACCGCGGCCAGCTTCACGACCAACACGAACTGGCAGTCGTACAGCGGTGAATCGACGCTCAGCTTCATGAGTCAGATGGTCGGCCTGACCTGGCACAACTTCACCTCGGCGGCCGCCGGCATCGGCGTCGCCCTTGCTCTGGCTCGAGGGTTTACCCGAAGGCCCGGGCCCGACGGTGCCAACACCCTCGGCAACTTCTGGGTCGATGTGATGCGGGGGCTGCTCTACGTGTTGCTGCCGGTGTGCCTGGTGTACGCGTTGTTTCTGGTCTCGCAGGGCGTGCTGCAAAATTTCGCGGCGTACCGAGAGGTCATTACGCTCGAGGGCGTGAAACAGACCCTGCCGATGGGGCCGGTGGCGTCACAAGAAGCGATCAAGATGCTCGGCACCAATGGTGGCGGCTTTTTCAACGCGAACAGCGCGCACCCGTTCGAAAACCCGACGCCCCTGACCAACCTGATTCAAATGGTCTCGATCTTCGCCATACCCGCCGCGCTCACCCACACCTACGGCAAGATGACGCGCGATACCCGCCAAGGCTGGGTGCTCTTCGGCGCGATGAGCGTGCTGTTCTTCGCAGGCGCGTTGGCCTTGTACGCGGCCGAAGCGGCCGGCAACCCCATCGTCGGCGCGCTGGGCGTACCCGAGCCTTTGGGCAACATGGAGGGCAAGGAAGTCAGGTTCGGCGTTTCGGCGTCGGCGTTGTTCGCCACCGTAACGACCGACGCCTCCTGCGGTGCGGTCAACTCGATGCATGACTCTTTGACCCCGCTCGGTGGGCTCGTACCCCTCGTCAACATTCAGCTGGGCGAAATCATCTTCGGCGGCGTTGGCGCCGGCCTCTACGGCATTCTCATCATGGTCGTGCTGAGCGTGTTCATCGCGGGCTTGATGGTGGGTCGCACGCCCGAATATCTGGGTAAGAAAATCGAGGGCCACGAAATGAAGCTCGCGATGCTCTACGTGCTCGTCTTCCCCCTGTTGATTCTCGGGTTTTGCGCCGTGGCAGCCGTGATACCGCAAGGTCTTACGTCGCTGAACAACGGCGGCCCTCACGGCTTGACCGAAATTCTGTACGCCTTCTCGTCTGCGGCCGGCAACAACGGGAGCGCCTTCGCCGGGCTCTACGCCAACACCCCCTTTTGGAACATGAGCCTCGGGCTGACCATGTTGGGCGGCCGATTTCTCATGATCATCCCCGCGCTGGCGATCGCCGGGTCGATGGTGGGTAAGAAGGTCGTCAGCCCGGGGCCCGGCACTTTCCCCACCAATGGCCTGTTGTTCGTGGGGCTGCTGGTCAGCATCGTGGTGATCGTCGGCGCACTGACCTTCTTCCCCGCGCTGGCGCTTTCTCCGGTGGTCGAGCACTTTCTTGCGAGCGCGGAGAGGGTCTTCTGATGGCTGGCAAGGCAGACGCAACGTCGCTCTTCGAGCCGTCGATTCTCAAACAGGCGGCGACCCAGAGCGTGCGCAAGTTGGCGACGCAGCACATGGCAAAGAACCCGGTGATGTTCGTGGTCGAGGTCGGCAGCGTGCTCACCAGCTGCTTGTTCGCTCGCGACCTGCTGTTCGGGCACCCTGCCGCCCCACTCTGGTTCACCGGGTGGACGTGTGCGTGGTTGTGGTTCACCGTGCTGTTCGCGAACTTCGCCGAAGCGGTCGCCGAGGGCCGAGGCAAGGCGCAAGCCGAGTCGCTGAGAAAGATGCGAAAAGACACCAGCGCACGCAAGCTGGTCGACGGGGTCGAGCAGAGCGTCTCCGCGGCCACCCTTCGAAAAGACGACACGTTCGTCTGCGGGCCGGGCGACCTCATTCCCTCCGATGGTGAAATCATCGAAGGCATCGCCTCGGTCGACGAGTCTGCGATGACCGGTGAGTCCGCTCCGGTCATTCGAGAGAGCGGTGGAGACCGAAGCGCGGTCACCGGTGGCACCAAGGTGCTCTCTGACCGCATCGTGGTGCGGGTGACCACCAACCCCGGAGAAAGCTTTCTGGACCGAATGATTGCGCTCGTCGAAGGCGCTTCGAGGCAGAAAACGCCCAACGAAATCGCGCTGCACATCTTGCTGGTGGGCTTGACGCTCATCTTTCTGTTCGCGTGCGTCGCCTTGGTACCGTTGGCCGTCTATTCTGGCGTGCCCCTCTCGACCACCGCCGTCGTCGCGCTCTTGGTTTGCCTGATACCAACGACCATCGGCGGGTTGCTCTCGGCCATCGGCATCGCGGGGATGGATCGGCTCCTGCGCAAGAACGTCATCGCCCTCAGCGGCCGCGCCGTCGAGGCGGCCGGCGACGTCGACGTACTGCTCCTCGACAAGACCGGCACCATCACGCTGGGCAATCGAATGGCAACCGCGTTTCTGCCGAGCAGTGGCGTGAAAGCCGAAGAGCTCGCCGACGCCGCTCAGCTCTCGAGCCTGGCCGACGAGACTCCCGAGGGCCGATCGATCGTCGTGCTGGCCAAAGACCAGTTCGGCTTGCGCGGCCGCGACGTGCACGGCTTGGGCGGTCACTTCATTGCCTTCAGCGCGACGACTCGCATGTCTGGCGTCGACCTCGACGGTCGAAGCGTTCGCAAGGGCGCGGTCGAGGCCATCATCGCCCACGTCGTCGGCTTGGGTGGCACGGCCTCGGCAGAAATAAGAGAGGTGGCGGGCAGCATCGGAGACCGCGGCGGCACGCCGTTGGCGGTCTGCGACGGCGCCAGGGTGCTCGGCATCATCGAGCTCAAAGACGTCGTCAAAGGTGGCATCAAAGAGCGCTTCGATCGCTTTCGGGCGATGGGCATTCGTACGGTGATGATCACCGGCGACAACCAGCGCACCGCGGCGGCCATCGCGAAAGAAGCAGGCGTCGACGACTTCTTGGCCGAGGCCACGCCCGAAGCCAAGATGAAGCTCATTCAATCTGAGCAGGCCAAAGGCAAGCTGGTCGCGATGACGGGCGACGGCACCAATGACGCTCCCGCGCTCGCGCAAGCCGACGTCGGGGTCGCGATGAACACCGGCACCCAGGCCGCGAAAGAGGCGGGCAACATGGTCGACCTCGATTCGAACCCCACCAAGCTGCTCGAGGTGGTCGAGGTCGGCAAGCAGCTGCTGATGACGCGCGGCACCCTGACGACTTTTTCGATCGCCAACGACGTCGCCAAATACTTTGCGATTTTGCCGGCGATGTTCATGGGCGTTTTTCCTGAAATTGCGCCGCTCAACATCATGCGCTTGGCCTCGCCTTTCAGCGCGATCTTGGCGGCGGTCATTTTCAACGCCTTGATCATCGTCGCGCTCATACCGCTGGCACTCAAGGGCGTGCGGTACCGGCCGCTGGGGGCCGCGGCGCTCCTGCGGCGCTCGTTGCTCATCTACGGCCTCGGGGGCCTGGTCACCCCATTCATTGGCATCAAAGCCATCGACCTCATTTTACAGGCCACGGGCCTGGTTTAGGGAGCCTTCTCAAGATGAGCTCATTCGTGATTGCACTGAGGGTCAGTCTGGTGACGCTGGTGCTGACCTCGGTGCTGTACCCACTGGTGGTCACCGGCGTGGCCCAAGCCCTGTTCTCTGGCAAAGCCAACGGGAGCCTCGTCGAAGACGACCGCGGTCAGCTCGTGGGCAGCGAGCTCATCGGCCAGGCATTCACCGCACCGGGGTATTTTCAGCTCAGGCCCTCGGCCGCGGGCGCAGGGTACGACGCGCTCGCCTCGTCGGGGTCGAACTGGGGCCCCACCAGTCAGAAGCTCAAGGCGCGCGTGACGGCAGACCTCGAGCGCTTGCGACGAGACAACCCAGATGCGCCGGCCGGCCCGCCGGCAGAGCTGGTGACTGCCTCCGCCAGCGGGCTCGACCCGCACCTCTCGCCAGAGGCGGTGCTCTGGCAATTGCCGCGGGTGGCCAAGGCGCGAGGCGTATCGCTCGAGCGGGTTCGCACCCTCATCGATTCACAAGTCGAGGGCCGAGATCTGGCCGTGCTGGGCGAGCCTCGAATCAACGTCGTCTTGCTCAACCTCGCGCTCGATCGGCAGTTTGGGCGATTGGCCCTCGCCCGGCCTCACCGAGGCGGCTAAGAGTACGAACGACATGGCGAGCGGGAGCCAGCGCGCGGAAGATTTTCTCGAGCTCGTCGAACGCTCGAAGCGCGGCCGCTTGAAGCTCTACGTCGGGTTCGCGGCCGGCGTCGGCAAGACCTATCGCATGCTCGAAGAGGCCCACGCGCTTCGCAAGCGCGGCGTCGACGTGGTCTTGGCCTTCATCGAGACCCACGAGCGCGCCGAGACAGCGGCGTTGGTCGAAGGGCTCGAGCAGGTGCCCCTGCGAGACTTCGCGTATCGCGGCATCACCGTACAGGAGATGCATCTCGACGCCGCGCTCGCGCGCCAGCCGCAGGTCGCGGTCGTCGATGAGCTGGCCCACACCAACGTGCCGGGCTCTCGAAACGCGAAGCGATATCAAGACGTGCTCGAGCTGCTCAACGCCGGCATCAACGTCATCGGCGCCTTCAACGTGCAACACCTCGAGTCGCTCAATGGGCTCGTCGAACGGGTCACCGGCGTGGTGGTGCGCGAAACCATACCCGACAGCTTTCTCAAGCAGGCCGACCAGGTCGTGAACCTCGATCTCGACGTCGAAGACCTGCAAGAGCGGCTGCGCAGCGGCAAGATCTACAAAGCCGACAAGATACCGTGGGCGCTCGAGGGGTTCTTCAAGACCGAGAACCTCGGCACCCTGCGTGAGCTGTCACTGCGCGAGGTCGCCGAGGCGCTCGACCGAACCTCGAGCGCCAAGAGCCCCAGCCGCAAAGAACGCAGCGGCTCGGCGCAAGACCGGGTCTTGGTGGCGATGTCATCGTACCCGCGTCGCTCGGCGACCCTGCTGCGCCGCGGCTCGCGTCTGGCCGGCAGGCTCAACACCGACTGGTTCGTGGTCTACGTCGAGACGCCCGATGAAGCTCCCGAGCTGATCGACTCCGAGGCTCAGCGCCACTTGCTGACCAACATCGAAAAGGCCCGTGAGTTGGGGGCTGAGGTCATTCGGCTCAGAGCCAAAGACCCGGTGCAGGCGCTGATCGAGTTCGCGCGCTCGCACGGGGTCTCGAACATCATCGTCGGGCGCTCGCACCAGCCCTGGTGGCGCCGCCTGTTCGGTCGCTCGGTGCCGCACCGGCTGCTCAACGAGGCCGACGGCTTCGACCTGCACGTGGTCTCGTTCGAAGAGACCGAGGAGCGCTCGCCATGATGCTCCGCTCGAAGTTGCTGCTCGCCCAGGTACCTGTCGGAGCGGCGTTGGTCTTGGTGAGCGTGTTGTTTCTTCGAACGATGAGCGCGATGGGAGCCGACGCGCAAAACATCTTACGAGACAACTTTCGGAGCGTTCTTTCGACCCAGCACATGAAAGACGCGCTCGAGACGATCGACCACTTGCTGGTCGAGCAGCTGGTGGCCAAACGCCCGGCCGCGGGCGCGACGATTTCGAGGTTGGTCGCCGACTTCGAGCAGGCCCTTCAAGTGCAAGAGGGCAACGTGACCGAGCGCGGAGAGGCCGAGGCGACCCAGCAGCTGCGCGCGGCGTGGGCTTTGTATCGCGAGGCATTGGCGCGATTCGAATCAGGGCCGCCCGACGCGTTGACTCTCTATACCGAGGCGCTGGGCCCAGGGCTGGTCGCGATTCGCGCGCCGGCCGATGAAATCTTGGCGCTCAACCTCGACGCGATCGTTCATAAGAACGAGGCGGTCAAGAGAGTGATCGCTCGAAACGAGACGTTGCTCGTGGTCGCGACGGTCGTGGCCTGCTTGTTGGGTCTGCTCGCCTCGGGTGCATTGACGGCTCGATTGCTGCAGCCCTTGCGAGTGCTCAGCCAGGCCGTTCGACGCGTCGGCGAAGGCGACCTGAATGCGCGGCTGAACCTGACTGGCACCGACGAAATCTCGAGCTTGGCGCGCGAGTTCAACGCCATGACCCAGCGCATGCGCAGCTACCGCGAGAGCTCGCTGGGCGAGCTGCTCGAGGCCCAAGAGGCGGCGCAAGCGGCGATCGACAGCCTCTCTGACCCGGTGATCGTCTTCGATGTGAAGGGCAACCTCATCAACGTGAACGAAGCCGCCGAGCGGCTGCTGGGGCTTTCAGTCGAAGAATGGGAGACCCGGCTCACCACCATCGATGCACCTCTGAGCGAGGGGTTGCAACGAGCCAAGAGCCACGTGCTGGCCGGCCACGGCCCGTGGTCGCCCAAGGGCTTCGAAGAGGCGGTCAGCGCCTCGACCTCGGAGGGCCAACGCTATTTTTTGGTTCGGGCGACCCCCGTGTATTCGACCGCGGCGGGCATCGCCGGCGTCAGCATCGTGCTGCAAGACGTGACTCGGGTACGCCTGTTCGACGAGCTCAAGAACGACTTGGTCGCCACCGTCGCGCACGAATTTCGCACCCCGCTCACGTCGCTGCGAATGGCGGTTCACCTGTGCATCGACGGCGTGGCCGGCCCGATTACCGCCAAGCAGGCCGACCTGCTTTACGCCGCGCGCGAAGACACCGAGCGGCTGCAGGCGATGGTCGATGACCTGCTCAACGTGGCGCGCATTCAGTCGGGCCACGGGGGCCTGCGAGCACAGCCAATGAGGGTCGCCGACCTTGTGGCGAGCGTCATCGCCACTCACCGCGAAGCTGCCCGCGAGCGCGGCCTCGAGCTGCGCGGCGAGCCCGCACCTGAAGGCCTCGAGGTCGTCGTCGATCTCGAGCGCTTGTCACTGGTCTTCAACAACCTCATCGCCAACGCGATTCAGCACACACCTGGTGGGGGCCGCATCGAGCTCAAGGTG
>JANLPS010000353.1:0-10725 GCA_031367385.1 Archangium sp. | reverse complement strand
GGTCACTTTTGCTGGCGTCGACACCCTCGGCTGAGCGCACCTGGCCCAGGGCCACCGTGGGTTTGTAGGCCGGCGTGAAGCCGCTCTTGCCACTGCTCCCTCGCTCGGGCACCGGCGCCTTGTCGACGAAGAGCATCACCTGATCGATGTAGTCTTCGAGTGACACGCCGAGGCTCTCGGCGATCTGGGTGGTGCTCGGGTCGGCTCTGAGCTTGGTGCGAACCGCTTCGGCGTCTTTGGGCGACAGGCTCATCGCGGCGCAGCCTACTGCAGGGGCCGAAAGGTACGGTAAGAGAGGCCATGGCATTTTTGATCGCAGCACTGGTGTTGGCGGCGGCCCAGCCCGAGGTGGCCCTGTTGTGTGGCGCTGCCGATGACGGCGACTTCGCCGAGCTTCGCTTTCAAAGCGTTGGAGCGACGGCGCTTTCGCAGCCCGTCACCCGCTTCACCATCGTGCCCCGCAGCACGGTCACCGGTGTAGTCGTGCCTCGCACCCGGGTGGTGCTCGCGGTGGCCTACACGACGCCAGCGGCCGATGAGAGCTGGGCGTTCTCGTTGCTGCGCCTCGAGGCGGGCGTTGCGCCGAAGGTCTTGGTTGATCATGTCGGCGCGGCGACCCGGCCGGTGGTGACCGCCGACGGGCGCGTCTTCGTCGAGCGCGGCAGCGCGGGCAGCGAGCTCAACGGGTGGCGCACCGATGATCTGCGCATCGATGAGGTCAACCCACTCACCGGAGCGACGCGCACCCTGCTCTCGACCCGCGGCTTTTACGCAGCGCTCGCAGGCACGCTCGGCAAAGAGCTGTTCATCTACCGCGTCGATGCAGGTGGCGCGCGGCTCGAAGCGATGAACATCGACACCCGCGAGGTGCGCACGCTGCGGGCCTCGATGCCCGCCACCGCCCACGACTTCGCCGTCGACGCCGTGCATGGAGCGCTGTTCTACACGTTGGGCAGCGACACCTGGCGCATTGAGCGCGTCGACCTGAAGACATTTCAAGCGCGAACCGTGGTGACCGGCCCAAGCGTCGCGTTGCTGCCAACCGTTTTTCCCGACGGCACGGTGGCGTACGCGCCGAACGCAGGCGCCGGTTTGCGCGCGGTCAACGCCGAGTCAGCCAAGCCGGTGCTTGCCCCACATGGCCCGGGGTACGAGCGGGTGCGCTTCTTCGCAGGCGGCTACGCGTTGGGGTTGCATGAAAGACCAAGCGAATTTCCCACCCCGTTCGCGGTGGCGCTGGGTGATGGCACGGCGGCGACGTTGTTGGCTCCAGCGCAGATGCGGCTCGACCTGGCCGGAGTGCTGCCGTGAAGAACGCCCTCGCCCTGCTCAGCTTCCTCCTCGCCCGCGCGGCCTTCGCTCAGGCCTGCCCGAGCTATTCAGCGTCGAGCGCGGGCAACACCAAGAACTGCGCGATCAACGCGGTGCCTGGCACCAACCCCACGACCGCCGAGTGGCAGGCCATCTTCGACCTCGCCGCCAAGGGCCCCACCGCGTGGACCGACGGGCCCGCGGTGAGTGACTTGAAACAAGGCTGCGCGACGCCGGTGTTGATTCACGCCGAATTTCCGTGCGAGCTGCTCAAGGCCATCGCGATGCAGGAGAGCAGCTGGCGGCAGTTCTGCGTGCCGACTTCTCCCGCAGACCAGGTGGGCAAGCCGTCGCAGACCATCATCGCGTTCGATTGCGGCTATGGCATTGGCCAGGTCACGAGCGGCATGCGCACGACCGACCCGATGCCCAACTTCGACCGGCAGCGCGTGGCGGCCGAGCCCTTCTACAACCTCGCATCGGGGCTGCAGATCTTGTCTGACAAGTGGCGCATCGCTTCGTGCGTCGGAGACCGGCAGCCGGCGCGCATCGAGCACTGGTACATCGCGGCGTGGGCGTACAACGGCCTGTCGAGCGTGAACAACCCGAACCGCACCGGCTCATCGACCCGCGGCGTGTGGAACCCGAAGGTCGGGGGCACCGTGCCGTACCAAGAACGGGTCTGGGGGTGGATGGAGTACCCGCCGACGCCCGCGCATTGGCCGGTCACCAAGGTCGCCTACCCCAAGCTCACCGATGTGGGCGCGAACACGCCTCCGCCCGCGTTGCCTGACCCGACCTGCGCGTCGCCGACCGACTGCACGGCGACCCGGCCGTCGATTATCTCGTCATGCTTGGGCGGCTCCACCGACGGTGGCACGCTCGATGGCGGCAGTGACGACCCGGTGCTGTTCGGCAAGCTCAACGTCGAGCTCGGGCCTCCCGGTCGGGCCTGCGGCTGCTCGAGCGGAGGCGGCGCATGGGCCCTTTTCGCGTTGGCGACCTTGCGCAAACGCCAGAGCCGGAGGCCCTGATCCAAAAACGGCTGTCATCACACGGCTTTTTGCCTACGGTGCCGCCACTTTGCATTTTCCCTGGGGTTCTACCGTGCGCGTTTCGTGTGCTCGTGTGTTGGCGCTGGTCACCGTGATGATCGGCGCATCGGCCGCCGCCGAGAAATCGGCGTTCAACATTCACCTCGACCCGATGGTCGGCACCGGCCTCGACAAGGCGATCTTCGTCAGCGGCGCGTCGCTCAAGGTCGACACCACGTTGCTCAAGGCATTGGGCCCACTCGCTCCGCAGATTGAAGGTTTCGGTGTGTCGGCGGTGAACCACAGCTACCTCGACCAGGGCTCGGCCTTCGGCGGCGGCATCGGCCTGCGCTTGCGGCTCTTCAACGACGAAAAGGGCTACTACTTCAACCCCGGCCAGGCCTACCACGGCAACTTCGCCGGCAATCTCTGGCTCGACGCGCACTTCACCTACACCAGCGGCGGCTTCGGCCCCGGCTTCGACGTCGGCGCTGGCTACGAGCTCTCGGTGGTCGAGGGCATGTCGGTCGGGCCCCTCGCCAAGTTCATGATGAACACCCAGCACCAGCTGCTGATGTTCGGCCTCTCGTTCACCATCGGAGCCCCCGATCGCGCGCCCGATGACTCCGACTACGACAGCGACGGCGTGCTCGGCAGCGTCGACCAATGCCCAGCGGTCGCAGGCCCCGCGACGAACAACGGCTGCCCCGCCGATGACACCGATGGCGATGGGTTGAACGACGGCGTCGACAAGTGCCCGAAGGAGCCCGAGGACAAAGACGGGTATCAAGACGAAGACGGGTGCCCCGACCCCGACAATGACTCCGACGGTGTGCTCGACGCGGCCGACGGCTGCCCGACCATGCCAGGCCCGGTGGCGAACAAGGGCTGCCCCGACAAAGACGAAGACGCCGACGGCGTGGTCGATCGCGACGATGCGTGCCCGACCGAGAAGGGGCTCGCCGAGAACAAGGGCTGCCCTGACAAAGACCAAGACGGCGACGGCGTGCCCGACCGGCTCGACAAGTGCGTCGACGTCGCGGGCGAGAAAGACAACGAAGGCTGCATCTGGCCCGACGCCGACAACGACACCGTGCCCGACCGCTTCGACAACTGCCCCAAAGAGGCCGGCCCGGCGAGCAACTCAGGGTGCCCGGCGAAGGTGAAGCAGCTGGTGCAGATCACCCGCGAGAAGTTGGTGATCAAAGACAAAGTGTACTTCGACTCGGGCAAGGCCACGCTGCTGGCCAAGTCGAATACGCTGCTCGACCAGGTCGCGGCGATCGTCAAAGACCACACTGAAATCAAGCTGCTGCAGATTGAAGGGCACACCGACAACACCGGTGACGCGACGACGAACACCAAGCTGTCGCAAGATCGCGCCGACGCGGTGAAGGCCTATCTGGTGAAGAAGGGCGTCGACGCTGACCGGCTGAAAGCGGCTGGCTTCGGGCCTGACCGCCCGGCCGATACGAATGCCACGCCTGCGGGCCGAGACAACAACCGGCGGGTCGAGTTCAACATCGCCCCGTAAGCGCGTTCACCTCACTTGAACGACTCGGCGGCCCGCTGCCGTTTCTCTTCAGTCTCGCGCCGCGCCTTCTCTTCACCCATCGCTCGTGCCTTCTGCGCCTCGAGCGCCGCCGGGGCTTCGGCGACCGCGGCATCGAGCAAAGTCACGACCAGTGCGGCCAGCTGATCCGCGGTCAGCTCTCCGTGCTTGCCAGCCGCGAACAAATACGGCGTCTGCGCCGCATCGACCAGCAGCGCGAACTGCCCGGTCGGCGTGCCGCTGGTGAGCGCAAACGGGTCGAGCGCAAGCTCGTGGTCATGCCACCACTGGTGCAGGCCTTGCGCTGAGCGGGCACAGGTCTTCGACATCGTCACGTCGCTGTTCATTCTGGTCGTGTGCATCTTGAAGATGAATTCGCACAGCCCTGCGGCGTGAAAGTGGGCGATCGCGGCCTGTACCTCCGGCCGGCGCTGCACGTCAGCCACGTGGTACAACCCCCGGTCGGCCGAATAAAAATTCTCACGCAGCAGTGCCTCGGGCCCTGAGCGCTCCGGCTCGCGCATGAGGAGCCACGCGCCGAGGCCCGCACCCGCCAGCGTCGCCACCAGCACCAACCCAACGGCCTTGCCAGAGCTCGCCATCCGTCCCCGGTGATTAGCACGGCGAAGGGTGACGCACTCCATGCGCGCAAGTAAGGTCTATCGCCATGCGCTTGCCGGCCCTCTCGCTCCTCACGCTGGCACTGGCCTGCGGTATCAAACCCTCGTCGCAGTTGATGACCACCGCGGGGCCAGTCGCGCTCGACCCGCGCTGCGTGCCCGACGCCAGCAGCTACGCCCCAGCCTTGCGCCTGGTCAGCGATGCGGGCCGCCAAGCCGACGACTCCTACTTGACGCACGACGTGGTCGAAGTGGTCGTCGATGGGTTGCCCCCGTGCGTCGACGTCGACTTGTACTTTCAGATGGCCCAGGGCGGTCACTCGTTCGGGCACTTTCGCAGCGGCTTCAACGGCAGCGTGAGCACGGCGCGCGACGTACCGCTCGACGGCACCTGGTCGGTGGCCGACCCCGACGGCCCGCTCTGGTCGATGGCCGATGACGACGGCGGCAGCCCTGACATCGACGTGGTCGCCGACATCTCGCAATCGGTCACCCTCGAGACCTTGTGGAAGCGGCGGCTGCGCGTCAGCAACTCCGACGTGCTGCCGGTTCGCGGGTACAAGGGCGTGTACGCCGATCTCTACCTGCCTCCGGGGCGCCCCCCGTTTCCAGGCCTCATCGTGTTCGGAGGCTCTGAAGGTGGGCTCGGCGGGGGGCAACTTCTCGCGCGCGCGTTCGTCGGCGAAGGCTACCTGGTGATGGCGCTCGACTACTTCGACCCGGCAAACCCCGCGCTGCCCGCGACGCTCGAGAAGGTGCCGCTCGAGTACTTCGCCGCGGCCATCGACGTGCTCAAAGAACACCAAGACCTGCGCGCGGGCCGCATCGGCCTCGTCGGCGACTCCCGCGGGGGCGAAGCGGCATTGCTGGTGGCCTCCCATTTTCCCGACGTGAAGGCGGTCATCGCAGTGGTGCCGAGCGGGCTCGTCTGGCCCTACCCGACCGTCACCGGCGCCTCGACGTGGACCTTCGCCGACGCCGGCGTGCCCTTCGTGCCATGGGGCAACACCCCGCCTGACACGTACTTCAATGATGCCGGCGTTCGGGTCATCAGCGAGGTCAATCAGTACCGCGACAGCGTGCGCCTCGCGTCTGCCTCGGCGCTGCAGGCCGCCACCACCCCGGTCGAGCAGGTCGCGGGCCCGGTGTTGTTGCTCGCCGCGCAAGACGATCACGTCTGGCCGTCATGCCAACTCGCTGACGTCGCTTGGCAACGGCTGCGCGACGCGGGGCATGACACGCGGTACCCCGACGATGAGTTCATTTGCTTCGCCCAGGCCGGGCATTCACTGAACCCAGCCAACGTGGGCTTGCCGGCTGGCAACGCCAACGAGTTCGATCAGAACGGCGGTCGATACGACTTCGGTGGCACGCCGCAGGGCACCGGCCAAGGCGACCGCCAGGCGTGGAACAAGTCGGTTCGCTTCTTGGAGCGCACCCTCAAAGTGCCCTGAAGCGCATGTAGGATATGAACTGTCGTGCACACTGCGATTCGGGCTCACGTTCGGAGGCCCGGCTCTGCCACACTGCCCTCCGAATGCACCGCCGCCCCCTTCGATTCGTGGCGTGCCTCGGGCTCATGTTGTTGGGCTGCCCCGGCGCACTTGAAGACCCAGAACGATTTCTCCCCGTCGACGCGGGAGGCCCCTGCACCGTCGAAGACGTCGAGCCGATCATCTTTGGCAACACCTGCGGAGGCGCTGGCTGCCACCAGGCCTTCGATGGCGGCTCAGCGGCTTCCAACAACCTCGATCTGATCGCTCCCGGCATCAAAGCCCGAATCAAGGGCCAGACCAGCAGCTGCAGCAACATACCGATGGCGGCGTATCTGCTCGAGAAGATCTCGAAGACCCAGACCTGTGCCGGCAGCCGAATGCCTCTTGGCAAGAGCGCCCTGAGCAAGAACCAGATCGGCTGTGTCGAAGCCTGGGTCGCCTCGGTGCTCGACGGCGGAGCCACGGCGTCAGTCGACGCTGGCTCGGGTACACGCGATGGCGGCTCGGCTGATGGAGGCAGATGATGACCGCGCGCTCGATGGCCGTGCTGGCGGTGCTGCTCGCGGTGCCGGCGCTTGCGGCGAAGCCGAGGGTGTTGATCGACGCCCCTCCGGCGCTCTCGAAGATCATCACCAAGCTCATCTCGAAGAAGTACACGCCGACGCCGCTCAAGAAGTCGCTCTCGGCCGAGCCCACCAGCAAAGAGGTCGCCGATGCGACGCGCGATTACGCCGCGGTGGCGGTGGTGCAGGCGCGGCTGGTCGCGAACCAGTGGTCGGTGCGGGTGCTCAACGGCGCCGACGGCACTCCCCTGGGCACGACTGAGTTCAAGAACGCCAAGAAGTTGAACCCGCCCAAGAGCTTCGGGCCGGCGCTGCTGTTGGCGCTCAAAGAGGGCGCTGCCCCAGCGGTGGCTGAGCCGCCTGCACCCGTCGCGAAGACGGCCCCGGCACCGACCCCAGCACCGACGCCGGCACCAACCGCGTCGAAGCCGCCCGAGCCCACGACAGCGAAGACCGAGCCTGCTCCGGTGGCGAAGGCCGAGTTCTTCGACGACTCAGCCCAGCCTGAAGCGCCCAAAGAACGACCGATGGCACTGCGCCTCGGCGTCGGCTTCACCGGGCTCAACCGCAATTACACCTACCGAGACGACATCTTCGACGCGCTCTCGAAGTACCGGCTGCCCTGGGGCCCTGCGCCGTCAGCCGAGCTCGAGTTTTTTCCCGGAGCGCTGTTCAGCAGCGGCATCGCGGCGAACTTCGGCATTCGAGGGGCGTTCAACTACGTGGTCGGGGTCTCGTCGGTGGCCAATGGGGTGAAGTTCGCCTCGTCGTCGATGAAGCTGCAGGCGAGCCTGGTGGGCCGCATACCGATTCGCATCGTCGAGGTGCAGGTCGGCGTCGGGTACGGCATGCAGACCTTCGGCATCGCGGCCAGCTCGGGCGGTACCGATCGACCCAATATCCCCAACGTGAGTTACGGCGGCATTCGGCCGATGCTCGAGGCGACGGTGCACTTCACGCCGATCTTCGGCCTGCACCTGGGTGGCGCGTACCAGGTGTTGATCTCGAAGGGCGAGCTCGCGGTGAGCCCCTACTTCCCCCGCTCGGTCGGCGGCGGAGCGGACATGTGGGTCGCGGTCAGCGTCAAGCCGCTCTCGCACTTCGCGATTCGGCTGCAGGGCGATTACAGCCGGTACTTCTTCTCGCTCAAGCCCGAGGTCGGCGACACGTACATCGCCGGTGGCGCGCTCGATGAGTATTTGAGCGGCACCATCACCGCGAACCTGCTGTTCTGAGCCCGTTGCTGGTTCAGCCCGGCGGGTGGGACTCGAACCACCGTTTGAGCGGCTCGACGATATCGGCCTGCGGGTCGCGAGCATCGGCGTAGTCGTAGAAGGTCTTGGCAGCCGCGGCGACTTCGGTGATTTCGCGCAGTCGCTCAGTCTGCCCGGCGAAATGCATGAGAATGAGGCTGGTGGCGAACGGGTTGTAGACGGCCCCCGCAGCGTCTTTCAACACGCAGTCGAGCGCCCGCGCGGGCACAGACTCGAACGCCTCCACAAGCGGGAGTGCCCGCTTTCGCACCTCGAAGGTGATGGCTTGGGCCACCGCATCGGCATCTCCGTCTGGCCCGATTTCGAAGTGGGCACGGCTCGGAAAGTCATGCGACGTGCTGGTGAAGACGAACGGCCTTGCGAATCGGGGAGTCGTCAGATGTGTCGCCGACATGATCTCGAAGATCGGGCCACCGGTCATCGACACCATCCAGTACAGCGCGAAGTGACCTGGCGCGCGGCCTTCCTTGACCTTCGCGCAGCCAATCGTCAATGAAGCACCAGATCGCAACTCCGCCTTCAACACCATCTTCGTGCTGACTTTCTTGGAGATCGCACCGGGCACCGGCAAGGCACTGAAGTGGGCCTTGATGGCCTGGCCGAGTCTGTTCTGCCGGTTCACAATGCCTGACATGCGCCTTTCGCTCTCTCTCGTGTACCCCTCGGCGTCGCGAAGGGCCTCGACCAGATAGACTTTGCACACGCCTTCGGCCAGGAGGGTCATCAACCGTGCGCTCCGCTCTGCTCTTGACCGCTGTGGCTGCCCTCGCCCTCGCCGCTGGGTGCTCGACCAGTGCGCAACCCTGCTCCGTCTCGACCTGTGGAGGCTGCTGCCAGCAAGGCGCCTGCGTCGTCGGCACCGATGATGCGCTCTGCGGAGCGGGCGGGTTCGAGTGCAACAACTGCGTCGGCGCGGGCCTGGTCTGCAAGAAGGGCATCTGCCTGCAAGCGGGCATGCCCGAGACCTGCACCGATTCGAAAAAAGACGGCGCTGAGACCGATGTCGACTGCGGTGGCGCCTCGTGCGCTCCGTGTGCGAAGGGCAGCAGCTGCGCAGTGGGGACCGACTGCGCGTCGGGTACCTGCACCAACCACCACTGCGCAGAGGCCAGCTGCACCGATTCGACGCGCAACGGCTCCGAGAGCGACCGCGATTGCGGTGGAGGCACCTGCCCCGCCTGCGCCACCGGCCAGAGCTGCGGCACCGATGGCGACTGCGCGAGCCACGGCTGCCGGGGCGGCCTCTGCGTCGACCTGGCCAGCTGCCACGACGACAAGAAAGACGGCGCTGAGACCGACCGCGACTGCGGTGGCCCGCTCTGCCCCAGCTGCCTGACCGGCCGTGCCTGCAGCGCCGCGCGCGACTGCATGAGCGGCTCGTGCGTCAACGGCCTGTGCACCGCTCCCGCGAGCTGCGTCAACAACACCAAAGACGTCGGCGAGACCGATGTCGATTGCGGCGGCCCCAGCTGTGACCCGTGCCCCATCGGCAAGGTCTGCAAGGGCCATGGCGATTGCCTGTCGCAGACCTGCATCTACGGCGTGTGCACCCTGCCGACCTGCAGTGACGCGGTGAAGAACCAGGCCGAAGCCGACGTCGACTGCGGCGGGCCGTGCCCTGCGTGCGTCAACGGCAAGCACTGCGGCGGTGACGGCGACTGCCAGAGCAAGACCTGCGAGACCGGCAGCTGCTGCGGCGCGGCGTCGAAGAGTTGCGCGGCGAGCGCTGAGTGCTGCACCGGGTTGCTGTGCGTCAGCGGGGCGTGCAAGTCGGGCTGCCTCATCGACTCGGTGTCGTATGCCGAGGGCGCGGTGAACCCCGCCAACGTGTGCCAACAGTGCAAGCACGCGACGAGCGACCACGCCTGGTCGAACCTCGCTGACAGCACCGCGTGCGGCAGCAGCCAGTACTGCAATGGAGGCTCCTGCACCGGCTGCCTCAACGGCCGCGCCTGCAAGCCGACCAACGCCTGTCACACCGGCACCGAACAGTGCGTCGGGCCTGCCTCGAGCTGTGTCGACACCGGCACGTCGGTGAGCGACGGCCAGTCATGCGGGAGCGGCAAGCTCTGTCACTCCGGGGCGTGCGTGGCGGGGTGCCAAATCGCCGGCGCGTACTACGCGAGTGGAGCCGCCAGCACCGCCGACCCCTGCCAGATCTGTGACCCCGCGAAATCGACCACGGCGTTTTCGGCAGCGGTGACCGGCACTGCGTGCGCCAGCGGCAAGGTCTGCTCGGCCGGCGCCTGCACGGCCGCGTGCTTCATCGGAGGCGCCATCGTCGCCAGCGGTACGGCCAACCCCTCGAACGCGTGTCAGAGCTGCCAACCTGCGGTGAGCACCACGGCCTACAGCGCGAAGGCGACCGGTCAGAGCTGCGGCGACGGCAAGGTGTGCTCGAGCGGCGCCTGCACCGCGGGCTGCTTCATCGGAGGCGTGGTCATCGCGAGCAACGCGGTCGACCCTGGCAATGCGTGTCGCGCGTGCCTGCCTGACCTGAGCACGACCGCGTATTCGAACAATGACGGTGTTCGCTGCGGCACCAGCAGCGTGTGCTTTCAGGCCAGCTGCACGCCGGGCTGCTACTGCGAGAGCGTGTACCACTCGAACGGCACGACCAGCCCCGGCGTGGTGCCCTCGGGCACGACCTCGAACGATGGCTGCGCGACGTGCGACCCGGTGAGCAGCGTGAACTGCCTGGGGACGCCGCACAACCAGGGGTACCGCTGCTATTTTCCCAGCGGGTGCTGCGGCTACTGCTCGGGGACCAGTTGCTCGTTCATCGGGTGCCCGTCTGCGGGGTACTGTAACTAGCTGATTTTTGGGTGTACGGCCTCGAGCAAGGGCTGTGCGCGCTTCCCGCATCGCTGTGCGC
>JANLPS010000295.1:0-4870 GCA_031367385.1 Archangium sp. | reverse complement strand
CTCGGTCACCGTCGAGCTCTCTGGTGACCTGATGGCCTGGCGCGCCCGACTGCAGGGAGCGGGAATCACGGTCAGCCTGGCCTGAACAAAGTAGAGTGGCGAGATGGCTCGCATCTTCGTCATCGATGACAACGACACCATGCGCGAAGGCATGTTGCTCACTTTGAAAAAGTCGACCCACGAGGTGCTCGCGTTTCGAAGCGGCGTCGACGCGGTCAATGCCTTCAAGCTCAAGCCGGCAGATCTGGTCGTCACCGACCTCAAGATGTCAGCGATGGACGGCGTCGAGGTCGTTCGCCAGCTCAAAGCGGTCGACCCCTCGGTGCTGACGTTGATCGTCACGGCCTTCGGCACCGTCGAGACCGCGGTTGAAACCATGAAGCTGGGCGCCTTCGACTTCATTCAAAAGCCGTTCAGCCCCGACACCCTGCGCGCGAAGGTCGAGGCCGCGCTCGAGCTGTCGACCCTGCGCGCCAGAGTGCAACGGCTCGAGGCCACCACCGAAGCGCTCTCGAATGATCAGGCCTCGAAGGCCGGAGTCACTCTCATTGGTGACAGCGAGCCCATCGCCAAGCTGGTGAGCCAGGTGCGACGCGCCGCCGCGACCGACGCCACGGTGCTGGTTCACGGCGAATCGGGCACCGGCAAGGAGCTCGTCGCCCGAATGCTGCACGATCTCTCGCCTCGCAAGTCGGGGCCCTTCATCAGCACCCACTGCGCGGCGCTCGCAGAGACCCTGCTCGAGAGCGAGCTGTTCGGCCACGAGCGCGGGGCTTTCACCGGCGCGGTGAAAAAGAAGCTCGGCCGCTTCGAGCTCGCCGACGGCGGCACCCTCTTTCTCGATGAGTTGGGTGAGATCTCGGCCAACGTACAGACCAAGCTCTTGCGGGTGCTGCAGGAGCGCGAGATTCAGCGCGTCGGAGGCGAGGAGACCGTCAAGGTCAACGTGCGCGTGGTCGCCGCCACCCACCGAGACCTCAAGGCCGAGGTCGCCGCCGGCCGGTTTCGCGAAGACCTCTACTATCGGTTGCACGTGGTGCCACTCGAGATACCCGCGCTGCGCGAGCGCCCCGAAGACATCGGCGTGCTCGCCCGCTACTTCGTCGCCCGCCACGCCCCTCGCATCAACCCCCGGGTCACCGGCCTGGCCCCCGACGCCATCAGCGCGATGGCCCGCTACGCCTGGCCCGGCAACGTTCGCGAGCTCGAGAACGCGGTCGAACAATCGCTGGTCTTTTGCGAGCACCCGGTCGTCTCAGAGGCCGATTTGCCGGCGTTCTTGCAGGCCTCGGTGGTTCGCGCGCAGAGCGTGCAGGGCGCCCTGCCAGTGCCGCATGGTGACCGCCCGCTGCCCGACATTCTCGAAGACCTCGAGCGGCAGCTGATCGAACGGGCGTACGAAAAGGCGGGCCGCGTCAAAACCGAGACCGCCCGATTGCTCGGCATCAAGACCAGCGCCCTCTATTACAAGCTCGAGAAATACGGGTTCATTCAAAAGGGCGAGCAGCCAGAGGGGGCGTAACGGCCTCACCGTGTCACGTTCGACCCGATCAGCCGACCTCTGATCAGCCCTGATTGCAAGGTGATCAACGGCGGCACTGGGGTTGCTCAGCATGACGAGAACCCCATCGTCGGCGGAGAAAAAATCGCAATGCCACTTTCCTACACCGGCGCACACGGCCCAGCCCAGGGCACGGTTCTCCTGGTCGATGACGACGAGTTCATTCTCAAGGCGTGCTCGGCGATTCTCAAGCGCACCGGGCTGACCGTGGAGTCAGTCAGCAGCTCCAGAGATGCGCTCGAGCGAATTCGCACCCGCCGTTATGACGCCATCGTCTCTGACATGCGCATGCCCGAGGCCGATGGCCTGACGCTCCTGCGAGCCGCTCGAAACGACCACAACGACACCCCCTTCGTGCTGATGACCGGCGCGCCCACGGTCGAGACGGCGATGTCGGCGATCGAGCATGGCGTCGTGCGGTACATGCAAAAGCCCTTCGACATCGAGACCTTCGCGAAGGTGGTCTGCGAGGCGGTGGGCCGGCGGTCGGCGACGCCTGACCTGTCGAAAGACCTCAAGCGCTTCGAGCAGGCGATGGCCACGATGTGGATGGCGTATCAACCCATCGTTCGATGGTCGACGCGGCAGACCATCGCCTTCGAGGCGCTGGTGC
Organism: Archangium sp.; assembly: GCA_031367385.1. GTDB lineage: Bacteria > Myxococcota > Myxococcia > Myxococcales > Myxococcaceae > JAEUJT01. The sequence continues at coordinate 2,696 of JANLPS010000295.1, read as the reverse complement.
GATGCAACACGCCCGACGTTCGTGGGCCGGCCGAGCTGATCGAGCTCGCCGAGCGCACCAACAAGCTCTCAGCGCTTGGGGCCGCCATTCGCGACCGGGTCGCGGCCGACTCAGCGAATCTGCCCGAGAGCGTGATGCTCTTCGTCAACCTGCACCCGGCAGACCTGAACGATCCATCGCTGTTCAACCCCCAGGCGCCGCTCAGCAAGATCTCCGCGCGGGTCGTGCTCGAAATCACCGAGCGCGCCAATGTCTCGAATGTCACCGACCTGCACGACTGCGTGCTTGCGCTGCGCCGCATGGGCTATCGCCTGGCGGTCGATGATCTCGGTGCGGGCTATGCGGGTCTGACCACCGTCGCGCAGGTGCACCCCGAGTTCGTGAAGCTCGATGCCTCGCTGGTTCGAAACCTCGAGCGCAGCGCCGCGCAACAGGTCGTCGTCTCGGCGGTGCTCGACCTGGCCGCGCAGCTCGACAGCGAGGTCATCGCCGAAGCCATCGAGACCCAGAGCGAGCGCGACCTGCTCAAGACGCTCGGCATCGACTGCATGCAAGGGTACTTCTTCGCGCGACCCGCGCAGCCCTTCGTCAAGGTCACCCAAACGGCGCTTCACGATTCGCAGCAAGCCGCGTAAACACGTACCGCTCATGACCGTCGACACCAACGCGCTGGGGCAGCTGACCGTGGTCGACCGCGAGGGCAAGCCCATCGCCATCGGCAGCGCCTGGGCCGAGAAGCCCGCGGTACTGGTGTGGCTGCGTCACTTTGGTTGAATGTTCTGTCGGCAGCAGGCGGCAGAGTTTCGGCTGCACCAACCAGAGCTCGATGCCCTCGGCGTGAACCTGGTGTTCATCGGCAACGGCTTGCCCGCGATGGCGAATGATTTCATCGACGAGCACCACCTCACCAACCCGGTGTGGACAGACCCGAAGCGCGCCAGCTACCGGCTGCTCGGGTTCAAGCGGGGGTGGGGCTCGTTGCTCAGCCCGGCGGTGTTCATCTACGGGGTCAAGGCGCTCGCGGCGGGTTTTCGACAGCGGCGTACGCAGGGCGACCCGGTTCAGCAGGGCGGAGTGCTGGTGGTCAAGGCGGGCGGCGAGGTCGTCTACGCGTACACCTCGGCGACCGCCGGAGATCACCCGAAGATCGAGACCGTGCTGCAGCAGGCCAGGCTCGCAGCTACAGGGCCGAGCTCAGGCCGTGCAGCTCCAGGCGCAGTGTGAGCGTGCCGTTGTCGTGCACGTCGAAGAGGCCGACCAGGGAGCCATTGTGAAGCCCCGCCAGCTGGGCCTTCGGCTGGGGAAACCCGCTGGGCAACTTCCACGGTGCAGCCGAGTCTCCCGCGGAGATCGCCACGCCGCGGCGGGCCTTGCCCCACTCGTCGTCGTTGAGGGCGCGAAGCGGCAGCCAGGGCAGGGTGCTCTGCGGTTCGAGTCGCACCAAGGTGCCCGGGGGCACGTCGCGCCACGGGCCAATCGCATCGCGTTGCAGGGCCTTGAGGTGGGCGGGTACTCCCAGGGCACGGCCGAGGTCTCTGACCAAAGAACGCACGTAGAAACCGCCCCGGCAGACGACCTCGACGGTGGCCTGATCAATCACCTGGGCTCGATGTAAAAAGACCTTCGAGGGCGGCAACACGAACACCTCGCCGCGGTGCGCTTTTTCGTAGGCCCGCTCGCCGTCGACCCGCTTGTTGCTGGTGTTGGGAGGCACCTGATCAGACCAGCCGATGAACTTTTTGAGCGCGTCTTCGATGGCCTCGGTGGTCAGGTGCTCGAACGGCCCGGCGGCGGTCACGGCCCCGAGGAGATCACCGGTGTCGGTTTCAGAGCCCCACCCGATCGTGGCCCGGTACTGTTTCGGCGCGTCATGCAGCCACTCGAAGATCTTGGTCGCCGGGCCCACCAGCACCGGCAGCAAGCCCGAGGCGAAGGGGTCGAGCGCTCCGCCGTGGCAGACCTTGAGAGGGCGGCCGGGGGTCGCGGCCAGCCGGGCTTGAAACTGTTTGACCACCTCGAAGCTGGTGACGCCGACGGGCTTGTGGGTGAGCCAAATGCCTGCGGTCGGCCGTTCTGCCGTCACTGAAGTCGCCTCGGAAAACTGTGGATCATCTGGTTTTTCACTGGCGCGCACCATCGCACATCGCGGCAACGCCTCGATATCTATTGGGTTTCTGATAGAGCAGGTGGCACTTCAGTTGCTCAGTGACGGCTGGCCCATGACGCTTCGCTCTCTCATTGCAGGTCTTTGTCTTTGGGCGCTCTCGGCGACGGCCGCCGGCTCCATCGATGCCCTGCGGGCGAACGCCGCCACCTCACGCACCCAGGTCATCGAGCTGCGCGGCGAGCAGCTGGCCAAGCGCACCGAGCTGTCGAGCGTGTCGGCCCGCATCGAGGCCCTGAAGGCCAAGCACCCCAACAGCCTCTCACCGGCCGGCGCCGAGCTCGATTCGGCTCTCAAGCGCTCGCAGGAGCTCTCGGGCGTGCTGTCTGGGTTGGCGCAGCGCATGGCGGTCTCCGAGAACGAATTGGTGGCCTCGAACACCGCGCTGCTCGAAGGGCTCTCGCAAGAGCTCGCCCGCGCCCGCGCTGACTTCGACCGCCAGACCGACCGAGCGGCCCGCCGCGCGTCGATCGCCCGCATGAAGCAGCTGCGGCTCGAGCGTGAAGCGGTTCGCGCGGCGCTGCCGGTGACG
>JANLPS010000247.1:0-17166 GCA_031367385.1 Archangium sp. | reverse complement strand
CATCTTTTGCCGATCTTCGGGTAGCATCGCGCCGCCGGGAGCGTTGGTGAAGATTTCCGAGCGCTTCGTGTTGTAGTCGTCCTGAATCTGGCGGAGTTGGTCGACCTTGTCCTCGGGGAGGTTGCCGGCTTCGTCTTTCCAGTCAGCGGTCCTGCGTGATAGATCAATTCTTTTTTAATACTGATATTACCCTTCGCCCGGCGACACGTCGTCACTCTGGCCACTGGCGCTCGCGGCGAAGGGGCTCGTCTTTGTCGGCAGCGCGGAGGCTAACCAAAACTCCGCTCACCCAAAGAGCATGCGAGCTCCCTCTCGCTTCGTCATGCGGGGCCACGGCACCTGCGCCGCCGCGACCAGGACTGCTTCGCCACGGCGCCCACCGACGCCGGAACATGACCGAGCGTTCAAGGCAGCTCTCCGAGCGATTCGAGCGCGCTGACGTCGAGCAGATCTTGCGGCCGACCAGACGCCTTCTTCAAGCTGACCAAATCAGCGCGACCGATCACATCAATGGCGAGGTCACCTTCGGCAGCGACCAGCCGACGCCCATACGCGGCGTCGAAGTCGCCTCCTGGCACCTGTTTCATCAGGTCGATGCGCACCGGGGGTTGGCCCATCCACGCGACATCGAGCCCCTCTGTTTCGAGCCAGGCATCGATCGTGCTGTGCGGCGCCCCGAAACGAACCAGCGCGTCGCGGGCCCGCGCAACGTTGGGTGCATCGCCGGCGAGCCAGAGGCCGACGCCTTTGGTGAAGCGGGGCTCGCCGTGAACCGCGACTGCGTAGCCACCGATGAGCAGATACCTGACCTCAGCGGCGGCGAACTCCCGTAGCAAGTCGGTCACGTCGGGCGGGAGCTTCATTGTCGGGGGCGTCAGCATACCAGCTGCTCACCATCTCGAAGGCGGCGTGCAGACGGTCAATCGGTGAGACGCCAGCCCAAAAGCGGGCTCCGAGCGCGCTGGCCTCTCTCGAAGAAACGCCGCCCCCGCTCCAGTGTACTTGGCGCGTGGCCAATCGCTTCTCCGCCGCGGTGCTCATGCGCTGACCCTCGCCCATCGAGAGCGCTCCTCGGTTCTCGCAACGCTCTGAATTCGTTCGGCTTCTGACCGAAATAAATCACCCGATAAATACCGATGAATATCTCCCACCTTGCCTGCGTGAGACCCACCGCAGCGCACCGGGGGGCGCCGCAGCGACACCTGTTCAACCCTCCCCCAGCAAGGCAAACCGATGTCGAAGCCCAAGGCAGCACAGACGCACGACGGCAGTATCCCCGAAGCGAAGCCCACCCAGGCGTCACTGCTCGCCGAGGCCCACGCACTGGGAGACTCGAGCCCAGAAGTGAAGCCCCACCCGGCCGATCTCATCGCTGACGCCGAGGAGATGCTCCTCGTTCGCGGCGATGCCGAAGACCTCGCCAAGCGAGGCTACCCGGTGACCGAAGGCATGTTCTTTCGCGTCGAGCTCTTGATGGCGATGGTCGTGGCGCTGGCGGCCCAACGCCACCGCGCCACCGTCGAGAGCGAAGCCAAGACCGCCGAAGGCGAACGAGCCCGCGTTCGGCTCCTCGAGATTCGCGGCACTTTGTCGCGCATCGGCGAGGCGGTCGGCCTCGACCCCAAGCTCTTCTCGCTCAGCACCACCGTCGAGAGCAAACGCTTGTCGGTGGTGTTGATGGGCATGACGAACGTTCTGCGTGCGGTCGACGCGAACATCGGCATGATGCCCGATGCGAAGCGCGTGCAAGCCCTGGTCGCTGAAGCAGACGCATTGATTGCCGCGCACAAGGTCTCGTCAGTCAGCTCAAAGGTCGAGCGCACCGCCGACGGCAAGACCCTCAAGCAGCTGTGCCGGTTGTTGCTCGACGTGCTGCAGCACCTCTCGAAGCAAGGTCTGGCCGCGTATGAAGAAGAAGGCGTTCGCCAGATCGCCTACCGCCTCGACCACGTCTACGGCCGTCGCACGAAGAAGGCTTCACCGACGGTCGACGAACCGGTCGTCGAGCCGCCCTCGTAGTCGGGTCGTGAGGGCAATGCTGTGAACCGCGGGCTCCGCGCCGTTGGGCGGAGCCCGTACGTCTTCGTCGAGTGCCCGCTCAGCGCGCGCCGGCGTCGACCCCAGGCCGCGTGGCCGCGACCTTTCGCACTTCGGCGTTCGACGGCGCCAGAGTCAGCGAGCCAACTAGGGCGCCGTTGTCGATGCGGTACGACCACTTCCCGTTCATTCGGGGCGCCGTGAGCTCCGCCGTCCACGCGCCGGGCGGCTCTGAGGCGGCCAGGTCGAGCTCGTACATCAGCTCGAAGCTCCCGTTGACGAGCTTGTCGGCCTTGAGGTGCACCAGCTTCGCGCCCGGTGTGGGCGCTTCGAAGCGATACCGAATGACCTCGTCGTGGCACCCAGGCACCAGCTCGAGGTTCGTGCAGGTCGAGGTGCCGCGCCACTCTCCGAGCAGGCTGGGCGCACCGCCCGTCGGCAGCACCCACATCACCAACGCCGCGAACAGAGCCGAGCGCGCCATGCGGCGAACCGTAGGTGACCGACCTTTTCGTGCGCAACCAAACGCCCCACGCGGTGTTGGAGCCCCACAGGAGAAACCGTCATGCGAAACCTCATTCTGGCTGTGGTGGTGACCTGCTCGAGCCTCGCGTCGGCGCAGGCCGTACGAAATGGCGTCGAGCGCCTCAAAGACCGCCAAGACCTGCGGCAAGATCGCCGGCAACAGGTCGACGACCGAATGGACGCGGCCCGTGCCCGGCAGCTCCTCGCCGAGTACGACCAGGCGATCGCCGCGAACAACGTCGGCCGTCTCAACGCGATCGAAGCCAGCTTCAACGGCGAGGTCGCGCGTGAGCTCCGCGAGTCTCGCGTCGAGAGCGCCCAGGCCAGGCAGGAGGTGCGTGAAGACCAGCGCGAGGTGCGCTCAGACCGCCGCGAGGTCGGTCGCGATGTCGCCACCGGCAAGGGGCCCGCCGCGCTCGCCAACGACGTTCACGACACCAACCGAGATCGCCGCAACACCGCCGATGACCGGGTCGACGCGGTGAAGGAGCGCATCTCGCGAGAGCGCCTCGAGGCCATCGCCGCGCAGAGCGCCTCGCTCGCCGGCCGCTTCGATGCCAACGCGGTGCAGCAGAAGCGGGCCTTGTATGCCGAGCTGGTGAGCCTGGCCTTCAACGAGATTCGCCGCGACACCCAGGAGAGCCGCGAAGATCACCGCGAGCTGCGAGAAGACCGACGGGAGACCCGCGAAGACCGCCGCAACCGGTGACGCGGACGCAGCGGCGACGTCTCGAGTCGTGGCATAACCGTCGGCCATGCGACGTCGCACCATGCTGCTGGCCCTGGTCACTGCGCTGAGCGCATGCCCACCGGCTGGCTCCCGCTGCCCGACTCCGTTTCCGCCCTTCAACCCAGCGAAGCAATTCGGCATCAACGGGCACCCGCTCGCCGTCACCGTGGCGCAGCCCGTCGCGAGCTGTCAGCCGATGGCAGGCACCGCGACGGTCTCACTCATCGACCCGAACAATCGCCCATTCACGGCCTTCACCAGCAGCGCCAGCGTCGCTCAAGGGGTCACGAATCAGACCACCGTCTTCACGCCAAACCTGCCCGGCACGTGGCAGCTGGTCGTCACCTTCGAGCCCTCGCTGGGCCGCGTGCAGTTGCCCATCGACGTCGCCGATGAGCGGCTCCAAACCACCCGGTACACCGCCGACGTACCCTACGACCCGGTTGACTGCGTCGCTCAGCCGTTCATGACGCACCGTGGCCTGGTGCTCTGCGAGCTCGACGGCGGCATTCACACCCAGCGCGAGGGCGGCCCCGACGTGGTCATCGCGGGCACCCAGTTGGTCGTCTTGGGAGACACCGTCTGGGCCCAGGTTGGCGGCACGCTCACCCGCTTCACCGATACGGGCAGCGAGCTGCGCGTCGATGCCACCGCGACCCTCGGTGGGCGCCCCTTGCCCGACCATGCCTTCACCAGCGAAACGACCGCGGTTCGCGCCTTCAGCAACGGCATTCGCGATGGAGGGCCATCGAGCGCGGTCGTTCGGTATGACTTCACCGATGGGGGGCTCACCGGCACGCCGGTGAAAGCGGTCAACACCGACGGCTTCTTCATGCGCGACGGCAACCTCTACCGGGTCGGGCGCAGCACCATGACCTTCGACATCGAAGTCTGCAACGCCGTGCCGGGCGATGCTGGCTGCGTGAAGCTCGGAGCGCCGGTGCTCGCGCTCGACGAGGCGGGCCTCTGGGCCGATCTGACGTTCAGCCAAGACGGCATCGACGTGATCGAATCGCCCGCCCTGGGAGCTGCTGGCGCTCGTCGCTTCGTCTTCGGTGACTCGTGGGCGGCGTTTCCCCAGGTTCGCTACACGAGCGATCAATCGGCTCCCACCCGGGCGCTGGTCGACCGCGAGACAGTGGTGGCGTCGAAGTCGAACGAGCCCGGGCCGCTGGTGGTGCGTCACGTGGGTGGTGAATTCACGCTCGGGTACTACGCCGATGGCGAAGTGCTGGGCACCCGGGGCGATTTTCTGGTGCTCAAGCCGCCCGGCGCGGGCAGGCGCGTGAGCTTCATCAGGTATTGAATCACCGCCCTCACCGGCCAGCACTCCAGGCGCTTCCGCATTCCGCTGGACAAGTGGCACCCTTGTCGCCACAAATCGGGCTCACCTTTTGAGGGGACCCCCGTGAAAATGACGATCACCGCGTGCGCTTGCGCGCTGCTGATGGCGTTTGATGCCGCTGCCCAACAACCCGCCGCTCAAGCCTGCACGGGCCCCGAGGTGCGCTTCTACCACTGGGCGTGGAACTCGCAGATGGGGTTGATGCTCGCCACCGGCGCCAAGCAGGCCACTGCGTCGAGCGTCATGTGCAAGCGCGGCGTGAACCTCAAGCTGATTCGCGAAGACAACACCGACGCGATGGCCGCTTTGCTGGTGACCTTCGCTGAAGGCGTGAAGAAGGGCGAGGCGAACCCGGCCCAGGGCGCTCACTTCGTCGGCATCATGGGTGATGGCGCCGCGACCTTCTTGAAAGGCCTCAACGACCGGCTCGGCAAGCTCGGCCCCGAGTACCTTGCGGTGGTGGTCGGCTCGACCGGCTACAGCCGCGGTGAAGACAAGTTCATGGGCCCCCCCGCGTGGAAGAAGACTCCCGCAGCGGCGAAGGGCGGCCTGGTCGCCGGCGTCTTGCGCGACGGAGATTGGAACATCGCGATGAAGTGGATGGGCGACAACAAGATACCCAACAACCCCGATGAGACGGTGTACGACCCTGACGCGGTCAACTGGGTCAACGCGAGCGACTACATCGAGGCTGCCCAGAAGTACGTGACCGGTTACTGCGCCGAGCTCAAGAACACCAAGACCGGCAAGAAAGAGAAGCACTGCGTCGACGCCGTCGTGACGTGGACGCCCGGAGACGTCACCGTGGCCGAGAGCAAGGGCGGCCTGGTCTCTCTGGCCTCGACGAAAGAATACAAATCGCAGATGCCGCAGGTCATCATCGGCAACAAGAAATGGATGTCTGAGAACCGCAAGCTCGTCACCGGCATGCTCTCGGCCATCTTCGAGGGCGGCGACAAGGTGAAGGCGAGCGACGCTGCGCTACAAGAGGCGGCCGCGATCAGCGCGAACGTCTACAACGAGAAAGACGGCGCGTACTGGGCCCGCTACTACCGGCTGCAGAACGTGAAAGACAAGCAGGGCCTCGACGTCGAGCTGGGTGGCTCTTCGGTCAACAGCCTCGCCGACAACGTGCAGCTCTTCGGGCTCGACAAGGGCGGCACGAACCTCTTCGCCGCGACCTACACCGCGTTCGGCACGGTGGTGAAGTCGCAGTACCCGAACATCTTGCCCGACTTCTTTCCGGCGGCGCAGGTGACAGACACCTCGTACCTCGAAGAGCTGCGCAAGGCGGCGGCGGTGAAGAAGTAACCATGCGACTGACCCTGACCTCGAAGCTGATTCTGGTCGTCCTGATCATCGGCGGCTTCTGCGCCTTCGTGTATTTCAATGGCTCGAAGCTGGCGCCTCCCGGGCGTCGGCCCGCCCCGACCAACGTGCCTCCGGTCGTCACGCTGCCTGACATGCCCGACTCGCATAACCAGGTGGCCGAGTCGAAGCCTGCTGGTTGCGCGTCGCTGCCCGAGGTGCGCTTCTACCACTGGGCGTGGAATGCCCAGATGGGCATGATGTACGCGACCGGTGGTAAGCAGGCCGTCGCCGACAGCTTGATGTGCAAGCACGGCGTGAACTTGAAGCTGATTCGCGAAGACAACACCGACGCGATGGCGGCTTTGCTGGTGACCTTCGCTGAGGGCGTTAAGAAGGGCGAAGCGAACCCGGCTCAGGGCGCGCACTTCATCGGCATCATGGGCGATGGCTCGGCGACCTTCTTGAAGGGCCTCAACGACCGGCTGCTCAAGCTCGGGCCTGAATACATCGCGGTGGTCGTCGGCTCGGCCGGCTACAGCCGCGGCGAAGACAAGTTCATGGGGCCTCCAGCGTGGAAGAAGACGCCCGCCTCGGCGAAGGGCGGCCTGGTCGCCGGCGTGCTGCGCGACGGCGATTGGAACATCGCACTCAAGTGGCTCGGCGATAACCGAATCGCCAACAACCCCGATGAGGCGACCTATGACCCAGACGCGCTCAACTGGGTCAACGCCACCGACTACATCGACGCGGCCCAAAAATATGTCACTGGGTATTGCACCGAGCTCAAAAACACCAAGACCGGCGTGAGCGAAAAGCACTGCGTCGATGGAGTGGTGACGTGGACGCCGGGCGATGTCACCGTCGCCGAAGAGAAGGGCGGCCTGGTGTCGATCGTCTCGACCCGCGAGTACCGCTCGCAGATGCCCAATGTCATCATCGGCAACAAGAAGTGGATGGCCGCGAACCGCAAGCTGGTCACCGGCATGCTCGCCGCGATCTTCGAGGGAGGCGACAAGGTCAAGGCTGACGACGCCGCGTTGCAAGAGGCCGCCCTCGTCAGCGCCCAGGCCTACAACGAGAAAGATGCCGCGTACTGGGGCAAATATTTTCGGGTTCAGACCCAGACCGACAAGCAGGGCCTTCAGGTCGAGCTCGGTGGCTCGGCGGTGAACAACCTCGCCGACAACCTGCAGCTCTTCGGGTTGAGCAAGGGCTCGACCAACCTGTTCGCTGCCACGTACACCGTCTTCGGCAACATCGCGAAGTCGCAGTACCCGAACGTCGTGACCGACTTCTTCCCCGCGAGCCAAATCACAGACACCTCGTATGTCGCTGAGCTGGGCAAAGCCGGAGGCGCCATTGCTCCCGCAGACCTCGCCGTCTTCGCCAAGACCGATGAGCTCAAGCAGGTGGTCAGCCGCCGCGCCTGGGAGATTCAGTTTGCCACCGGCAGCGCCGCCTTCACGCCCCAGACCGAAGCCGTGCTCGACCTGCTCTTCAAAGACCTGGTGGTCGCCGGCGGCACCCTGGTCGAGATTCACGGGCACACCGACAACAAGGGTACGCCTGATGCGAATCAAAAGCTCTCTGAAGACCGGGCGTTCGCGGTGAAGAAGTGGCTCGAGAAGACCTCGCCGTCGAATTTTCCCGATGGGCGGGTGCGGGTGTATGCGCACGGCATGACCGAGCCGGTGGCTCCGAACGCGACCGAAGAGGGCCGCGCTCAGAACCGCCGGGTCGAGGTCGTGATGGGAATGGCGAAGTAGATGAAGGGGCCGACGCCGCTCACCCGTTTCGCGAGAGCGTTTCTGCCGAACCGGGCGATCGACCCCACCACCGCCACCGCCCTGGTGGTGATCTGGGCGCTGGTGGCGCTCGGCGCATGGGTCGCCTCGCCCTGGGAGACACTGCCGAACCCCCGCGAAGTGTGGGTCGCCCTGGGCAACCTCTGGTGGAACGAGGGCATGGGCCCCGAGCTGATGACGACGTTTCGCTTGATTCTGCACGCGCTCGCGTTGACGGTGGTCATCTCGATGGTGCTCTCGTACGCGACGGTCATCGCCGCGCTGCGACCGGTGGTGGCCGCGGCCTCGAAGCTCCGGTTTCTCGGGCTGACGGGGCTGTTGCCGCTCTTCATTCTAGTGACCGGCGGAGGCTACCCGCTCAAGGTCGCGCTGCTCACCTTCGGCATGACCTCGTTCTTCGTGACCTCGATGGCGCAGGTGGTGATCGAGATACCGCGCGAGCAGTTCGACCACATGCGGGTGCTCGGGGCCTCTGAGCCGCGCATACTCTGGGAGGTCGTGATTCGCGGCACCCTCGACAAGGCGCTCGACGTGACCCGGCAGAACCTCGCGATGGGCTGGGCGATGATCACCATGGTCGAAGGCATTTCACGGGCCGAGGGCGGTATCGGCGCGCTGATTCTCAACCAGAACAAGTACTTCAAGTTGCCCGAGGTCTACGCGATTCTGTTCGTGATTCTCGCAGTGGGCCTGCTGATTGACTACGCGATCGGCGCCCTCACCCTCATCGTGTGCCCCTACAGCAGGCTCGAACGTGTCGCCCGCTGAGAGCTCGACAGGCGAGGTGTTGCTCACGGTCGACAATGTGAGCCTGAGCCTCGGCGGGGCGCGGGTGCTCGCGGGCACCAGCTTCGAGGTTCGCGATCGCATTCGACCGGGCGTGGTGACCGGGCAACTGATGGGCGTGCTCGGGCCCTCGGGCGTCGGCAAGACCCGGCTGTTGCGAATCATCGCCGGGCTCGACGCGCCTGACTCGGGCTCGGTGCGCGGGCTCAAGGGCGCGACCATGGCTCCGGGCAGCGTGGGAGTCGTGTTTCAGAGCTACCCGCTCCTGCGTCACCGAACCATCGAACAGAACCTCGACATCGCCGGGGCCGCCGCGGGCCTGTCGCGCGACGAGGCCAAAGCGCGCACCAAGGTGCTGCTCACCCGCTTCGGCATGAGCGACCGGGCGAGGTATTACCCGGCGCAGCTGTCTGGCGGGCAGCGGCAGCGGGTGGCCATCGCCCAGCAGTTGGTGCGCCCGCGAACCCTTTTGTTGATGGACGAGCCCTTCAGTGGCCTCGACCCCGCGACGCTCGACGAGGTGATTCGGCTGGTTGTCGAGGTCGCCAACATGGACGAGCTGAACACCATCGTGGTGGTGACCCATGACATTCGCGCGGCGATGGTGGTGAGCGACACAATTCACATGCTGGGTCGCGACCGCGTCAATGGCCAGGCGGTGCCGGGTGCCCGGGTGCAGACGACATATGACCTCGTGGCGCAGGGGTTGGCTTGGCAGCAGGGCGTCGAAGAGCTGCCCGCGTTCTCTGCACTCGAGAAAGAAATCAAAGGCCGCTTCGGGTTGCTGTAGCGCGCGCGTTCGGCGAGCCTGCGGCCCTCTGTGCAAACGACTCGACTGACCGGAGTCTTGTTGGTGGCGGTGGGAGCGGCCGGTTGCCCCACTCAGCCGCGCTGCGCGTTTGACCCGTATGTCTCGAACCCCAAACAGGTTTTGGGTGTCACCCATCAGCCGCTCACGACGACTGTGTCGCCCACCATCACCGTCTGCGGCGATGGGCCGCTGAGGGCGAATGTTTCGCTTGTCGACCCAAGCAATGTGCCGTTCGCCGCGTTTGCCACCAGCACCCTCGTGAATGAGCCGAATGGCACCGCGCGCCAGACGGTGCACTTCACTCCAGACCGACCGGGCACGTGGCAGCTGATCGTTCTTTTCGAACCTCAGCGAGGCCGGGTGCAGCTGCCAATCGAGGTCGCTTACGAGCGCCTCGACACCCCGCGCAGCACGGTCACGTTGCCAGCAGACCCGTCACGCTGCGTGTCTCAGCCGTACATGACGCTCCATGGGCTGGTGCTCTGCGAGCTCGATGCCGGCATTCACACGCAGCGCGCCGACGGCGGGCAGGGGCTCTTCGCGGGTGAGCAGCTCATCGTGCTCGGAAACACGGTCTGGTCGTCGGCGGGCGCCCAACTTTCGGTGCGCAGCGACACCGGCTCGGAGCTGCAGCTCGTCGCCACGGTGAACACCGATGGCGTCGCGCTTGCCGACCGGGGGTTCACCGACGAACGAACCGCGATTCGCATGTTCCGTGGCCGCGCCGATGCGGGCACGGTGATGAGGTATGTGCTGAGCGACGCGGGGTTGATCGGCACCTCGCTCCCGGCGTCGGTGAACGACGTCGTCTTGGGCGGCGACGGGCCGCTGTACCGCCTCACCTACGAGGCTCCGAGCGGAGAATCGCAGGTGTGCCACCTCACCGAAGGCGCCGACGCAGGCTGCTCGAGCCTGGGCGGCACGCCTCGAACCCTCGATACGTCGGGGCTGTGGGTCGATGTCCTGAGCTCCGGCCTCCCCACGCCGATCGACTTGCTGCCGATGCCCTTCATCGACGTGAACCGGACCACCTTCGTCATCGCCGAGGGCTGGTCCGCGCTCCCACAGATGCCTCCGATGACTCCCTTGAACCGGTCGGGTGACGCGATCGCAATGAATTGGGGCATGCGCGCCCTGGTCGACCGCGAGGCGCTCGTGCTCACCCAGTTTGAAGCCAATGTGGCGGTGGTGGTGCGCCGGGTCGATGGCGCGTTCTCGCTGTCGTACTACGGCCCCGGCCAGGTCTTGGGCTCCCGCGGGCACTGGTTGGTGCTCGGCTCGAAGGGCTTCGAGGTGACGTTCATCGAGTACTGACGACCCGTCCCTCAGGGTGAACGGAGGGTTACTTCTTCGTCGCCACGGCCTCGCGCGCCGCCGGAGCCTCTTGGGGTTTCTCTGGCTGCACCGCGCCCTGACCCTCGCGCTCGATGCGAATGGTGCCGAGCTCGTCGGGCTTGATGGTGCCGTCAGCGAGCAGTGCCTCGACGATGCGCTTGTGCTGCTCTTCGTGCTCGCTGGGCAGCGCATCAGAATCACTCTCGTACTTGACCCACACGTTCTTCTTCTTGGTGGTCGGGTCGATGTCGAGTCTCAAAATCAGGGTCGCCATGGGTCACCCATCGGTCGGCGGTGTGAGTTTTTTCTCAGTCACCGGCAGAATGCCCGCCAGCGCCTCGCGGTCGAGCACTTTCTTCTCGAGCAGCAGGTCGCGCAGGCTGACCACCAACGCCTTGTGCTCTCTCAGAATCGTCGCGGCGCGCTTGCGCTGCTCTTCGAGAATCTCCCGCACCGAGCCCTCCATCGCCGCCCGCATCGAGTCTGAGAGCCGCATCGAGTCGGCCAGCCGTTCGTCGCGCTCGCTCTCGAAGCGCCGCACGCCCACCGACTCGTTGCCCATGCCGAACTGTTCGACCAGGGCCTGGGCGATCGCGGTCGCGCGGTCGAGGTCAGCGCCGCTGCCAATCGACAGGTCGTCGCACAAGAGCAGCTCGGCCTCGCGGCCTCCGAAGAGCGTGCAGATTTGATCGAGCAGCTGGTTCTGCGTCACCACGTAACGGTGCGCGGGGTCGGTGTAGCTGACGAAGCCCAGCGCGCCGGCCAGGTCGCTGCGAATCGAGATGCGGTCGATGGCCGGAGAGTTCGGCGTGAACAGCGCCGCCACCGCGTGCCCCGCTTCATGCGTCGCCACCACGTGCTCTTCTTTGGGCGTCAGCGCGGGCCGCTCGGCGTACGCGTTCATCGCCTTCTCGACGTCGTCGACATCGGTCGGCTGCCCGACCTTCTTCTCGCGCAGCCGCATGCGGGCGATCGACCGGCAGATGGCTTGAATGTGATCGCCGGAGTGGCGGGTCGAGCCGCCTTCGACGATGTCTCCGGTGCGCTTGACCAGGTAGTCGAGCGCCCGAGCGCTCAAGGTCAGGTCGAGCTTCTGGTCGTAGATCTTGATGATCTCGCGCCGATCTTCGGCGTTGGGGTACGGAATGTGGAGGTGAAATTCGAAGCGCCCGGGCCGCAGCAGGGCGGGGTCGAGCGACTCGACGAAGTTGGTGGTGCCGACCACGAAGACCAGCTCGTCTTTGCGAAAGCCGTCCATCTCCGTGAGCAGCTGGTTGACCATCGAGTGCTCGACGCCGCTGCCTTGGTAGGTGCCGCGCGCGGTGGCGAACGAGTCGAGCTCGTCGAACACGATGATCGCCGGCGCTGCCTGGCGCGCCCGGTTGAAGACCTGGCGCAGGTTCTCTTCAGACTCGCCGACCCACTTCGACTTGAGCTCGGGCCCGCTGACGATGGTGACCGCCGCACCCAACGAGGTCGCCATCGCCTTGGCGAAGAGCGTCTTGCCGGTGCCTGGGGGCCCCCAGAAGATCATGCCGCGGGGGATGAGCCCCTCGACCTTCTTCATGCCCGCTTCGTCTTGCATCGCGTCTTTGAGCGCGAGCACGTCGAGCAGCTCTTTCTTGAGCCGTTCTTTCACCTTTGCGTAGCCGCCGATGTCTTTCTCGAGATCGACGTCGGGCAGGGTGAGCTGGCCGACCAGCGTCGCTTGCCGCAGCTGCCGCTCGGCGGGCTTGGGGTCTGATGGGTAGTCTTCACCGGTCAGCGTCGAGAGCAGGCGGCGCATGCGCACCGCATTCACGCCCGAGAGGTGCTTGTAGAGGGAGTAGGGCCTGAGCTCGCGCTCGTGGGTCAGCTTGCGGCTCTCGCGCTGGGTGACCAGCGAGCCCAGTCGATCTCGCGGCACGCCGAGCAGCGATTCACGCTTGGGGAAGAGGTTCTCGATCACCTTGGGCAGAGGAAACGAGGGGTCTTTGAAGCCCAAGAAGACCAGCTCGGGGTTCTCGTACAGCAGCGGTATGACCTCGCGCGCCTCGCTGGTGAGGCCTCCGACCGAGGTGGTGAGCAGGTCTAAGTGGGGGAGCACCAGCACGCGCTCGTTCATCGCCCCGCGCACCGCTTCGCGCAGATAGAAGACGATGGTCGCCACCAGCCCCAAGCCCGGAGGCAGCGGCGGCAGATCGGTGACTGGCCGCCCATCGAGGTAGAGAAACGTGCGGCCCTCTTTCTTGAGGCGATCGCGCACGGCCTTGTAGAGGTACGGAGTCAGCTCTTTCTCGCATTCGACCAGCGTGGGCAGGCCGCGACGCAGGTCGTCGGTGATGCGCGAAATTTCAGCGGGGTATGCGCCCTCGACGGCGCCGAACGCGGTCAGCTCGACCGGCAACTGCTCTTCAGGAATTCGAAGGCTCATAAGCGTTAAACGCGAACCTTGATGGTGAGGCTGCCGTTGGCCTCTTCGTGTACTTCTTCGACCTGCCCAAGCTCAGCGGCGCGCTGCTTGAGCGCGGTGGCGGTGACGCGGTTGACGACGCTGTCGAGCTCGCCTTTCAGGTCGCGCAGGGTGCCCTCGAGCTGGCCGGTGATCTTTCGGCGCAGGGCCTCTTCTTCGGCTTTGGCTTCGCGCTCGAGCGAGGCCTTGGCGGTCTCGCGCAAGGCCGCTTCACGCTCGGGGATGACGGCGTTGTCGACCACCGCGGTGCGCTCGGTCTTGAGGTCTAGGTTGGCGTGGCCCTCGGCGGTGACGTTGACGTCGCCGGTCTCGAGGTTGATCTCGGTGGTGATGCCGTCTTTCTCTTTGCGGGTCGCGGTGTTGCCGTCGCGGGTGAAGCCCTTGCCGGCGAGCTCGGCGGCGAGAATTTCGCGCATGCGCTCTTTTTGCAAAATGGGGAGCAGCTCCAGGCTCGAAGACACTCCGTCTTCGACTTGCACGTGGCGGCTGAGGGACTCTTTGACGCTGATTCGGTAGGCGCGGCTCATGGGGTTACCCGAGCACACCTCAATGACTCAGTCACCTGCTGCGAAGGGTGGGAGATTGTGGTTCGCGCCGGGGTTCGTGGTTCGACAGGCTCACCATGAGAGGGGCGCTTTGGGGGCGTGCCGAACTTTTGGAGTGGGACCCATAAAACTCTCATGGTGAGCCCGTCGAACCACGCGTACCGTGGACCCCGTGGTCGCCACTCGCAAAGCGCTCATTCGCGGAGGTCTGGTCGGCAGCGCGGTCGGCGTGCCGATGGGCATCGTTGCCGGTCTCTTCTTCGAGCGCATGCTCGGTGACGACCTGGGCTTTCGCGGCGTCTGGTTCGTGGTGATGGTCACCATCTGCTTCGTCGGCTGGGCCGGCTTTCTTGGCGCGATGCTCAAGCTGCAAGCAGACGAGCCCACCTGATCATGGCCAGACCCCGAAAGCGCTGGCCCTGGTTGGTGGTCGCGGCGGTGTTGCTGGCCTTGGGCGCGTGGTTGATGACCGGCGCCGAGGCCCCGATACCCGAGCGGCCCACGGTGTCGATGCCCAGGCGCATGAAGAGCGACGAGCGCACTCGAAACACCGACCGCGAGACGTGGGTACCGGTGGCGCAGCTCGACGACGCGGGGCTGCCGGTGATGAAGGCGGTGCGGCCGCTCGACCCGGTGCTGGCCGCGATGCCGCCGACGGTGAAGTACGCGGCGGTCGTGGTCGAGGCGAACGCGATTCGGCACTCCGCCATCGGAGACCTGCTCATCGACTGCCTCTTCGCCGGTCGCCCGGAGATGCTCGATGAGCTGCGCGATGCCGGGCTCGACCCACTGAGCAGCGTCGACCGCATCTCGATGGCCGACTCGACCATGCTGGTCTCGGGGAACTTCAGCTCGGCCGACGTGAAGACCATGCTGCACGCCGAGTCGTCACAGCAGTGGGGCCGCCACAGCACCCTCTTCGAGCGGCGCGCGCCGAATGGGCAATCGAGCGTCGCCGGAGTGTGGAACCAGCAGCTGCTGGTCATCGGCCGAAACGCCGAAGACGTGAAGGCCACCCTCGATCGCCTCGAGGGCACGGGCTCGACCGAGCCGCCGGTGCTCAAGCCTGAAGATGCGTACGGCGAGATGTACGGCACCCTCACCGGTGCGGGGCTGGCGCGCATGGTCAGTGAAGACAACCCGGCGCTGGCGAAGGTCATCACCGAGTCGGCGGGCAGGGTGAGCCTGCACGCCGATGTGACGCGCGATGTGGGGTTGGTCGCCGACATCGAGGGCTCTGACCCGCGCAAGACTGAAGACCTCCGCAAGGCGCTCGGGTCGGCCCTGACGCTCACCCGGCTGCAGGCCAAGGCCGAAGGGCAGAGCGACGAAGCCGAGATTCTGCAAATGGCCCGGGTCGGCTCGGCCGAAGACGGCAATCAGTTTCGGCTCGAGGCGGGGTTGCCGTTTGCGTATTTAGAGAAAAATCTAAAGCTGTGCGCCGAGCGGGGCAGGGCGCGCCGGCTCGACGCAGGGTCGGCCGACGACGAGTAAAAAGGGGACAGGCTGCTTTATTGGCCGGGCCACTCGAGTGCCCCGCGCAATAAAGCAGCCTGTCCCCTTTTTCGCCCATTCACCCACACGAATGACCACACCAGTGCGCAAACAAGCGCAGCGTCACTGCGTTGTGTAACGTGCGCCGCGCATGCGACTCCTGGTCATCACCGCGCTCGGCTTGGTTCTCGGCAGCTGTACTGACGCAGGGCTCTACGCCACGGGCCCCGGGGGCGTCTCAGGCCCAGATCGCACCGAACTGCAGGGCAACGTCTGCGTGCCCCTCGCTGCGGGCGAGGCGTTTCCTGTGAAG
Organism: Archangium sp.; assembly: GCA_031367385.1. GTDB lineage: Bacteria > Myxococcota > Myxococcia > Myxococcales > Myxococcaceae > JAEUJT01. The sequence continues at coordinate 1,677 of JANLPS010000247.1, read as the reverse complement.
GTGTTGTTCATGCTGCCCACCGGGGCTGGCATGCAGACCGAGATCGTCGGCGAGATTTTCAGCTCGGTGAACACGGTGATGACCGAGAACTCGAACACCTCGCTCTCGTTCGCCATCGCGGGGTACCACAGCGTCGCCACCGGCTACCAAGGCGCCTTCACCCGCGACCCGGTCGCGCTGAGCACCGGGCTCGCCAAGTACAGCGGCAATCGCATGGAGGGCGGCCCCATCTCGATTCGCTCGGGCCTCAAGCTCGCCGAGAGCCTGATCAGCGGCGACATGCAGACCGGCTGCCGCGGCCAGGTGGCCCGCACCCGCTACCTCGTGATTCTGGTCATCACCAGCTCAGATACCAGCTGCGCGAACCCCGCCTTCAACGCCGGCCTCGACACCTCGTGCCAGATGTACGGCGCGAACAACCCCCAGTGCTATTCGTGCGAGCTGGGCCGGGTCACCCAAGGCCTCAAGGCCATCGGCGTTCGCTATGGCGCGGGCCAGGTGCAAGTGCAGCCCATCTACGTGGCCTCTGGCATGCCCGACCCGCTGACCCAGCTTCAGGGCAGCGCGATCGCCCAGGCCGGCGGCACCACGCTGCGCGTCACGAGCCCCGGCCAGGTCGAGGGCACGATGCAGAGCATCAACAAGGGCTCGCTCCAGTCGGGCCTGATTCTGAAGCGGCTGATCGCGTTCAACCGAAACTCCATCGCCCGCGACGGCAAGCTGCTCATCGACAGCGACGGCGACGGCCTGTCTGACGACCAAGAGGCCTCGTTCGGCACCGACCCGACCAAGCCCGACAGCGACGGCGACGGCCTCAATGACGGCGTCGAGATTCGCATGGGCCTCAAGCCCCAAGACAACCCCGCCAACCTGAACATCATCTCGGGCTGCGCGGCCACCAACGACCAAGACAACGACGGGCTCAACGACTGCGAAGAGCGCGTCATCGGCACCGACGCGTGCATCTCAGACACCGACGGCGACGGCATACCCGACATCGTCGAACAGAACGGTGGCACCAACCCGCTGATCGCCGAAGATTTGCAAGACGACGACCGCGACGGCGTCTCGAACGTGGGCGAAATCGAGAAGCACACCGACCCGCTCTCAGCCGACAAGCAGTTTCAGCAGGAGCACGGCTACGGGTACTCCATCGTCGAGGCGAAGGCGACGCCCGACGGCCGCGCCTGCTACGACATCGACATCTTCAATGTAGGTCTCGTCGCGACCCTGGCGCGCCCGGCCCCGAACAACTCGGGCCTGGTCATCAGCAAGGGCACCAATGACATCTACGTGTACTTTCAGGTCGGCCGCGAGAACGACCCGCGGGGCTCGGGCATCGGGTCGCTGTTCGTGCAGCCGGTGCGCTTCACCCCGCCCGCGACCAAGAAGCCCAAGGGGCTGATCACCTTCTCAGACGACGCCTTCAGCAGCGGGTTGTGAAAAGGGGGGCCCAGCCCTCAGATCGCGTGGGGGCTCCTCCCCACAGCCCCCGCCGCACCGCCCTCAACCCGGTCGCCAACCTCGCAGTATCGCTTCACCAGTAACCAACCCTTCAGGTGGATCGCAGCTTGCTGAAGGGTTTCTCGGAGGCAACACAACATGAATCGTAAATCGCTTATCGGACTTGCTGGTTTCGCCGTGATGTTCGCGGCGGCGCCGGTTTTCGCACAAGGT
>JANLPS010000235.1:0-4834 GCA_031367385.1 Archangium sp. | reverse complement strand
CCCTGCCCCAGACCCGCTTCGTGTTGGGCAAGGCCCTCGGCTTTGGCTTGAAGACCGTGTTGGTCATCAACAAGATCGACCGCAAAGACGCCCGCGCGATGGACGTGCTCGACGCCGTCTACTCGCTCTACATCGACTTGGGCGCCGAAGAGAAAGACCTCGATTTTCCGGTCATCTTCGCGATCGCCCGTGAAGGCAAAGCTTCGCTCAAGCTCGACGAGATCGGCACCAACCTGCACCCGTTGTTCGACTCGATCTTGACCCACATTCCCGCGCCGCCGAAGCCTGAAGAGGGCACGCCGACCCAGCTCTTGCTCGCCAACCTCGATTACGACGACTACGTCGGCCGCCTGGGCATTGGCCGCATCTCGGCTGGCCGCTTGGCGCCGAACATGCCGGTGTCGATCTCCCGCGACTTGGGCAAGGTCGAGATGGGCAAGGTCGTGAAGCTGTACGGTTTCTCGGGCCTCAAGCGCGTCGAAATCACCGACGCTGGCCCGGGCGAAATCGTCTGCGTCGCTGGCATCGAAGATTTGAGCATCGGCGACACCATCGGCGACGTCGAGAACCCCCGCCCCCTGCCCCGAATCAAGGTCGATGAACCGACCATGATGATGATCTTCAGGGTCAACGACGGGCCGCTCGCAGGCAAAGAGGGCAAGTACGTGACCTCGCGCAACTTGCGCGATCGCCTGCAAAAAGAGTCGTACAAGAACGTTTCGATTCGCGTCGAAGAGACCGATGCGCCCGACGCGTTCCGGGTCGTCGCCCGCGGCGAATTGCAGCTGGCCGTCATCATCGAGACCATGCGCCGTGAAGGCTTCGAGCTCACAGCTTCGAACCCCGAGCCGATCATCAAAGAAATCGACGGCGTCAAGCACGAGCCGATGGAGCTGCTCTTCGCCGACGTGCCCGAAATTTCGGTCGGCATCGTCACTGAGCGCCTGGGGCCCCGCAAAGGCCGCATGATGGACTTGACCAACCTCGGCGGCGCTCGCGTGCGTCTCCAGTTCCGCATCCCCGCGCGTGGCCTGGTCGGCTTTCGCAGCGAGTTTCTCACCATCACCAAGGGTGAAGGCATCATGTCGTCGCAGTTCGACGGCTGGGAGCCGTGGATGGGCTACATCCCCAAGCGCTCCAACGGCGCGATGATCGCCGACCGCCTGGGCGACGCCATCCCCTACGCGCTGTTCTCGATTCAAGAGCGCGGCAAGCTGTTTGTCGCACCTGGTACGCAACTGTACGAGGGCATGATCATCGGCGAGCACGCGCACCCCAACGATCTCGACGTGAATGCCTCGCGTGAAAAGAAGCTCACCAACATTCGCGCCGCCGGCCGTGACGAGAACGTCATTCTGACGCCCCCCGTCGAGATGGGCCTCGAGAAGGCCTTGGAGTGGATCGCGACCGACGAGCTGGTCGAGGTCACTCCGAAGTCGGTTCGCATGCGCAAGCGTCAGCTGCAGTTCAACGCCCGCTACCGTGCTGGCCGCAGCGAGAAGCGCGAAAAAGCAGACTAGTCTTCACTCCTTGTGAAGGCTTGGCTCGAACGAATTCAACCAGCGGGAGATCGCATCTCGCTGCCCGACGACTCGGGCACGATCGTCTTCGGCCGCTCGCCCAAAGCGACGCTGGTTGTCGAAGACCCGCGCGTCTCGCCCCGCCATTGCGCGGTGGTGTTCGAGGCCGGGTTCTGGCGCGTTCGCGACCTGGGCTCTGAGAACGGCACCCGCGTCAACGGCACGGCGCTCGTCTACCCGCGCGCCCTCTTTCGCGGCGACCTGATCGAATTCGGCACCACCCAGGTGCGGTTCGACACCGAGGCTCCCGCCGACGACCCGACCCTGATCGCGGCGATCGCCAAGGCCCCCGATGAGCCTGCGCCGTGGCTGGTCTACGCCGATTGGCTGCTCGAGCGCGGTGACCCATTGGGCGACCGCATCATGCGCACCCGACGAGCCGAGCGGGTCGACCACCTGCCCTGGCTCGGCCCCCTGTGGGACCCCTTCGTCAGCGGCGAGGTCGAGATCGAGTGGCAGTTCGGGTTCATCAAGCGCGCGACCGTGCGGCCGGTCGTCGGTCACCTGCCGATCGATTGGAAAGACGCGGTCTCGACCCTGCTCGGCTTGCGAATCGGTCAGCTGACCCGCGAGCTGGTCATCGACGTGCCACAGCTCAAGGTCGGGCCTGCCTCGGTCGGCCTCGAAGACGTACTCGACGCCCAGCGGTACGTGGCGAGGCTGCCTGCGCTCCCGCCTTCACTGACGAATTTGAAGTTGGGGTACCTGGTCTCACAGCCCTCGGGCCCGAGGGTGTCTGCCAGTGAAGAGCTCGCCCTCAATGCGCCCAGCCTGCGCGACACCGACGTCTTCACCACTGGCCGAAGCGCCGGCTTGCGGCAGCTCAGCATCGAGCCTGGCGTGAAGTCTTTCGGAGTGACCGATGGGTTTCGCCCGTTGACCGACGTGACTCGCCTTCGCCGTGGCAACAAGACCCAGCTTCACTTCGAGACGCCGCCCGGCATACCCTTCATCGCTGATGGCAACCCCTGCCACTTTGCCCCACATGAAGGCCGTTGGAGGCTCGTCGCGGGTCGCTTGCGGGGCGAAATTCGCGTCAACGCGCGGGTCGACTCGGTGTACTTGCTGTTGCCCGGCGATGTGATCGACATTCAGGCCGCCGGCAAATACCGCTTCGAGGTCGTGCAGTGAAAGCCTGGCTCAAACGCATCGATCTCGACACCTTCACCTCGAGCCTCCTCGAGTTGCCCGACGGTGCGCACTCGCTCAACGTCGGTCGCACCGCCGAGCGCGAGATCGTGATCGACTCTCCTCACGTCTCGCGGTGGCACTGCCGCTTCGCCAGTGACGGCGGGCGCTGGCGCATCGAAGACCTCAAGTCGACCGGCGGCACCCTGGTCAACGGCCACCGCGTCGCCAACCACGTGCTCTCGCACGGAGATCTCGTCTCGCTCCACGGCACGCTGCTCGTTTTTCTCGACCGCCCAGAGCACCACGACCCCGAGCTCGAAGCGACCATCGACGCCAACCCCGATGACGCCAGCCGGGTGCAGGTGTGGGCCGACGCGTTGCTCGAGCATGGCGACCCACTCGGAGAAGACGTCATCGCGGGTCAGCCCAGGCCCGAGGTCTTCGAAGGCCTCCAGCCGCTGATGGACGATGGGCGTCTCGAGCTCGTGCTCAAGCACGGCCTCGTGCACACTGTGCGCATTCGGTGCACTGGTGACTCGACGTTTCAAGACACCGAGGTGCTCGCGCGGGTGCTCTCGCTGCGAATTTCGCGGTGGGTTCGCGAGCTCACGGTCGACCTCTCGACCTGGAGCGTGCCCAGCCCGCGCCGTCTGCAAGGCGATGCAGCGGTGGTCTTGCGGGGCATTCTGACGTCGAACCTCGCGCCGACGCTGCGCCGACTCTCACTCGGGTACATGACGCAACCACTGCCGCCCTCGAGCTTCGTCGACGCGTTGATACGAAGATTGCCCAAGCGTTTTCCTGCCTTGCAGACGAGGGCTGAGCAGGTGATGCCGGTGATTCGCCATGCCTGGCTCGAGGTGCAGCACGTACCCGAGGGGCTCGACTTCGCGCACGACGGTTTGCCGAGCGATCGGCGCTTGCCGATTCACACCGGGCTCTGGGTGGGCAGCTCGAAACCCGACAGGCTGCGAGCCATTGCCCAAGGCGTCAATCGCGAGGGGCTGCTCACCAGCTTCATCATTCGGCAGCAGTCTCCGCAGTGGTGCCTGATACCGATGGAGCACGGCGTGGCACTCAATGGCCACCGCGCCGTGCCAACCCGCTTGCTGCCGGGTGACGTCATCGAAGACCTCCGCGGCATGCGCTACCGGTTCGAGCTGTCGTAGACCTGCATCGAATCGCGCACGCTGAGGCGATTAGGTCGCGGGAACCGCGATGCTGCCGCTGTCTGACATCGAACCGTAGGTGAGCTCGATGAACAACTTGCCGTCAGCCGGGTGCTTGGTCAGCACCAGGCAGTCGAAGTCGAGGTCTTTTGAGTCATACCCCGCGGTGACCTTGGTCGACGCATCTGATTGGGCGCCCCACCAGCACTGAACGCTGTCGGGCTTGTCAGTGCCGGTATTGGGCTTGATGGCGTACTTCGAGACGACACCGTCGCCGAATGCGCTCTCGAGCGTCACGTGAACCGAGCGGGTACCAATGGCGACGTTGCCGAGGTCACGCGAGTTGGCGGTGCCACCGCACGCGGCGACGGCGAAGAGTGAAAGGGCTGCGATTGCACTGCGAATGGTCATTTTCATGCGCCGTCAATCAGCAATCACCATGCCGACGCAGCGCAGAGAATCGTCTTGGCCCGGGAATAATCAAGGGGCACCACAGGCAAGCCAGTCGCCAAGCTGGGCCCGCTCGGCTGCAGTGGGAGCAGGCGCAGAACCTGGCGGGGGCATCGAGCTCTTCGCGGAGGCCTCCTGGTAGACCACGCCCGCGTGCTGGGCGACCAAGGCCTGCGAAGAGAGGTCGACGCCCTTCTCGACCAACGCGCTCGAGTGGCAGCTCACGCAGTAGCTCGTGGCGAACCCTTGGCCAAAGTTCGAATAGGTCAACGTGCTGGAGGGTGGGCACGACGCCGTGATGGCTGGGCCACACCCGGCGAGGAGGAGGATCGAGCTCACAGCAGTCAGAAGTCGCACGACGCATGGGTAACCATCGGGCCTCACGGCGTTCGAAGCCTCAGCCGCCCGGTCGACGAGGGTCGAGCGTCAGCCGCGATCGAGCCGCGGCGCGAGATAGGCCAGCGATCGGTCGAAGCGGTAGTTGATCGCCATGTGACCGTCGTC
>JANLPS010000229.1:0-4057 GCA_031367385.1 Archangium sp. | reverse complement strand
GCTCGTCGATGTCGACCAGCACGGGCACCGCGCCCAGCAGCCGAATCGAGGTCGCTGTGGCCACGAATGAGTGCGACGGGCAGATGACCTCGTCGCCGGCCTTCACGCCGAGCAGCTTGAGGCCCAACACCAACGCGTCGGTGCCGTTCGAGACGCCCACGACGTGCGGTACATCGAGAAATGAGGCGAGCGCTTTCTCGAGCTGCGCGACTTCGGGGCCGAGAATGAAGTTGCCGTGGGTGAGCACGCGGTCGACGGCGGCGAGCAGTTTTTCACGCAGCGGCGCATTGTGCGCGGCCAGGTCGACGTACCGAATTCGAGGGGGAGTCATCTGGTGAGAACTATACCCGGGGCGCCCTCGAACCCCAGAGTAAGGAAAGGGCGCACCTACCCCGGCCGGGCGATCGCCTTTTTGAACCCATTCAAGTCACGCGCGTTCACCACGTCACCCTTGCGTGCCCACCCGCGCCGCGCGGTGGCGATTGCGAAGACCAGGTGCTCTTTGAGCTCTCGAACCGAGTGCGCATCGGTGCTGACGCTGAGGCGAATGCCGCGCGCGAGCGCCTTGCGCACCGAGTCGCTCGCGAGGTCCATTCGGTCGGGGCAGCCGTTGACCTCGACGGTGATGCCCTTCTTTGCGGCCTTGTCTAAAATCTCGTCGATTCGCATGGGAGAGGGGTCGCGCTTGTTGAGCAGCCGCCCGGTGGGGTGGCCCCAGATGTTCAAGTACGGGTTGTCGAACGCGTTGAGCACCCGGCGGGTCATCGCGTCTTCGTCTTGGCTGTGTCTCGCGTGAATCGAGCCGATGACCACGTCGAGCTGCTCGAGAATCGAGTCGTCGTAGTCGAGCCGCCCGTCTTCGAGAATGTCGCTCTCGATGCCCTTGAGCAGGGTGATGCCTTTGACGCGCTCGTTGATGCCGTCGATCTCTTCCCACTGGCGCTTGAGGTCGTCGAGCTTGAGGCCTCCCGCGTACCCGGCGGTCTGTGAGTGCTCGGTCACCGTCATGTACTTGAGGCCCAATGCGAGGCCGGCGCGGGCCATGTCCTCGAGCGAGTCGCGGCCGTCGCTCCAGGTGGAGTGCGAGTGCACATTGCCCACGATGTCTTCGGCGGTGATCAAATCGGTCGGCAGCTCGTTCTTGAGCGCGGCCTCGATTTCGCCTGAATCTTCTCGCAGCTCGGGCGGTACGAACTGCATGCCGAGCAGCGCGTAGAGGTCTTTCTCTTCGAGAATTCGCATCTTCTCTTCAGCGTCTTCGTGCTTGGCGACCCCGCGCTTGGCTTGGGCGGGCTCGGCTTTGAGCCGGTGCACGCCCCACTCCGAGATGGTGTACCCGCGATCAGCCGCCAACCCCCGCAGCCGAATGTGGTGCGCCTTGCTGCCGGTGAAGTGGTGTAGGGCGGTGGCGAAGTCTTCGTCGGGCAAGACGCGCAGGTCGACCTGCATCTCGGTGTCGAGCAAGCGAACGCTGGTCTTCGATTCTCCCGAGCCGATCACCTGGCCCACGGTCGGGTATTTCAAAAAGTGCGCGAACACAGCGGCGGCGTCGGGCGCCGAGGCGATGATGTCGATGTCGCCGACCGTTTCTTTCATGCGGCGAACGCTGCCGCCCAGGCTCGCGCGAATCACGCCCGGGCCTTTGCGCACCCATTCGAGCACGTTTTCGGCCTGGGGCAGCACGTCGCCCAAGATCTTGCGACCGCCGACGGCCATCGAGCGGCGCGCGAGGTCGATGCCCGCGAGCAGCTTCTCTTCGGTCTTCTGCCCCATGCCTTTGACGACCCGAACCCGTTGTTCTTTGCAGGCTTTTTCGAGCTCATCGATGTTGCCGACCTTGAGCTCGTCCCACAGCACTTTGGCCTTCTTGGGGCCCAGATCAGGCACGGCGAGCAGCTGCAGCATGCCCGGCGGGTACTCGGCTTTGAGCTTCTCGAACGCCTCGACTTTGCCGGTGGTGACGAGCTCGGCGATCTTCGAGCCCATCGACTCTCCGATGCCGGGGAGCTCGCCCAGGCGTTTCTCGGCCACCACCTTGGTGATGTCTTCGGTCAGCCCGGCAATTCGGTCAGCCGCGACGTCGTAGGCGCGGGTCTTGAAGAAGTTCTCGCCCTTGATCTGCAGGTACGCGCCGTAGTCTCGGAGCATTTTGACTACATGTGATTTGTCGATCGGTGGCATGTGCTTGAGACATATAGCGCTATAGCGTGCCGCCTCGCATGAGCTCTGATTCGCGAATCACGTTGGGCCCCGCCGACCTGAAAGAGGGGGAGATGCGCGGGTACGCCGTGGGCAAGCGCAACGTGCTGGTGGCATGCGTCAACGGCCGCACCACCGCCCTCGATGATTGGTGCAACCACGCCGGGTGTTTGCTCTCAGGGGGTCGACTCGAGGGCCCGTTGGTGATTTGCCCGTGCCACGAGGTCGGCTTCAACGTCGCCACGGGCAAGAACGTGACGTCGCCTGGGGTGTGTGACGATCAACCCGCGTTCGAGACTGAGGTCGAGAATGGGCAGTTGGTCGTGGTTGGGTTCAACCCGAACCCGTAAAGGAGTCATTCATGGCGCACGACGGGCACGAGCACGAGCACACCCACGCTGACCCGGTGGCTGAGCACCGCGCTGATTCGCAGGTGAAGGTGTCGATCTATCTGGTGACCTGCTCTGACACGCGCGACGAGGCGCATGACGAGAGCGGAGCCACCATGCGCGCGCTCGCCGAGGGCGCTGGGCACACGGTGGTGGGGCAGGTCGTGATTCACGATGACGCCGATGCGCTGAGCTCGGAAATTCGAAAGGCCTTGGTCCTCGGGGCTCGGGCGATCGCGATCTCGGGAGGCACCGGGCTGTCGCGCCGAGACGTGACGGTCGAGACGGTCACTCCGATGTTCGAGAAGACGCTCGACGGGTTCGGAGAGCTGTTTCGAATGCTCTCGTACCGGAAGATCGGCCCCGCGGCGATGCTGTCACGGGCGGTGGCGGGCACGGTGAAGGGGGCGGTGGTGTTCGCGCTGCCAGGGTCTCCGCGCGCGGTCGAGCTGGCCTTCGAAGAGCTGATTCTGCCCGAGCTCGGGCACTTGATTCGCGAGCTCTCGCGGTAGTGCTGTCAGCGGCGAGAGCGCAGCGGCTCAAGCCGTTGCTCGATGCGTTCGCCAGGCCTGAAGACTGGGCGGGGCGCATCGCGGCAGACCCGCTCGAATTTCCCCGTCGGTATCGAGACCCGCGCGACGTCGAGGTGGTGGGGCTGCTGTCGACCGCGCTGGCGTATGGCCGGGCGGGCTTTTTCAAGCCCAAGATTCAGGGGTTGCTCGAGCAGATGGGGCCTTCTCCGGCGAAGTTCGTGGCTCAGTTGACGGTGCCGCAGGCGAAGGCGTTGCTGCGCGGGTTCGTGTACCGGTTCAACGTGCCGACTGACCTGGGCGTGCTGTTGATGGGCATGGGAGCGACCCTTCAGGCGCATGGCTCGCTCGAGAATGCGTTCATCAAAGGGCGCTCGCAGTCGCTGCAGCCGTCACTCGGGGAGTTCACCAAGACGATTCGCGAGGCTGCGCCGCTGCGTGAGCTCAAGCGCGCGCTCGGGCCGGTGCGAGGGCTCAGTCACCTGTTGCCTTCGGCCGCGGCGGGAGCGGCCAAGCGACTGAACCTGTACCTGCGGTGGATGGTGCGCGGCCCCGACGCGATGGACCTCGGCGTGTGGAAACAGGTCTCGCCGGCAGACCTGATTATCCCCGTCGATACCCACGTTGGGCGCATCTCGCAGTGGCTTGGCCTGACGCGGCAGAAGACGATTTCATGGGCGATGGCCGAGGAGATTACGGCGTCGCTGCGGCGGCTCGACCCGCATGACCCGGTTCGGTACGACTTCGCGCTTTGTCACTACGGCATGAGCGGGGCGTGCCCGAGCGCACCGGTGAAGGTGAACTGCCGGGCGTGCGCGCTGAGGGCCCAGTGCAGGGTAGGGCGTGGTTCGACAGGCTCACCATGAGACGTTTTGCTGAGCCGTGACGCAGAGCCCCCACTCAAGAGCCCGCACTCGGGAGCCCCCGCCCCGAGCCCCC
>JANLPS010000223.1:0-19851 GCA_031367385.1 Archangium sp. | reverse complement strand
CTTGCTGCTGCGGCTGCTCATACGCGCCACCGCCGAAGGCTTGCTGCTGCGGCTGCTCATACGCCCCGCCGCCGAAGCCCTCTTGCGGTTGCTGCTCGTACGCGCCGCCGCCGAAGCCTTCTTGCTGCGCAGGCTGCTCGTACGCGCCCCCGCCGAAGCCCTCTTGCGCAGGCTGCTCGTAGGCGCCGGGCAGCGGCACCGCGCCAGGCTGCCCGACGTACGTCTCCTGCTGAGGCGGGGCGGTGAACCCGGCCGATGATTGGCGGGTCGAAGCGCCCGGCAGGGGCACTCCCCCCGAGACGCCCGAGGGCCGCGAGCTGGGAGCGCGGCTGCCACCGGGCAACGGCACGCCCGACGAAGAGGGGCTGGCGCGAACGTCGGAGCCTTTGCTCACGCCCGAGCTCGACCCCGGCAACGGCACCGAGCCAGAGGGGCTCGAGAAGGCGATGCCCGCCGAGCCGAGGGTCTGCTCGCGCGCGTCGATGCGGGTCGGCTGCGGCACCGAATCGGTCGAGAACCCATCGTCGATGGGCTCGGGCGCCGGGGCCCTGGGTATCTCGCCCACGCTGGTCTGCTCTTCTGACGAGCCGAAGTCAGCGAAGGGGCTGGTGGGCAACGCGGGCCCGGGCAGCGGCACGGCGCCGGCCGAGTTGACCAGGTGCGTGCGGGTCAGCGCGGGCATCACGGCGGTACGCGCGCTCTGCGCCGCCGACATCGGCTGGCCAGGCGGTGGCACGTTCACGTTCGAAGGCGGAGCGGCCGCGGTCAACGCCCCGGGGATACCGCTCATCGGCACCGCGCGGGTGGGCGCTTCTTCCCAATTCTGGCGGGTCGGCTTGGCCACCGACAGGCCTGGCAACGGCACCGCGCCCGAGACCGGGGGCGGCGCGGCGGCGGCGGGAGCCGGGGCTGCCATGCCAGGGAGCGCGACGGCTCCCGGTTTGACGGGGAAGACGTTGCTGCAGGTCGGGCACTTGATGCGCGCGCCTCCGGCAGGGATCTTCTTGTCGTCGATGTTGAGCGTTGCACTGCAGGAGGGACACGAGACTTTCATGATGCTCCCAGCACGGGGGCCTGTACGGAACCGGCCGCACGCTACTTCACAAGGGTGACGCTGGCGATTCATCGTGTTAGGCGCTCGGTCGTTCTTATGCCTGCGCAGACGCCCCACATTTCGGTCGTCATCCCCGTCTACAACGAGGAGGCCATCATCGAGCAGGCCGCCCGTGAGCTCTCCGCCGGTCTGGCCGAGCGCGGCTGGGACTACGAAATCATTTTCGCCGAGAACGGCTCCCGTGACTCGACGCCCGCCCTGCTCGAGCAGATGTGCGCGAAGAACCCACGCTTGCGGTGGTTTCACTCTGAAACTCCCAACTACGGGTCGGCGCTCAAGCGCGGCATTCTCGAGGCCCGCGGCACGCTGGTGGTCTGCGACGAAATCGATTTGTGCGATCTCGTCTTCTATGACCAGGCCATACCCCGGCTCGAGCGGCGCGACGCTGACCTGATCGTCGGCTCGAAGGCGGCCAAGGGCGCCTCTGACCAGCGGCCCATCGTTCGGCGGGTCGCCACCCGCATGCACAACGGCTTGTTGCGCGTTGCGTTGGGCTTCAAGGGCACCGACACCCACGGCCTCAAGGCCTTTCGGCGCGAGGCGCTGCTGCCCGTCATCGACAAGTGCGTCGTCGATATGGACGTGTTCGCCTCTGAATTCGTGGTGCGTGCCTGGCGCGAAGGCCTCGAGGTTCGGGAGATACCGATTCAGCTGCATGAGAAGCGGCAGCCGTCGATTCACCTCTTTCGCCGGGTGCCCAACGTGCTCAAGCAGGTGGCGCGGCTGGTGTATGTCATTCGCGTCAGGGGCCAGTGAGGCTCGCCGCCGTCTCAGTCGATCTCGATTCGCTCCCGCACTATTGCCGCATTCAAGGAGTGCCCGAGTCGGCGCTCTCTGACGAGGCCCGGGGGCTGGTCGCGACCAAGGCGATACCCCGGTACCTCGAGCTGTTCTCGCAGACCCGGCTGCCAGCGACGTTCTTCGTCATCGGCAGCGACCTGGGGTCGCCCGAGCTGGTCACGGCGCTGAAGACCTCGCACGCGAGCGGGGTCGAGCTTGCCAATCACAGCTTCTCGCATGACTACGCGCTCTCGCGCCGCACCGCGGTCGAGATCGAAGCTGACCTGAAGCAGTGCGAAGCCGCGATGACCTCGGCACTGGGAGTGACTCCCGTCGGGTTTCGGGCCCCGGGCTACACCTTCAGCTCGGCGATGCTCGAGGCGGTGCTCTCGCGCGGGTATGCGTACGACTCGTCGGCATTTCCGGCGGCGCCGTATTACGCGGCCAAGGCCTCGGTGATGGCGGTGTTGCAGGTGGCCGGCCGGCCGTCGCGGGCGGTGCTCGATTCGCCGAAGGTGCTGCTCGCGCCGCGTGTGCCGTACCGGCCGTCGCACGAGAACCCGTACACGCGGGGCTCAGCGCCGCTGGTCGAGCTGCCGATGTCGGTGAGCCCGTGGGCGCGGGTGCCCTTCATCGGCACCTTCGCCACCTCGATGCCCTGGGCGCTGGTCGAGGCGACGTTTCGCAGGCTTCGGCACGACGAGCTGTTCAACTTCGAGCTGCATGCGGTCGACGTACTCGACGTGAGCGATGGCGTCGCGCCACAGCTGGCCGCCCAGCAACGAGACCTGCGGGTGCCGGTGGCGCAGAAGCTCAAGCGCCTGTCGACCCTCTTTTCGTGGTTGGCCGAAGATCGTCAAGCGGTGACGCTCGAACAAGCTGCACGGCGGCTCTCTCCTTCTTTATAAGGCCTCTCGCGTGGCACCAGATCAAATGCTCGGCCGGTACCGGTTGCTGTCACTGCTCGCGACCGGGGGCATGGGCGAGGTGTTTCTCGCGCGGCAAGAAGGGCCCGCGAACTTCGCCAAGACGGTGGTGGTCAAGCGCATCTTGCGGCACCTCGCGCAAGACCAGGGCTTCATCGACCAGTTCTTGAACGAGGCGAAGCTCGCCGCGCTGCTGCAGCACCCGAACATCGCGCAGGTCTATGGGCTCGAGCACGAAGCCGAGACCTGGTTCATGGCGATGGAGTACGTGCACGGCCGCTCGCTGCGAATGCTGATCGAAGAGTGCCGCAAGAAGGGCCTCAAGGTGCCGCCGCGGCTCGCGGTGCGGCTGTGCAGCCAGGTGTTGCAGGGGCTGCATTCGGCGCACGAGCTGACCGATGAGAAGGGCACGCTGCTCGGCATTCTCCACCGCGACGTGACGCCTGAGAACATTCTCGTCTCTTTCTCGGGGCAGGCGAAGCTGGTCGACTTCGGCATCGCCAAGGCGATGAGCAACGCGACGCTCCGGCGCACCACGCCGTGGGGCAAGCTCGCGTACATGGCGCCTGAGCTGGTGCGGCAGGTGCCCCCTGCTGACCGGCGGGCCGATGTGTACGCGCTCGCGGTGGTGATGTACGAGGTGCTCGCGCTCAGCAAGCCGGCCAACATTCAGCTGTCGGTCGAGACCTTGAGCGTGCCGACCACGCCGTATGCGCCGACCGGTGCGTTGCCCAAGGGCCTCGAGCAGATCTTGAGCAAGGCGCTCGCGCTCGACCCGGCCGAGCGGTGGGCCAGCGCGGCCGAGATGAGCCAGGCGCTCGAGGCGTGGCTGACGCAGACCGGGCAGACGGTCGTGCCGACCGATGTGCGCGCGTTTTTGATCGACGTGTTCGGGGCTCGGGCGGCGCAGAAGCATGACTCGGGCGCGGTCGCGCATGTGGGCACGCAGCCGCTGGTGCTCGGTACCGCGCCGGTCATCGAATCAGACCCCGATGATGCCGAGACCACGCTCGCGGTGGTGCCTGCGGCGGCGCAGACCCGGGTGGTGGTGGCGATTGGGCTGCTCACCGCGGCGGTCTTCTTGGCGGTGACCCTGGTGGGCATCATCGGGGCGCGCAAGGCCGACGTGCCGGTGCCACCACCGAGGCAGGTCGACGTGCGGCCGGTGCCGCCTCAGCCGGTGCCCGAGGTACCCAAGCCGGTCGAGCCGGTCATCGATGTGCGGGCCGAGGTGCTTGACGCGGGGTCGCCTGATGAACCCGACGAGACGCCGCCGAAGAAACGGCCGGTGCGCACCGGCAAGGTGGTGTTCAAGGTGAACCCGGGCGTCGAGGTGTTCTTCGGGAACCGGTTGCTCGGAGTGACTCCGCTGAAGCCCCAGGTCGTGCCAGCAGGCAATGTGACTTTCATTCTGAAAAACACGAAGCAGGGCGTCGCGAAGAAGGTCTCAGTGAAGGTCACGGCCGGCGGCACGGCCACCGTGAAGGCAGAGATCAAGAAATAGCCTCTGCTCCAAGTCGAGAGTCTCCCAGAGCTGCAGAAACGTCACCCGCGGGTCTGAACCCAGCCCCGCAAGCACCGCCGTCTGAACGACAAGTACGCAACTCGCCGTGGATCCGTTGACCGGTGTCCCAGCGAGGCTGAATTCACGCGAACTCGTGAATCATGGCCCTGATGTCGGCGTTGGTCACTGATTCAGCAAGAGACTGTCGGTGTTCGGGGCTCAGGCCGGCAATGACGCCTCCCGCCCACTTGAGTGCCAGCCGCCCTGGCGCTCGATGTCGAGTGACCGCGGTGAAAAAGTCGGTCGGCTGCTTTCGCTGCAGCGAGATGCAATTGCATTCGATCAGCAGCAGACGCTTGAACGGCGCTTGGTTCGCCAGTGCCGTCAGCCACCACACCGGAGTTCCCAACCTCAGCCGCAACGCGCGCACGGTCGACCAGTGCTCGGCAGTCACAGAACGCTCCCAGGCAGGCCGTGGACGTTGCCCTCCGACGCTGACTTCGGTCAAAAACCCTTTCTCGAAAATCAAAGATTGGCGGTTGCGGGCCACCAGAGCGACCGCTCCGGCGAATTCAGCGAGGTGCTTCGAGATCAACTTCTGAGCCTGAGCCGCTCGGTCCTTGCCGCCAGGCCCCGTCTGGGTTTGTAATCGAATGAGCTCGCCCCACGCTTCACCTCGCTCGAGCAGCGCGTCGCTCAGCACCATCAGAGAGGCATCGTCGGTGGTCGAGCTGAATGCGCTCGTGACCGCTGGCGAGAGTGCCTTGGCTGGCTTCCTGGGCCCGAACGTGGCGATCGTCGTTGTCACTTTTCGCGCGCCCTTTTTCTCAATCGCATCGGCCGTGGCCAGCAATGTCGCCTTGAGCCACGCCGCATGAGGCGCACCGAGAATCGGAGGTGGTTGAGCCGCGGCCTCTCGCAGTGACGCCACCGCGCGGACATCTTTGAGCTCGACTAATTTCTTGAAAACGCTCGCCCACAACGGCTGCGCTGTTGGGCCAGGCCACCGCGCTCGATGCAGGCAATCGATCAGAAACACTGTCACCCGCGGGTCGTCGGTCGGCAGCCGGGCAATGCGCCCGAGCGCCAGACCCTTCTTGAACCCTGCGGTGGTCTTGAACAGCTGCGCCCACCGAGTCGGGTTCGCCGCTTCGATGGCATCGGCCAGCGCCGGATCACGGGTGCGCGACCAGGTTTTCAACATCTCGTCCACGTTCTGTTTTTCGGTCGCCATCACACAGACTTGAGTTGGACGTCTTGAGGCTCGCCAATGCATGTGACGTTCGCGTGCGCAGGTGCGGCCGAGGCCGTGATCGCCAACAGCAGGGCGAGACTCAATACCCAACGGTCAGGCAATTTCATGGCCGCGAACCTACCCCCGTTCGCCCTGAGGGACTCGATGAACCGGCCTTGCCCTCGTCAAACCCATCAACACAGCGCACTGATGAGCAAAGGTCTGGCGGGCTTCGTCCGCACTGCTCGTCGCATCGAGCCCCTTCGCCCAAAGCTGGGGGGCAGCTCAGTGAGTCGCACATCACACCGAGGTGCCAGCAGGGGTGCGGAGGGCGCGGGGGCATTTCAGAATGACAACTGCGTTTCGTACTTTTTGAACTCGAGCGCCGCCCGACAGAAATGGGAAACGCAGTTGTCAGTTCAAATTGCCCCCGCCCGCCGGAGGACCCCCCTCCGGACGTCGGACCGCCGCAGAAAGAAGCTGGTCGGGTTCTGCACGGCGCCCGAACCACCCAGCCCCGGCCCACCCCACAGCCAAGCCGCAACACCTCGGTCACAGCGGTCGCTTCAACTCATCCTTCTCGACCTTCACCGGCGCAACCTCGACCGGCGGAGTCACCACATGCGGCACCGGCTCGTCTTCATCATTCAGCTTCGAGACCGGCTTCACCGCCGCAGCCTTGTGCTGCTTGCCACGAGTCCGGGTCTCCTTCGGCGCAGCCACTCGCACCGGGGCCTTCTTCATCTCAGGCGGCTGAACCACCACCGGCGCCACCACAGGAGCCGGCGCCTGAACGACCGGCTCAAGCACTGCTACCAGCGTCTGCATCACCTCGACCGTGCCCTTGCCCGCGGCGGTCACGGTCATCGGCGCGAACCCATTCATGCTCAGCCGCACCTGCGCCGAGGCCCGCCCGCGTTCACCGGCCGGCAACGAAAAGCTCGCCGGAGTCAGCCCCATCGTTCGCCCATCGACCTCGACCTGCGCCCCGCGCGGCTCGCTGTCGACGTGAAACTGCACTGCCACGGGGGCCGCGGGCACGACCGTCGTCACCGCCTCGACCGGCTTCACCGCCGGCTTGTGCAGCACCAGCGCCGTGCCCGCGATGCCAATGGCCAGGGCTCCCAAAAACCCCATCGCCATCAACCCGGTTCGATGCCGAGGCGGCACATCGACGAAGTCGCTCACCATCGGTATCTCATCAGGCGCGGGAGTCATCACCGGCACCGCGATCATCGTCTGCAGCCCGGCGATGAGCTCCTCCATCGACTGAAACCGATCCATCGGAGACTTCGACAGGCACTTGTACACCAGCGCCGCCATCGCCTCGGGGATCACCTCGACCCCGTCGGGCGTGACCATCGGCGGTACCGGGTGGTTCACGTGCTTGAGAATGATCTCCAGCGGCCCATTGCCGGTGAAGGGCGGCTTGCCGGTCAGCGCCTCGTACATCACGATGCCCAGCGAATAGATGTCACTGCGTGGGTCGGCGCGGTTCTTGTCGCCCTGCTCAGGCGCCATGTACGGCGGAGAGCCCATCAACATGCCGTGCTGTGTAATCGCGCGCCCCTCGAGCTCGCGGCCCTCGATGAACGACTTGACCAACCCGAAGTCGAGCACCTTCACGTAGTCAGCGTCGTTGTCGGCGTTGAGCACCATGATGTTCGCGGGCTTCAGGTCGCGGTGCACCACGCCGAGGTCATGGGCCTCGCGCAACGCCCGGGCGACCTGCAGGGTGATCGCCGCCACCCGACGCCACGAGAGCCCGCCGTGCTGCAGCACCCGGTCGAGGGTCGCTCCGGCCAGGTACTCCATCGCGAGGTAAAACAGGCCGTCTTTGGTGCAGCCGTAGTCGATGATGCGCACCGTGTTGGGGTGCGAGAGCTTGGCGGTCAGCGCCGCTTCGACCAGAAACCGCTGCCGAAACGTCTCGTCGCGCCCGGCGCCGTAGTTCGAGTCGAGCACCTTGAGGGCGACCGTGCGGTTGAGGGGTTCTTGAATCGCCTTGTAGACGGTGCCCATCGCCCCTTTGCCGACCGACCCCACCACGCGAAAACGGCCATCGAGCGTCAGGCCGATGATGGGGTCGAGCCCGTCAGCGACGAACTCGACCGTGACGTCTTCGCTGGTCTGTTGAGTCGCCGGCGCCATGCCCAAAAAACACCCTATCCGATTCGAGGATGGGCCGTTTACCCTGCAATCTCGGCAAAAGCCCAGCCCCCAGTCGGGCCGTTCTCAGGGGCTGAGAAATCGCCCGCGGGCGATTTTCAATAGCAAATCTGGGCAGATGGCACGCTCAGGAGTTCGTCCGGCACCGGTTCGAAACGCACCGCGGCACGACCTGAATGCAGGCCGCCGCGCATGCGATGGCTGGGCGGGGGCCACAGGCGGTCTGAGCGGCCTGAACGTCGGCGTCATACTTCGACTTGCTCGACTGAGCGACCGACGCATTCGGGCAATGGCACGGCGCGCACACATCGTCGATCGCGACCGCCACACAGTCGGTGTCTTGCTGGCAGGCCAGCGTGTAGTTCGAAATCTTCAGCGTGATTGATTGGGGCCCGCAGGCCGTGAAAGACATCAACAGCCCGAGCGCACAGCCAACAATGAAAGGTTTCATGTGATGGCTCTTGTGCGAAAGCCGGGCCAGGCGCCAGCACCCACTTCGCCGTGAATTCACGACGAACCACCTCTCGGTTTTTCGTGCTTCACGCCGCCGATGTCAGGCCCCTCGTTGCTTTCGCCCCACGAGCCCCTTCATCGCCTCACGCCGGGTGAGCCCACTGGCCCGCTCGCCGTACTCGTCGAGCCAGGCGCGCACCTCGTGGGGTCGCACCTTGGCAAGCGAGCGCAGCGCCCAGCCGATGGCCTTGCGCAAGAAGAACGCCTTCTCGTCAATCGCGAGCTCGATCACCTCGAACAAGAGCGCGGAGTCGATCGCCTCACCCTCATTCACCTGCGCGACGATGGCGGCGCGGCGCAGCCACAGGTCGTCACCGCGGCTCCACCGCCGAAGCGTGCGCTTGGTGATGGCCGGGTCAGAGACGAGCAGCGGGTGCAGAAAGTGGTTCGCGACGTCATCGACGAGGTCCCACCAGGCGCCGGTGCTGATCAGCTCTTCGAGCAAGGCGAGCGCGGGGGCGGCGGGCTGCAGCGCACGCCGGTCGAGCAACCGAATCGCCGCGTAGCGCTCTTCGCGAAACTTCGCGCCGTGCCACACCGCCCTGACCGCCGCCGCCAGCTCGTCAAAGTCAGCGAACACCAGCCCCTTGAAGAGCGAGCGAATCAACACCTTGAACACCGGAGCGGGGACGCCATGAAACGGCATCTCCGACTTCATGTACGCCTGCATCTTCAGGGCGCGCTTCGCGTCACCAATCGCCGCGAGCTCACCTCTCACCGTCCCGAGAATCTTCCGTTTGTCCTTAGGAGGGACTCGAAGGACCCTCGCGTCACCAGTCATCTTACCCCCTTGAAACCAGCCAACCGGGTCTATCGTAGAAAGCGCGATGGCGAATGATGACTTGCCCAAAGAGCCACCGAGCTCAGAAATCACGCCGGAGGCGACGTATGAGCGCCGGCGCGACTTCATTCGCAACGCGGCCCTCTTCACCGCCGCCACCACGGTCACCGCCGGCGCCTTCTGGTTTCTCTCGAAATCGGGCCGGCCGACGTTGCCCTCGCGAGCCCTGGCCGAGGTGCGTGGAGATGCCGGCACCGAGCCCACCGCCGCCTTCGCCATCGCCAAGCGCGGCGAGTACACCGTGCCCGAGGCGCTGACGCCATACGACGACGTCACCAGCTACAACAATTTCTGGGAGTACGGCGACGGCAAGTCAGACCCCGTCGAAGGCGCGCACCTGCTGAAACCCCGGCCGTGGACGGTGGAGATCGCCGGCGCCTGTCGCAAGCCGCAAGTCATCGACATCGACGCGCTGATCGGCAAATTTCCACTTGAAGAGCGCGTGTACCGAATGCGCTGCGTCGAGACCTGGAGCATGGTCATCCCCTGGCTGGGCTTCCCCCTGGCGGCGCTGCTGAATCAGGTCGAGCCCACCGCAGCCGCGAAATTCGTCGCATTCGAGACGCTCAAAGACCCGACTCAGATGCCAGCGCAGAGAGGGCAGGCGCTCGACTGGCCGTACGTCGAAGGGCTGCGAATCGACGAGGCGATGAACCCACTCACGCTGATGGCGGTCGGGCTTTACGGCAAAGAGCTTCCGAACCAGAACGGCGCGCCGCTTCGACTGGTGGTTCCGTGGAAGTATGGGTTCAAGGGGATCAAGTCGATTGTGCGAATTCGACTGGTCGAGCAGCAGCCGCCGACCACTTGGAGCCTCGCCGCGCCCAGCGACTACGGCTTCTACGCCAACGTGAACCCAGACCTGCCACGCCCCTGGAGCCAAGCCACCGAGCGCCGCATCGGTGAGGTAGCCCGCCGCCCGACGTTGCCGTTCAACGGGTACGCCGAGCAGGTCGCCCACCTGTACACCGGGCAAGACCCGCGCGGGCTGTACTGAGACGCAGCCTCAAGAACCGGGGCTCGCTAGCGTGCCCCATCTCCGCGGGGTCGAGGTCGAATTGTTCGACCATCAGCGCGACGACCTCCGAGTCTGACTTGCCTTCGAGGAGCGGCCCAACCAGGTCGATCGATGCGTCATTCTCTGGAAAACCAATCCCCGCGGCGGCCAACTTCCGCCACACGTCGATGAACTTTTCTCCAGGTTCACAACCCGGAAAGGCCTGTCGCAGCAGCGAGTAGAATGTCTCTTGGTCTCTCGAATTCAACAACAGCCCGACAGCGAGGCGTGGCTCTCGTTCGGTGACCACCCCTCGCAGCCCGGTGATGGCCATCAGTCGACGGTGCTCGATCAGGCACTCTCTGATTGATGGGCAGGGGGCCGGTCAGAGCGTGAAACGCAACGATGGCGAGGCTGTATTGGTCTGAGCGGGCGTCGGCACCGGAGGCATCGACCCACTGCTCGGGGGGCATGTAGGCCGGTGTGCCAATGACGACCCCGACGCGCGTCAAATCCATCGTCTCTGACTCGGCTAACTGGGAGGCGAGGGTGCTGGTCGTGCTCACGCCTTGAAGGGTGTCGGTGGCAGGGTCCTTGTCGGTGGTCTCTTTCGCAGGCAGGTCGCCGGCTTCAGTGCCGCGCCGAGCGATGCCCAGGTCGAGCAGCTTGGGCAGCAACCGGCCAGCGCGAGAAATCACCATCGCCTCCACCGCCTTCGCCGATCTGCTCCTTGATGACGAAGTCGCCGAAGGTTCGACCCTTCATGTCGGCTCCCCCGAACGGCTCGGCGTTTGTGAATCACGGGGCGCAGTCGTTCTCAATGGTGAGCTCTCTCGACACGTTGGGGCTGGCGCGATCAGCATCGGCGTGCGCACGTTCGGGCGCGGAGCCTACCTCAGCTCGTGCGAACTACGAGGCCTCCAACTCGCGTGGGGTTGGGCGAAAAAAAAGCGGGCGGCCACAGGTGGCGCCGCCCGCTCGTGCAGCTCACTTTTCAGCATTTACGCCGCGACGTCAGGTGACTTGAGCTCGTCTGGAGTGACGGGTACCTCGGGCGTCTTCTTCGCGCGCTTGTCTTTGCTGCCGAGGCGCTCGAGGCGGTAGGCCATGTCGCGCATGACATCGTCTGGGTAGGCGGCAAGGCCTTGCTTCGAGACGTGGCGCAATTCATCGAAGAGCAAGCGCTTGAGCTGATCGATGGCCTTGGTACGCAGAGTTCGCTGATTCGCGAGTTGCTTACTGGCCATGCGCGCCTGAACGGCACTCTCAGAGACCACCTCGACCTCAGCGAGCAAGGCGGTAACGGTCGCTGTGTCTGAGAGCAGTGCGAACTTCTCGCGTATGAAGTTCGCGAAATTGTTCATCGACTTCTGGAGCGCATCGAGGTTGGTGAAGTCATTGGGGACGGCTCTGATGCCAGCAGCCTCGACGATTCGTTCCAAACGTTCTCGAATGGTCAAGAGCCGGTCACGCTTTGCTTCGGCCTCGGCAGTCTCGTGAACTTGCGTCTCGAGCATGAGCATTTGCTGTACCTCGATTCGTGAAATCAACCGCGCGTAGGCGTCGATTCGATCGAAGTGCTCCGAAGTGACGGGGTAGCCGCGAGACGCGAGATCGGGCACGTCATCGCGAGCGGTGCACAGCTCTTTGGCCTCGGCGATCAAGTCAGCCGTGGGGTACGTGACGCGGGTGAATGAATCGCCGAGCGCTGCTGCTCGGGCGAGGGCAGTCGACTCTGCGGTTGTGGCCCCGTCGACTTGAATGCACGATTCGACTGCTTGCTTCTTGAGCTTCTTGGCGTGCTTGAAGGGTTTCTTGGAGGCCTTCTGATGACGCTTCGTCTGGGTCTTGGTCTTCATGGTGTGGTGCTCCTCGACAACGGGTTTGTTCTGCCGGCCCGGTCGCTTCACACGCATGAGCTTCAAAAAATATTTATCGGGATTTACGAATTCGATCGAAAAGAATAATCGGGTTTTTGATGCAATCGATCGGGTTGGTCGACGTGGGGGGCCCACCTGAAATCGGAACGAGCGTGGGGACAAGCGACCCCAGAGTGGGGACGAGCGCGCCCAGCGCGGGGACGAACGATCTCAGCGCGGGGACGAACGATCTCAGAGAGGGGACGACCGATCTCAGCGCGGGGACGAACGACCCCTCAGCGGGGACGAGCGATCTCGCAGAAGCGAAAGGCAATCTCAGTGCAGGGACGAACGGTGAAGGAGTCGACGTGAACGCGGCGCGCCTCCCCTTGGTCTGCTGCTCTCCATGGGCCTCGTCACCGGCTTCTCGCAAGGCGGCATCATGACGTTCGCCCTGGCGGTCACGCATCCTGAGGCGCTGGCGGCCGTCTTCCCCATCAGCGGCGTGCTCCCGCCGTCGCTCTACCCATCGGCGGCGCTCGGCTCAGGGCCGCGCCCGGCCACGCTTCCGTCTGTCGCGGCCTTTCACGGCGCCTCCGACCTAGCGGTGCCGACGCGCGGGGCGCGCGCCTCGATCGCCGAGCTCCGGCGCGCCGGGTACACCGCTGAGCTGCGCGAGTACGCAGGCGTTGAGCACGACACCTCCGATGAAGAAGTGGGCGAGATCTTGGAGCGGATCGGGCGGGCCGCTGACGACCTCGCCGCCGTCGCCCCGACGCCTTGAAGCCTAACCTCGGCGGGGGCATGCTGTTCTCGTCGGTCGATGTGTATTGGTTCGGTGCGTGTGCCAACCTCAACTTTGGGCAAGTGCTCGCCGTTGGCAGCTGGGGGTCGAGGTGAGGAGGATGAGGTTCAACGAGATGTGGCTCCGGCAGACTGCGATTCTCGTTTTGTTGGCGGGCTGCCCGGCGAATGAACCAGACTCGATCGATACCGAAGATGCATCGGTCGACGCCGGGGTCGGAGCACGCGATTCAGGGGCGGTTGATTCGGGCATTGCGAGCCGAGATGCCGGGCCGCCGGTTGCCGATGGGGGTAATGGCCGAGTCGATGCCGGCGCCTCAGCCGCCGATGGAGGGCGGGCCCGAGATGCCGGCATGGTTCAAGTCGCCGACGCTGGCGCGAGCGACGCCGGCTTTCAGCGCTTCGACGGTGGGCTCCCGGCGCTCGGCTGGTCTCAAATACCCAACACCAAGCTCAAAGATGTCTGCCCACCCGACACGAGCGACTACGCCTTCTCGTTCTACTGCCAGTACGTCATTCGAGCCTGGGGAGGTGGGGCCTTCGACGCGAACCGCAATCGCCTCTACGTCTGGGGCGGCGGGCACACCGACTACGACGGCAATGAAATGTACGCGTTAGATCTCGTTCAGCGTCGAATGCTGCGGCTCAACGACCCGAGCCCGCGACAAATGGGGTGCGTCGAAAAGCTGCAAGACGGTCAACCCAATTCGCGCCACACCTATGGCCAGTTGGCCTTCATGACCCAGCGTGACCGGCTCTTTGCCTACAGCGGCAGCATCGCCTGCGGGCCCTCTGGGCTCTTTCAAGTCACGTGGGCCTTCGACCCGGCCTCAACCTACAGGTGGACAGATCGCGCTCCATCTGGCGCGAAGGCCTCAGTCGCCGAGGGCGGCATCGCGGCGTACGACCCGTCGACGAACAAAGTCTATTTTCAAACCCAGAACGAGCTCTCGGCGTACGACGATGTCACCTCGAGCTGGGCCACCTTGAACCCCAACTCGAGCATGAGCCTGGGCCGATACGGCACCATCGACGTCGACCGCCACCGGCTGGTCATGTTTGGCGCGGGCCAGTACACCTTCGTCGACCTCTCGCCCGGCAGCGCCTACGCGGTGCAAACCAAGTCGCTCACGGGCTGCAGCGCTCTGATCAACGCCACGAGCCCGGGCCTGACGTACGATTCGAAGCGAAAAATCGTCATCGGGTGGGACGATGGCGACACGCTCTACACCTTCGATTCAGAGGCGGGCGTTTGCACCCCTCACACGGCCAGCGGTGGTCCGCGCCGCGGCTCGGTCCCCGGGAGTTGGGGTCGCCTCGCCTACGCCCCCGACTTCGACGCGGTCGTGCTCGTCAACGACTGGGACCAAGACGCGTTTCTCTTCAGGCTTAGCCCGTAACCGCAGCCGTGGGCGGGGGCTCCTAGGCCCAATACCCGTCAGCCGAATCGAGCACGATTGTGACCGGGCCGTCGTTGACGAGAGACACCTTCATGTCGGCGGCGAAGATGCCCTCCGCGACGGTCAGGCCCAGCTCGCGGCAGCGAACGCAGAACAGCGAGTACAACCGCTTGGCTTCGTCAGGCGCCATCGCGTCGATGAAGCTGGGGCGCCGGCCCTTCTTCGTGTCGGCGTAGAGCGTGAACTGGCTGATTGCCAACAGCTGCTTTGAGGTGTCGAGCAGTGACTTGTTCATCTTGCCCTGATCGTCTTCGAAGATTCGCAGCTGGGAGATCTTGTCGACCATGAAGGCCAGGTCTTTCTCGGTGTCGAGCTTGCCGACGCCCAGAAACACCAGCAGGCCCGGGCCGATCTCTCCGACGATCGCGCCGTCGACACGCACCGACGCCTCTCGAACTCGTTGCAGAACCGCGCGCATTGGCGGCGCACCCTACAATGCGCTTCGTCGCCGGCGAAGCAGCACGAGCAACCCGACGAGCACGCTCGCGCCGTCAATCGAGGTGCAGCCGCAGCCGCCCGAGACCGCGAGCAGCTCGGTGCCTCCGTCGGTGCCTCCGTCGGTGCGCGCCGTCATTGTCATCAGCCCGGCATCAGGCCGAACCCCAGCGTCACCAAAAGCACGCACCCCCGCATCTCCACGTGGGGCCAGCTCGAAGCGCGCCGTCGCCGTGACCGGGCCCGCGAGCACGACGGGGCACGTCGCGACGCCCTCACACCCTGCGCCAAACCACCCAACGAAGGTCGCCCCCGGCATCGCCCAGGCCGTGAGCACCACGCCCGTTCCAGCCCCAAACGACGCGCTGCACGACCCCGGGCACGTGATGCCGGGCGGCGAACTGGTCACCGCACCGGGGCCATCGACCACCACCGTCAGGGTCGCGGCTCCCAGCTGCCCCTCGCCGGTCAGGCTCACCTGGAGCGATGGGTGCGCGGGGTCATCGGTTGCGATGGTCAGCAACCCCTGCCGGGCACCGGTGGTGGTCGGCTTGAAGGTGAGGCTGAGCGTGCAGCTCTGGCCAGGCTGAAGCGGCCCCGCGCAGGTGTTGCTCGCGACCGCGAAATCGCCTGACGCATTCGAGGCGCCCAGGTTCAGCGCCGCGCTGCCGGTGCTCGACACCGTCACCTGTTGAGCGGCCGAGGTCTGATCGACCGTGACTTGCCCGAACGCCAGGCTCGAGGGGCTCGCCGCGCCACGCGGAGAAGGGTCGAGCACACTGAGCAGCCGCGTGGTCGTGCCCGCGGGCACGGAGGTCAACACTGGCGTGGCCTGCGAGATCAACGCCGCCTTCACCTGCGCCGGGGTCGCCAGGGGGTGCGCTTGCAAGTAGAGCGCGGCCGCGCCCGCTGCGTGCGGAGCCGCCATCGACGTACCGCTGAGCCGGCACATGTTGCGAGGGTCTGGCGAAGCCCCGTACCAAGACGACACGATGTGCGCCGCTGGTGCGAAGAGCGACACGCAGGCGCCCGTGTTCGAGCCGCAATCGCCACCGCCAGTGCACCACGCGTCGTACCCCGGGTCTCCGGAGTGGCGTTTCCACGGTACGTCGAGGGCATCGCTCCCGCCGACCACCAAGACGCCGGGGGCCTTCGAGACGTGGCCGCAGGCATCGCCCGCGTCGTTGCCGGCCGATTCGACCAGCAGCACTCCGGCCGAGATCATGCCGCCGATGGCTTGGTTGAGCATCGAGGTGGGGTCAGAGAAGTCGGTCGCGGTGGAGTTGATGCTCATCGACGCAACCCCTGGGCCGGTGATGCTGCTGGCGTGGGCCTGGGCGATCCAGTCGAAGGCGGCGACCAGAAATGACAGCTGAATCGCCGTGGGGCAGGTCGCGACGCGCACTGGGTGAATGGTGGCGCCTTTCGCGACTCCGAAGCGGGTGCCAGCCGCGATGCCGGCGGTGTGGGTGCCGTGTGACCAGCTGCCGCAGTCGTGGGTGCCGTCGGTGCCGGTCGCGTCGAAGCCGGCGCCCACGCGGCCGGTGAATTCTTGGCTCTCGGCGTAGAAGCCGGTGTCGATCATGAAGACGTGCACGCCCTGGCCGGTGCGAGGCGGGTTGTACCGGCCGTCGCGCGCCACGCTCACGCCGTCGAGTCGATCGAGCCCCCAGTTGTCGGTGCAGACCGCGCTCGCGTTCGAAGGTTCGGGGTCGGCGCAGGTGATTGACTCCGGCAACGAGGGAGTCGCGCCTGCGAGGGCGACACCCTCTGAGCACTCGGTGATCGGCGTCGACAGCGCGTTCGGGAAGCGGCGATCTTGAACGACTCGAAGCACGAGAGGGCTGGCCGTGAGTGACTCGGCGAGCGCATCGGGGAGGTCGGCTTCGAAGCCCTTGAGCGCCCGGCGGTAGATTGAGACGACTCGGCCTTTGCCGGCCACGAGAGCACTGGCCGTGTCGTCGGGAGACTCGATGTTGCTGCGGAGCTCGACCAGCCATCGGTTGGGCACCGCGACGTCGGGGCTGGCTGGCTCGAACCGAACCTGCGGCGTCGACGCGAGCGCCGAGAGGCTGATCAGCGTGCTCACGAGCGCCGGGCGAATCACTGTGATTCTTATCGGCTGAGAGCGGGCCGGAGTTGTTTGAGCGGGTGATTCTGCGGGGTTGATGGTGCAGGACGTGGGGTTTCGCCGCGGGCCTGCATTCACTTGCTGGTTGGCGCGAAGTTCTTGAGCGTGGAGACCACGGTATCGATCGGCTTGAAGACGCACGAGGTGTCGCTCTTGAAGGTGACGGTGCCGACCACCCACATGTCTTTGACCACGCTCATCGCCCGGGTGCGCGTGGCCACCAGGCTGCCCGCACAATAGACCTTCACCGTCGAGGTCACCCCGCCCATCGCGCGCATCGAAAAGGCATGTGCGCCAATCGTGTACACCAGGTCGTGGGGCGGCGAATCGATGCGGGTGTTCTCGGGGCCCGTGAAGGTCGTGTCGTCGCGGTCGAGGCTCGGGTTCTCACTCGGCAGCATGCTCCACACCGGGGTCAGGTTCGTCCAGTTACAATCCCACGGGTAGACGCCCCAGCTCGCGGCCCTCGTGCCGTCACCGGCGTTGGGGTGCAAGAAGTGCAAATCCATGTCGTTGTTTTTGTCCCAGGTCAGCTCGATCCACAGGTCTCCGCGGGGCTTCACGGTGAGGGTGGTGCTGCACATCGCCGTGTCGCCGGCTGCGTCTGACACGCTCAGGTTCACCACGTGGGTGCCCGCGACGTCGGCGAAGTAGGTCGTGCTGGTGCAGCTGCTCGGGGCTGAGAAGGTGCCGCTCGAGGTACTCGGCCGGGCGCCCGCGCTCCATTGGCAGGCGGTCGAGATCGGGCCCATCACCATCGGGCTGAGGCTCACCGAGGTGTTGGCGTTGACCGTCATCGCCGGCGGGCAGCTCACCGTCAGGCCGCAGGCGACACTGCTTCGGGTGATGCCGGTACCGGTCAGGCGCGCGACGTACGAGATGGTGGTGGTGCCTTGCTGCACGGTGACGGTGACCTGGCCGGTGAGGGGGCCGGTCACGAAGGGCTGAAAGCCGAGCTTCATCGTTCGCGATTGCCCAGGGGCGAGCGGGCCGAGCGCAGGGGCGGCCGAGAGGGCGAATTGGGGGCAGCCTCCAGAGGTGGCGCACGAGCCCGAGCCGACCGGGGCCTTCGCCGCATCGGTGAGCACCGTGCTCTTGACCGTCACCGTCTGGTTGCAGTTGTTCGTCATCACCACCGAGCGCTCGGGCGCGCCGCACTCGAGCTCGGTGTCGGGGAAGTCGGCGGGGTTGGGCGCGAAGGTGATGCAGGTGGTGGCGATGAGCGCGCTGAGCGGCACGCTGCCTTGCGAGACCACCGGCTTTGACACTGCGAACTGAACGGCTCCACTGACCTGGGTCGGCGTGGGCAGGGTGCGCAGCGGCTTGGCGCGCACGGTGATGGCCTGGTTGTGGCCCGGGTCGATGGCGAAGTCGGTCATCGCGGTGACCAGGGTGAAGTCGTCGGCGGTCGCAGGGCTCAACGAGAGGCCGTTGAAGTAGCAGACGTCGGTCGGCGCGGTGCCGTCGTTGGTGAGCGTGAACGAGAGGTCGCGTTGGGCCGGCTGCTCGAGCGTGCCGAAGTCGAGCGCGGCGGGCATCACCGTGTACGCACACGGCGGAGCGGCGATCGCCTCGGCCGTCACGTGCATCGTCACCGTCGGGGTGACCGTGTCATTCGAGGTGATGGTCACCTCCCAGTCTTTGAGCCCAGCGCTCTTCGGCGTCACCCGCGCCGGCACGCCGAACGAGTGCCCCGCTTCGATGCCCGTCGCCGGGTCGTAGGCCAGCGTGCCCGAGCAGGTCTCGCTCGCTTCGTCCCACGCGCCCAGACACAGCTCGTCGGTGGTGCCGCCGATCGCTCGAACGGTGAAATAGGGAGCGCCAGCGCCCTTGGCCCCCAGCCTCAAGTTCTGCAGCGGGTCGGCTGGCACGGGCAGGGTGCCGACGTTGCCCAGCATCATCGTGCGCTCGGCATACGCCCCCGGTGACGCGCCAGGGGTGAACCCCAGCCGGCCCACCGCGAGCACGGGCGGCTTCACGTCGAGGCGTGGGCCACCGCCATACCCGTGGACGTTGACCGCGAGCTCTGGCTGTCGCGCAGCCGAGGTGATCGCCAGCAGCTGACCTGAGCGGGCGCCCAGGGCGGAGGGACGAAACTCCAGGCCGACCTCTTCGGTGCTGGCGACGAACATCGCGGTGGTCACGTCGCGGGTCGCGGCAGGCACGAGAATCGAGGTCCCCGCGGTGGGCTTGGTCATCAGAAACACCGCGTCTGAGGTGTGCAGCTGCGCCAACTGCACGCCGAGGGTGCAGTTGTTCTCGAACACCACCGTGCCCGGCCCCACCCCGGAGGGGAAGACGTTGCCGAAGTTCAGCACGCTGCCCAGCGGGTCATCAGAAGGGCTCGCGCGCCAGGTCAGGCAGGCCTTGACGCCGCGGCCGATCACCTTGGCGGTGCGCACGGGGCAAGCGGCCGAGCGGCGAAAGGTGATCTCGCCGGCGTAGTCGCGCACCTCGTTGGGCCTGAAGGTCAGCAGCGCCTCGGGGCTGGCGCCAGGAGCGACTTGCATCGAGCCGCCTTCGGTGAGGCCGGTCATGAAGAAGGTCTGCTCAGGCACTCCGGTGAAGGTTCCGGCGGTGACCGTGACCGGGGCCATGCCGGTATTTCGCAGCGAGACGCGCATGTCGACGTATGTGCGCACGGGGATGGAGCCGAAGTCGATGACTTCGGGCACGAGGCACTCCGGGGCGAGGGCGCGGCCGCTGAAGGAGATCAGCGCGGCCGGGGCGCCGTGTGGGCGCAGCTCGACGGTCGTGGCGTAATCGGCCTGCACCGGGTCGGGGGTGATGGGGGCGTTGAAGTAGACGGTGATGCCGGTGCGCTCGCTGGGCCCGACCACCACGGCCGGGTCGAACTTCACTTCGAAGGCGGCGTTGGGCTCGGTGGCCAACCCCAGGGTTATGGCTGAGCCGCTGACCTTCGCCAGCTCGGCCATGGTGAACGGGGCGCTGCCGACGTTCTGGACGTAGACGACCTGCTCGCGGTGCGCCCCCATGTCAGTGTCGGGGAAGGCGATGACAGTGCTGGAGTCGCTCTGGAGGCCTTCAGGCGTCTCCCATTGCCAGCGCACCTCGCCCTCGACC
>JANLPS010000215.1:0-2613 GCA_031367385.1 Archangium sp. | reverse complement strand
GAAAACCCCGACGAGCTGGAGTCAGGCCAGAACACCGTTATCGCCGCGGCCGTGAGAGTCGCGAGAGCCGCCGTCATCAAGACTGTGGCGCGAGCGATCACCCCGGTTCGGGCCTCGGGGTCTTCGCCCTTCGGTGTGTCGAAGTACACCTTGGCGGTTGCGGTGGCGAGGCCCAGTGAAAATACGATCGGCAACAGCGACTGCAGCGTGCTCGCCAGGGCCAGGGTGCTGAACTCTTCGCGGCTGAGTTGCCGCGTATAGAGCGGTATCAGAACGATGCCCCCGACCCGGCCGAGCGCCGCGGCGCTGAAGTACACCAGCGCCGGCGATCGAATGAAGGTGGAGACGCGTTGGGAGTACGACATTCTGCTATCGACCAAGCGCTGAACGAAGGCGGCGCCGCACCGCTCGTTGCCCATCTGCGAGGGCCTTCACTGCCTTCCACGGTGTTGAGTACGTCACCTGATCTTCCATCACGGGGCGCAGATCTGGGTCGCGTCGCGGCTCGTGCGACGCGGCACGGTCGACCTTCGCGCGCCCACCCTCGAGGTGCTGAACGCCTACGTCCGGGTCAAGCAACCGCCTCAGCTCGGGCCCGAGCGCGTCGAGCTTTTCACGCGGGGTGTGGTGAATCGGGTACGAGGCGCCTTGCGCAAAAAAGCCGAACATCAGCGAGATGGCTGGCTCGGGGGTCTGGTTCGCGAAGCGCCCATGCCAGGTTCGGTTGATGAATGCCCAGGCGTCGCCGGCCGAGCCTCCAGCGTGGGCACAGACACGGGCCAGCGCCGGGTTGATGCCCATGGCCACATCGGTGATGTTGATCGGCCATCGGTGGGTGCCCGGCAAGAAGGCGGTCGCTCCATCACGGGTGGGCGCATCGGTCAGCAAGACCGAGAGGCCGAATTCGCCGACGGCGTCTTGATGGAGCCGCATGCCCGGCCCGCCAGGCTCGGCCCGTCGAAGCGTGACTTGCCACAGCTTGTAGCCCTCACCCAAGGTGGCGGTCATCATCGACTGGAGAATCGGGTTCGTCAGCAACCGCTCGATGGCCTGATCAATCGCCGGACGAAGCCCCACGAAGTCGACGACGACCGACCAGTTGTCGTCTGAAAAACAGGCGAGCTCGTACCCCTTTGCGTCACGGTGTGCCCGCTGCGCTGACCACGGCCTCGCCGGCAGAGCGAAAAACTCGGTGGCGGCCGCCCGGAGCGTCGCGAGGTCGCCATCGCTGATGGCATGAGGCACGTGGGCGAACCCCTGGCGCTTCAAATCGTCGAACAGGTTCATAGGGCGCGTTCACACATACACAAGACCGTGACCATTCGCGTTAACCAAGAAAGGTTTGGCCGTCGCCGACGTCATGCCGAACGATGGCACCGGCGGCGATCACCACTCGCGCACCGATGCGAATGCCTGGCAGCACCACCGCGCCTGCCCCGATGAAGGCTTGCTCGCCAACGGTGACTGAGCCGCACAACGTGACTCCGGGGGCGATGAACGCGTGGTCACCGATGGCGCACTCGTGATCGACATTCGAGCCCGTGTTGATGACGGCTCCGGCGCCGAGGCGCACCCCAGGCTGCAGCACGACACCCGCCATCACCTGAGCGCCAATGCCAAGCGTCACCCCTTCTGAGACGACCGCGTTGGGGTGCACGACGCCCTGCATGACGAAGACCAGCGCCGTCACCTTTTCGTGCAGCGCCAGCAGACCAGTCAGCCCTGAATCTCGGAGCGATTGCTTCACGCCGATGCCATTGGCCACGGCCACGGTCTGCACATTGAGCGTGTTGAACAGCTCATCTCCGCCAAGCACCGGCAAGCCAAGCAGGTGTTGACCCAATTTCAAGGGGTCAAGGAACCCTTGAATGCGTGCGGCTTGTGCTCTGAGCGCGGCCGCGATGACCAGCGCATGTCCTCCCGCGCCGACGATGACGACTGACGGGTTTTCAGTCATGGGCTCGGCGATAGCCCACTTCGTCGCCCGGTGTCACCGTCAACCCATAAGACATGGTAGAGCCGCCGGCATGTCAGGGCCTGCGCCCAGCCTTCGTGTGGAGATCTCAACTCCCGAGACGCACGAACTGGGCGCGATCGCCGTGCTGCACCGCACTCAACTGGGCGGTACGATTCACACGCATCTCGGCGACAAACACCTGATCGCGACCTACGAAGGAACCCTCGCCGACCCGAACAGCATCGTGCGTGTCGCTCGCACCAGCGAGGGGCTCGCTGGGTTCGTGGTAGCGACGATGAATGTCGCCGACTTGTCTGGGCACATCGTGCGCGCCCTGTCGTGGAGCCGCCGGCTTAAATTGCTTCAGGGCATGCTGATCTGGCCACCTGCCTGGCTCGGCGTCATGCAAAGCGCTTGGACGTCGCGACCGGTCACCTACGAAGGCCAGGTGGTCGACCCCACGCTGGTGGCGATTGCGACCAACCCAGCTCACAGAGGTCGAGGCGCAGGCCGAGCGTTGGTCGATGAAGTTGCCCGCTTCGTGCGAAGCCACGGGGGCCATGCCTTTCGGCTCGACACCCGCCGCGACAATCAGAAAGCCAGAGGCTTCTATGGGCGACTCGGTTTCACTGAGGTCGAGCAGCGTGGGCGCGACG
>JANLPS010000209.1:0-34295 GCA_031367385.1 Archangium sp. | reverse complement strand
CGATCAAAGTGTTGCCACCCCGAAACGCGGAGCCCGAGCTCGCCAAACGGCTGCGCTTCGAGGCCACCGCCTTGCGCATGCTCGACCACCCCAACGCGGTGAAGCTCTACGAGAGCGGCTTCGAGCCCGACGGGCTGTTCTTCATGGCGATGGAGTTCATCGAAGGGCGTGACCTCGCCCACCTGACCTCGGGAGGTCGCCGCCTCGACGTGAGACGGGCCTGCACGGTGATGAGCGAGGCACTCCAGGCGCTGGAGGCGGCGCACGCGCTTCGAATTCTTCACCGCGACATCAAGCCTGGCAACATCATGCTGACCCGCGTTCGCGGCCAGAGCGGCGTGTTCATCGACCAGGTCAAGGTGGTCGATTTCGGGCTGGCGAAGCTCACCGCCGGCGACGCGACCCAGCTGACCGCGTCGGGGTTCACCATGGGCACTCCCGGGTTCATGTCACCCGAGCAGGCGATGGGCGACCCGCTCGATGCGCGCACCGATGTGTATGCCTGTGGCGCGACGCTGTACCGGTTGCTGTCGGGCTCGATGGCTTTCAAAGGCGAGCAGGTCGCGGCGCTGATGCAGGCGATGAAGAGTGCGCCTCCGGCGATTTCGGGCGTCCCTACCGAGCTGAACCGGGTCGTGCGCTGGGCGATGGAGCCTGAAGCACCTCAGCGATGCCCCTCGGCGAAGGCGCTCAATGAGGCCCTGCGCGAATGGGTCGACCGCGGGGGGCTCGCCCACGTCGAAGAGCCCGACGGGCCGCTCGTGTTTCAGCTCGAGGTGGGTGATGGGGCTGCCGCGCCGAAACGGGCTCCCACGGTGGCGCTCAAGCCTATCGCCGACTCACCAGAGGGCCCTGCGCACGCCGAGGCGAGGCCGCCCACTCGCCCAGAGATACGGGGAGCGCCCCGGGAAGAGCCGTCGGCGCGGGCTCCGGCGGTGATGCCAGGTGGGCGTGAGCTCGCTCCAACGGAGTCCGTGCGGCCTCCGACGGTGATTCGCGCGCGACCTGATCAGGCGCCTCGAGCAGAAGCCGAGTCGTCTGATTCGGCGGAGCAGGCGGCGGCGGTCGACAAGCGTTTGCGCGATGCAGCGCTTCACGGTGCCGCGCCCTACGAGTTCGTCAATCTCCCTGAGCGACGCACCTCGCCGCTGCTGTGGGTGCTCGGGGGCATGGCACTCGTGGCGGTGCCCGGGTTGCTCTTCTTCCGAACGTCCCAAAAATCGACCGTTGCGCCGGCGCCGCCTCCGCCGCGGCAGGTCGAGGTGATTCGCGAAAAACCGCTCGAGGGCACTGAAGAGCTCTTGCTGCTCGAGAGCGCACGGCTGCGCCCGACCGCTCAGGCCGCCCGGTTGGTCAGCCGTGCCTTGGCCGCATACCGCCTCGCGCACCCGTTGCCGTTCGAGCATGCCGCCGCGTTTGAGCTCGCTCCGTCGACGTGGCTGGGCACCGAAGGCACCAGCGCGCTGAGCCTGGTCATCGAAGCGGTGCACCCGCCGTTCTTCACCGGCAGCCTCTCGGTCAGAGACCTTCGTGTCGGCGTTCGCGGCATCTTCGATGGCAATGATCTGCTCTTCGACGAGACCATCGTGCTCGAAGGTGACGGCCGCTGGTACCAACCCGTCATGAAGCGCTTTGCCAGCATCGAGAATGGCGTGCTCAAAGCCAGCACCGGGCTCGACGCGAAGCAGATGCCGATGTTGGCGAAGCCCGGAGCTGGGATTCTGCCGGCGCTGCCCAAGACGGCCGCGCTCGCCTACATCCATTGGCGGTCCCGAGTGCATGACGCGATTGATCAGCAGCTGGCCGGAGAAGCACCCAGCACCGAGAGCGGCGCCCTCGAGCCGTGCCCGCTGGGCGCCCAGCAACGGGAGGCCTTCACCGCCGTGATTGACGGGTTGTTCGTATTTCAGGTCAGCGATCGGGTGCGCGTGTTTCGCGATGGCACGCCGGCGACCATCGACCACGCGAGGGCCCGCTACGGCTCGGCGTTCGTCGACAGCGTGCTGCTGCTCGAGCCCGAGATGATCGAGGCGTGGGGCCGGTCGAAGAAGTGAGCGCGGCCGACCTTTCACCACCCGGGTGACCCCTTTTGACGGCGCGAGGGCGTCATAGCTCGCCAGTGCGACGACGCAACCGAACCCCGTCTGGGTCAATTGCGTCAGCGAAACAGAAAGGCCGCGTCGAGCGGGCGCTGGTGAGTCTGGCCAGATCGGCGAGCGTTCGACATGCCCACCACCATCGCGACGGGCTTCCAGGTCGCGTTCACTCCTGCGATGGAGATCCTCGGGCTCGTGGTGGCGTTCCAGGTCATGGTCCACATCGCGGTACACGTGCTGGCCATCGTGTGGACCCAACGCGGGCGCATCGAGGGGCTCGTCTGCGCCTACGTCGTCGGGGTTCACATGCTCGTCTTCGGCGTGGTCGCGTACGTGCAGCTCCACAGATTGAACGCGCTGCTCCTCGACGGCACTCGCGGAGTCATTGTCATCGCTCTGGCAACGCTCGTCCTGCGCAAGTTGCGCCGTAAAGCGTGACCCGGGGCAGGGGACGACCGAGCAGCACCGCGAGCAGGAGGCTCCGCGCCATCGAGGTCAACTCAAGCACAGCGCCGGCGACCCACGCTGACTTCAACAACCAGAACGCTGCTTGCGACTTCACCGATTTTAGTTGCGTACGCAGTCGGCTGACGAAGAAATCTCACTCCCGAGCTCAACGACCTCGAAGGCATTCACCGGTATCGCCGTGAATGAATTCGCATCGATGTTGAGGTCGGCCCACTTCGCTCTCGAGGTTCGGTCATCAGCGAAGGTGAAGGCGATGTTGCCTCCGTCAGAGAGCATCATGCCGTACTTCTTGAGCGCCTTGAGAATGACCACTTCGCCGGCGCTGTAGCCTGCTTCAGAAAAGGTCGACTTCAATCGAAAGCGAACGCCGTATGGGGGCGCGTTTTCGTTGGTCGATGAAGGCCCGCCGGCGTGTGATGCGGGGTGCACGAAGACGCCCTTCTTCATTCGCGGGTTGGGCAGAATGAAGCGAATCGCGTGATTGACTGCCCCGCTCGCGACTTCATCGGCCGTCGCCAACAACCCCGCGATGGGGAAGCCGGCCGCATCGGCCGAAGTGCAGCCGTCTCCGCGCTCGCTGTCGGGGTAGGTGGCGTTCAAGTCCCACACGAAGGCGCCCAGGGCGACCAGGCCCGTGACACTGCCCTGTTGAGTCGAGTTGTAGAGCTCGTAAAGCTTTTTCTCTGATTGCTCGACGACGAGCAGATGGCAATCGCCCTGGTCAGGGTTGTTGTACGACGTGTCGCAGGTGAAGTCGGTGCTGCCCTCGATGTTCGCGTCGAGTGGCACGGGCATTTGGAGCGGTACCGGGTCGCAATCAGGGCCACCGTAACAATACGCGCCGCTCGCGGTGTTGGCGGTGATGGTTCGTCTTGGCGTCGAGCTCGACGCGTAGAAAATGGGTATCGAAAAGTCGATTTTGAGAGCGCCGGCGCCCCAGCCGCCGAGGTCGATCAGCGCTTGAATGATGGCGTCAGAACGAGTGGCTTTGGTCGAGGCGCTGACATCACGTGTCCACGGTTGGGGGTGCGTGAACAGCCCGCCATCGGAGCCGGTCGCAGGCGCTGTACCAGCGTCACGCGGCACGAGGCCCGCATCGCCACTTGGCACAACGGTGCCCGCGTCTCGTGGGTCGGTGATGCTGCCCGCGTCGGCGCGCGAGGGCCCCGCATCTCGAATCGAGCCGCCATCGGTTTCATCGCCGGGTGCCGCGGGGCAACCCGAGAGAACCAGAATCGATGCGAGCCAAATCGTCTTCGCCTTCATGCGCGCGACTATTGCCGAAGCCGTCGTGCCGAAGCGAATCGTTCGTCGTCGCAACTGTGGTCACGCGGGGTTGTCGATTGTCCGGACAATTGGGTCAGCGCGATTTCGGAGTCGTTCGCCTTGTCGAGGCTCTTACCCGACCCAGTCGCGCTTGAGCCTTCGCGCCGCGGCCAAGAACAGCATCGAGCCCAAGAAGTAGAACGCCAACCCGCTGTACAGCGCGTACCGCAGCGACTCGTTGCCGTAGTGCGGCTTGAGCACGTCAGCGACCTTGCCGAAGTAATAAATGCCACCGGCGATGCCGAGCAGGTTGTTCACCAACAGAAACGCCGCCGACGCCGTCGACCGCATCGCCGGAGCGACCAGGTGCTGCACCGCCGTCAAGATCGGCCCGAGCCACACCAGGTTCAGCGCCTGCGGTATCAAGAAGCAGAAGAACGCCGTCACCAGCGACTCGGTGTTCAACGCCGCGAAGCTCAGCGGCATCGCCAACAAGAACGCCACCGCCGGTATCGTCGGGTACGCCGCCACCGACTTGTTGCCGAGGCGATCGGCGAGCCAACCGCCACTCCAGATGCCGGCCACTCCGCCGAAGAAGGTGATCGCGCTCAAGAAGTACGAGCGCTGCGCCAGGTCGAGGTGAAGGCTGCGGTCGCAGAACGACGGCAACCAGAACGCGATGCCGTACCCACACACCGATGACGACGCCGCGCCGAAGGCCAGCAACCAGAACGACGGCTTGCTCAGCAATGCCGAGAAGGTCTTGCCCAGGCCCTCAGCGGCGGGCTTCGGAGCCGTGCGAGCCGGCTCGCGCACCACCATGCGAAACAACGGCGCCAACACCAGGCCCGCAAGGCCGACCGCAATGAACGCCGCGCGCCAGCTCACCTTTTGCGCGATGAGCCCACCGAACAACAACCCCGCCGCGCTGCCGACCGGTATGCCGAACGAGTACACCGCGAGCGCCCGAGCCCGCTGCGCCTTGGGAAAGTAGTCTGAAATCAACGAGTACGCGGGGGCGACGCCGCCCGCCTCGCCGATGCCCACGCCCATGCGAAACAAGAACAGCGAGCCGAAGCCCGTCGCCAAGCCGCAGGCCGCGGTGAAGCCGCTCCAGAGGGTGAGCGCGCCGGTCATGATCCAGGTGCGGCTCCAGCGGTCAGCGATGATCGCCACCGGTATGCCGAGCCCCGTGTAGAAGACCGCGAACGCCAGGCCACCCAGCTTGCCGATGTCGGTGTCGCTCAGCCCCAGCTCGCCTTTGATTGAGCTCGCCAGAATGCCGAGAATCTGCCGGTCGACGAAGTTGAAGATGTACGCGACGATCAACATCGCGAGCACGGCGTAC
This sequence comes from Archangium sp., assembly GCA_031367385.1. Classification (GTDB taxonomy): domain Bacteria; phylum Myxococcota; class Myxococcia; order Myxococcales; family Myxococcaceae; genus JAEUJT01. The sequence continues at coordinate 29,117 of JANLPS010000209.1, read as the reverse complement.
TTGTAGCCGCTCTTCTGCTGCATCGGCTCTTCGACCTGCGCTGCGGCCATCGTGGTGCTCGGCGTCATGCTTCCCCCAGCTTTGAATCGTTACGGCTCTTTCGCGACCACCAGCGTCGGCAAAGGCTTCGGCAGCCCTCGACGCTCGGGGTTCAAGAGGCCGTGGCTGATCAGCGCCATCACCTCGTTGACCACCCGCTGGCGATCAGCCGGAGTCTCCCAGAGCACGAAGCGCATACCGACGAAGTCAGCGATGCCCATCAACGCGTAGGCCGCCACTTCAGGGTCGAAGCGCGAGATCTGGTTCGCGTCCATCGCCTTCGACAGGCCGTGGGTGTACGCCTCGGCGATGCGCCGGTAGTAGCGGTGGTACGCGTCGAGGTCGACGAACTCGGCCTGCCGCACCACGCGGTACAAGTTGCGGTGCAGCCGGGCGAAGTCGAGAAACGCCTCGAAGCCCGCGCGCTCGAGCTCGAGGCGGTCGGTCAGGCCCTTGATGCCCTCGGCCAACGCGCCACGCAGCCGCGACCCGAGCTCGTCGATCAGCTCGACGAAGATGGCCTGCTTGTGGGGGAAGTAGACGTAGAACGTGCCCAGCGCCACGCCCGCACGCCGGGTCACCTCGGCGATTGACGCCTGGTCGTAGCCGACCTCACCAAACACGGCTTCGGCCGCGTCGAGCAGCTGCTGCCTCGTACGCTGACCGCGCACGGTCAAAGGCTTGGTTCGGGGCGCTGAGAGCGAAGGAGAGCTGTTCATGGCAAAAGGTCCCGCGCCCGTACAGGCAACATGAATGTGATGTCAACTTCAACCCGCTGTTACTTCTTCGGCTCGGCCTTCGGAGCGTCAGCCTTGGGCGCGCCGCCCGGCTTGGTCGCCTGGGCGTTGTACATGCGAATCAGCTCGTTGGTGACGTCGAGCGAGGGGGGCGCCCAGGCCAGGCCGCTGTTCGAGCGGTCGAAGACCATGGTGAAGCCATCACGCTGCGCGATGGTGCCCAGCAACGCCTCGAGCTTGGGGAAGATGCTGCCCAGCTCCTTGCGCTCCTGCTCGGCCATGTCGGTGCGAAACTTCTCGGCCCGCTGCTGAAAGTCGATGAACTTCTTCTGCAGGTCGTCTTCTTTGGTGCGGCGCGCCTGGTCGGTCATCGTCGCGGCCTGCTTGTCGTAGGCCTCTTTCTCGGCTTTCAGCGCGGTCTGCTCTTTCTCGAGCAGCTTCTGCTTCTCACCAACGAGCGCCTGCAACCGGGCCTTCGCGGCCTTGCCCTCATCGACCTCTTGCACCGCGCGCTGCACATCGACGTAGGCGGCCTTGAAGTCACCAGCCTGCGCACCCAAAGAAACCAAGACGACGACGAGCCCGACGAAACGCTGAAACATGTGTGTTCTCCACGAGAGGTTCTGATGCGGCCAGGCGGCCCTATAGCGCGAGCGGGCGGCTTTGAAGCGATTTGCACGGCGATTTGCGGTCGTCTTGACGCGCCAGAACGGCCAAAAGTCGGCTAAGTCACTGCATTCTTTGGAGGTTTCATGGCCAAGCAACGATACGTGTTGGCGGTCGATCAAGGCACCACCAGCACCCGCGCGACAGTGATGGACTCGAAGCTTCGCGTCTTGGGCCGCGGGCAACGCGAGTTCACCCAATATTTTCCCAAGCCCGGTGAGGTCGAGCACGACCTGAAGGAGATCTGGAAGTCGACCGAGTGGTGCATCTCAAAGGCGCTGCGCGATGCGGGCCTCGACGGCAAAGACCTCGCCGCCATCGGCATCACCAACCAGCGCGAGACCACCGGGCTGTGGACACGCGCGGGCAAGCCCCTGCACAACGCCATCGTCTGGCAAGACCGGCGCACCTCTGAATACTGCGCCGAGCTGAAAGCGCGCGGTGAAGAGGCCGAGGTGAAGCAGAAGACCGGCCTGGTGCTCGACCCGTATTTCTCGGGCACCAAGCTCAAGTGGCTGCTCGACCATGTGAAGAACGCGCGCTCCGAGGCCGAGGCGGGCAACCTCTGCTTCGGCACCATCGACACCTGGCTCGTCTACAACATGACCGGCGGGGTCAGCCACGTGACCGACGTCTCGAACGCCTCGCGCACCTTGCTGATGAACCTGCAGACCCTGCAGTGGGACGATGCGCTGCTGCGGTTGTTCGAAGTGCCCGCGTCGGTGCTGCCACGCATCGGAGGCTCGGCTGAATTGTACGGCCTGACCCGCGGCATGAAGTCGCTGCCTGACGGCATCCCCGTGTCGGGCATGGCGGGTGATCAACAGGCCGCGCTCTTCGGCCAGGCCTGCTTCGAGCCCGGCGAATCGAAGTGCACCTACGGCACCGGCGCGTTCTTGCTGATGAACGTGGGCAACGTGCCCGTGCAGTCGAAGTCGGGCCTGCTCACCACCGTCGCCTGGAGGCTCGGCCAAGAGGTCACCTATGCCCTCGAGGGCAGCTCGTTCATCGCGGGCGCCGCGGTGCAGTGGCTGCGTGACGGCTTGAAGATCATCAAGCACGCCAAAGACGTCGAGGCCCTCGCCCGCACGGTCAAAGACACCGGCGCGGTGGTCTTCGTACCCGCACTCGCGGGGCTCGGCGCGCCTCACTGGAGACCCGACGCCCGGGGCCTCTTCGCCGGCATCGACCGGAGCACCACCGCCGGCCACCTCGCCCGCGCAGTTCTCGAGGGCATCGCGCTGCAGCTGCAAGATCTCGCCGAGGCCATGAAACTCGACTCGGGCCGTGACATCCCCGCGTTCAAGGTCGACGGTGGTGCGGTCAAGAACGACTTGCTGATGCAATACCAAGCCGACATTCTCGCGACCAACGTGGTGCGACCGAAGAACATCGAGACCACCAGCCTGGGCGCGGCCTTTCTCGGCGGCCTCGGCGTCGGCTTCTGGGAGAGCCCCGACGACATTCGCAAAGCGTGGAAGGCCGACAAGGTCTTCAAGCCCAAGATGACGAGCGATCAACGCGCCCGGCAATTGGGCAAGTGGCGAGAGGCCGTCAAACGCGCATGAGTCGAGTTTTTTTGGCCCTGGTGCTGGTGTTGATCAGCTGCACCAAGCCCGCGGCGCCCAGAGTCGAGCACGTGAAGCGCGAGATTGATCTGCGCTCGACGTTGCTGATCATCTTCCCCGAGTATCGGGGCGCGCAGGTGGTGTCGGGCGCGGCGAAGCTGACCCGCGTCGTGGCCGGGGCGCCCCAGAGCAACGAAGCGCTCGCCTTGAAGACGCTCGAGCTGAACCGGTTCATGAAACGCGGCGAGGTGTGGGTTCGTGACCCGTTCGAGGCCAGCATCGAGGGCTCGACCTGGAGCATCGCCGTGCCCCTCGACCAGGGCAGCGTCGAGCGGCTCTACATGGCCCCCACCGCGATGGGCACCGCCGACCTGGGCATGTGGTTTCCCCGCGACAAGTCGATTGATATCGAGCGCGAGGTGTTCGACGTCACGCTCACCTACGAGACCGCGCCGTTCATTCGGGCCGAGTTCTTGACCCGGCAGCTGGTCAGGTTGCTCCTGGCCAACAGTCAGTGGCGCGCAACGGCGCTCCCCGACGGGTGGGACGTCGATGGAGGCCAACCGTTGCCCTTCGAGGCGCGGCTCGAAGAAGTGACCAGCCATGCGTCACTGACGGTTCACCGCGAGGGCAATGTCGTCTCGCTGCACTACATCTTGGTCACTGACGAGGTTCGTTAACGTGTCTGAAGCACCGCGGCCCTCGAACACCTTGAAGACGTTGCTGCTGCTCGCGTGGCCAATCGTCATTTCGCGCGCGAGCCAGACCATCATCGGGCTCTCTGACGTGCTGTTGGTGGCGAAGCTTGGGCCCTCGGCCGTGGCCGCCACCGCGACGGGGGCCGCGAACGCCTTCACCATTCTGATTCTGCCGATGGGCATCGTGTTCATCGTGCAGAGCTACGCCGCGCAGTACTTCGGCAAGAACGACCTGGTCAGCGCGCGACGGTACGGGTGGTACGGGCTGATCATCGCCGCGGTGACCCAGGTGGCGGCGTTCGCGTCGTTGGCCTTCGTCGCTCCGCTGCTCGGGTTGTTGCCTTACGAGCACGACGTTCGCGAGCTGATGACCGGGTACCTCTCGATTCGGCTGCTCTCGGGTGGCGCCGCCATCGGCATCGAGGCCCTGGGCAGCTACTTCGGAGGCCTCGGCCGTACCTGGCCCAGCATGATCGCCAACGTGGTCGCGATGTCGCTCAACGTGCTGCTCAACGTGGTGCTGATCAACGGCCACTTCGGCCTGCCCGTGTTGGGCGTCGTCGGCTCGGCCTGGGCCAGCAGCATCGCGACCTGGGTCGCCTTCGTGGGCTTCTTTCTCTACTTCTTTCGCGACGGCCGGCTGTTGGCCAAGTCGAAGCTGGCCTGGGTCGAGCTCAAGCGCATGCTCCGGTTCGGCCTGCCGTCGGGCTTCAACTGGCTCTTCGAGTTCTTGGCGTACCTGTTCTTCGTGAACATCGTGGTGGCGGGCCTGGGCACCCTGCCCCTCGCCGCGTGGAACAGCGTGCTCGCGCTCAACTCGGCGGCGTTCATGCCGGCCTTCGGCATCGCCAGCGCAGGCGCGGTGCTGGTCGGTCAGGCCATCGGCGCGGGCAAGAAAGACGAAGTGCCCCACGCGGTGAAGCTCACCTTCGCGGCCTCGTGCGTCTGGCAGCTGATCGTCGGAGCGCTCTACCTCTCGATACCCACCCTCTTGATCAAGCCGTTCTCAGAGGGCGACACCTCGGCTGAATTCATCGCCCTGGGCGCGCGCATGTTGATGGTCTCGACCGCCTGGCAGCTCTTCGACGCGGCAGTGAGCACGTTTGCCGAGGCGCTCCGCGCTGCCGGAGACACCCTCTTTCCTCTCGCCGCGCGCCTGATCGTGGCCTGGTGCGTGTTCGTACCCGGCTCGCTGATCAGCGTTCGGGTGTTTCATGTCGGAGAGGTCGGCGCGGCCGCCTGGCTGGTCGTCTACATGGGCCTGGTGGCCATCGCTCTGGTCTGGCGGTTTCGCCGAGGCACCTGGCGCAGCCTTCAGTTGACCGAGACCGCGCTCGAGCCGTGACATTTGTTTGCAGCCGCGTTACCCGCTACCCCCAAAAGCTGACCCGAAAGGAAGTCAAAGACATGGCTGGTGCGACGCTGGAGCTGACCGAGGCAAACTTCGAAGACACCCTCGCGAAGGGCGGCATGCTCTTCATCGACTTCTGGGCGGCGTGGTGCGGGCCGTGTCGTGCGTTCGCCCCGACCTTCGAGGCCGCGGCGGGCAAGCACCCCGACATCACCTTCGCCAAGGTCGATACCGAGGCACAGCAGGGGTTGGCGCAGGCCTTTGAAATTCAAGCCATCCCCACGCTGGCGATCTTTCGCGATGGCATCTTGCTGGGCGTCAATTCGGGGGCCCTGCCCGCTGCCGCACTCGAGGAAATCATCGGCAAGGTGCGCGAGATGGACATGACCGAGGTCAAGGCCGAAGCCGCCAAGCGCCAGGCCGAGGCCGACGCGCAGAAGCCCGAAGCCAAGTGACGCTTCAGGCCCGGTGGGCCCACCTGCGAGGTCAGCGCTGGTTTCGCTGGGGCTTCGATGCGAGCCTGGTGCTGCTGATCGTGCTGGTGGTGGGCGCGTGGCAGACGCGAGGTCACCTGCGGGGGGCGGCTCCGGCGTTTACGCTGCAGTCGCTCTCGGGCGAGGTGGTCTCGAACCAGTCACTCAAAGGCAAGCCGGTGCTGCTGGCGTTCTGGGCGCCGTGGTGCGGGGTGTGCAAGACCGAGTCGCAGAATCTGTCGTGGGCGATGAAGGCCGCCGGCTCGAACGCGCACGTGGTCTCGGTGGCGACCGCGTTCACTGATCTGCGGCAGGTGCACGGCTACGTGGCCGAGCGGGGCGTCGACTACCCCGTGGCCCTCGACGACGGTTCGCTCGCCGAGGCCTTTCACATCGAGGCGTACCCGACGGTCTACTTTCTCGACGCCGACGGGCAGCTCAAGCACTCGGCGGTCGGCTACACGACCACCGCGGGGCTGCTGGCCCGGTTGTTTTTTTAAAGCGCACATCGACCCACCATGTCGGTGAACTGAGCGCATCGGCTCCGTCAGCCCCGCGATGATAAGTTCACGCCTGCCGATTCCCCCTCCCCAGGTGACTGTTTGAAGAACGCCGGTGTGTCACGTCGGGCTGCGACCACTTGCGCGTTGGTGATCTCTCTCGCTGCGAGCACCGTCGCCGCCCAGAGCATCGTCGTCGATGGCAGCAACAGCCCGTACGTGATCTCGAGCCCCACCGCCGTGACCCAGGTACAGGTGACGTCGGGTGGCGTGCTGGTGGTGAACGCCAAACTGACCGTCACCGGCGACATGACGGTGCTGGGCGGTGGTCGGGTCACGGTCGACGACACGGTCATTCGGCTGCAGCTGGCGGTCACCGGCACGCTCACCGTCGACTTCGGCGGCAGCGTCGACGCCGACGGCAAAGGCCTGCACGGCGGTGGCTCAGCAGGCTTCGGTCGCAGCGGCGCGACCCTCGACCCCAGCACCTTCGTGGTGGTTGCCGGCCCGATCTTCAACCCCGGCGGCAGCCACGCCACGCTGGGTGAGCCCGGGGGGTACGGCCAGTTTCCGGCGGCGCCGGTGTATGGCAACCCGCTGATGTTGAACCCGGGCGGGGGCGGCGGCGAGAACGGCGGTGGCTCGGGCGGCGGCATCTGCGACCTCGCCGCGGGCTCGCTGGTGCTCAACGGTGAAATTCGGGCCAATGGCATCAGCGGCGTTGGCGCGGGTTCGGGCGCTGGCGGCAGCGTCGGCATCGTCGCCACCACCATCTCGGGTGGCGGCTCGATTCTCGCCAACGGGGGCCTCGCAGCAGCCGCTGGCGGAGCCGGGCGAATCAAGGCGAGCTTCACCACCTGGAGTTTCAGCGGTACCACCAAGGCCTTCGGGGCGGGCGCCTCGGGGAGCGTGTCGCTGGTCGACTCGATGAACCGGCTGCACGTGGTGACGCCGGTCGAGCTGACTGGGGGCGAGAGCTTCGCAGCAGTGCTCTTCGAGTCAGGCGGAGCGCTGACGCTCTCAGGCGACTCGACCGTGGTGCAGCCAATCGCAGTACCGGCCGGAGTGAAGATCACCTTCAACCACCCCCGCGCCGCAGATCACCTCTCGCTGAGCACGGTCGACGGCACGATGACGGTCAAAGAACCAATTGCCCTGAGCCGCAAGCTGGTGCTGGGCGGCACCCTGGTGCTCGACAAGACGCTCTCGGTGCCAGATCTCGACATCACGGCCACCGGCGTCGTGACCCACTCCGGGTTCGTGCGCACCTTCAATCTCGCCGTCGCTGGCAGCCTCCACCTCTTCTCCGGCGGGTTGATTGACGCGACGGGCCTGGGGCTCCAGGCCGGGCTCAACGGCCGCATGTTCGACAAGTACGGCGCCACCATCGACCCGACCTCATCAGCCATTGTCGCCGGCAGCGGCCCGGGCAACGGAGGCACGCACGCCGGGCTGGGCGGTCAAGCAGTGACCGCGAATCAGGTGGCCGCCGTCTATGACAACCCCGAGCTGCCGGTGTACCCGGGCGGGGGCGGCGGCGGCTGGTCGAACAACATCAACGTCGCGGGCGGCAACGGCGGCGGCATACTTCGCATCTCCGCCGCGTCGACCATCGTCGATGGCCGCATCTCGGCCGATGGTCAGGCGGCGTTCACAGGTCAGTACGTCACCGACCCGGTCGGCGGCGGCGCCGGGGGTACCGTCGTGCTCTCGACCGGGCCGCTGTCGGGAGCGGGCCAGATCACCGCGCGCGGGGGCCTCGGCACCATCGGTGGCTCGGGGGGCGGCGGAGGCATCGTGCGCATCGATGCCAGCAGCATCGCCAGCTCGGTGACCCGCAGCGCGGCGGGGGGTGGTGGAGCGGCCCCCGGCACCGTCGGAGCCGTCGTCGAGCACCTCTCGGCGGCCTTGAAGATCGTCAGCCTGCCCTCGAAGGGGGTCAAGACGGGTACGCCGTTCTCGTACCAAGCGACCGTGGTCGGTGCGACCGCGGCGGTCACCTGGTCATTGCCCACCGCGCCCGCAGGAGCGGCCGTTTCAGCGACCGGTCTGGTGACGTGGGCCGCCTCAGGCACCGTGCCTGTCGCTTTCTCGTTGAGCGCGAGCGATGGCCCCGCGACCGACCTGCAGACCTTTGCGCTCGAGGTCTTGACCAGCCCGAGCATCACCAGCACCGCCACGCTCAGCGCCGTGCTCAATGCCCCTTACGCGTACGACGCTGACTCGACCGTGCAGGCCACCGGCTCGGGCCCCATCACCTGGTCGGTGCTCGCAGGGCCGCCAGGGTTGACCATCGATGCCCAGACCGGCGCCGTTGCGTGGGTGCCCGCGTCGGTCGGTGCGTTTTCGGTGTGCTTGAAGGCGACCAACGCCGTCGGTGAGGCGCTCCAGTGCTTCGCGGTGCAGGTCACTGCCGCAGGGTCGATGATGGCGAGCCCAGACGCGGGTGCGGCGGTATCGGGGGCTCCCAGGTTTCGCTCGACGCCCTCGACGACCGCGTTCTGCGGAGTGCCGTACCACTACTCAGGCACCCGGTTGCCCGAGGCCGATGGTGCGGCTCCGCTGACGTACTCAATCGAGCCCCTCGTCGGCGGCGCGTTGCCGGCCGAGCTGAGCATCGACGCGATGACCGGCGAGCTGACGTGGACTCCGCAGAAAGCCAACGCCGGGGCGACCTCGGTGCGCCTCGTCGTCACCAATGCGTTGGGCCGCGATGAGCAGGTGTTCTCGATTGCCGTTGAATGCCCCGGAGTCACCCCCAAAGCGGTCGGCTGCTCATGTGACGCAGTGGGCGCGAACGAGCTGATCATCGCCCTCGCGCTCGCGTTGGTGGGGCGTCGGGCCGGGCGGCCGCGAGACGCCTGACGGTCTGACGTCATCGGGCATGAAGGTGCACGGCTCCGTGGCCCAGCGGGGCGTCGACTCCCCCGTGGCCCTCGACGACGGTTCGCTCGCCTGTTCTTCTGACCCCTCGCTGCTAGGGGAAGCTGGTGAAGAGCGCTGAGAGATCATTGGAGGTCGCCGCACCCCGAAGCGGAGTGACCCCGAAGATCTCCTCGATGGTTCTCAGCAAGCTGCTGTGGGTGAAGTGAACCTGGCTTGCGAAGCCTGGTTTGACGCTCGCGCCGATGGCGATGAGCCCGATCGGCCCGTCGGCTCCGGCGCCGACAGTCGGCTCCCCCTCGTCCCACACGATGAACAGCACGCCGCCCCGCTTGAACGCGGCCGAAGCGGTGATGACTGGCACCGCCGTGTGCAGCCAGTCGTCGCCCGCTTTGATGAGGTTGCTCGCACACGTGCTGCCAAAGGCGATGCCCGACATGTCGTTGCAGAGATCTGGCGTGATGAAGGTGTATCGCGCCGCCCGGTCGGCGCTCAGGTCAGCCGCGAGCTCGGTGTACGGCCGCACGTGCGAGATGCAGTGCGCGCTGGTGCCGATGGTGCCATCGGTGACGTCGTCGAAGTACACCTGCGGCAGATGCTTGGGGTTGTAAGAGCCGCTGGCGGTGAGCGGGCAGCTGGTGCCAGAGATGCCTTCGGCGTAGGCCCGCCACGAGATGCCCGCCGCTTCGAGCTGCGTCGACAAGTGCTCGGTCGTCGCCTTGTGATTCGCTGACGGTGAATTGCTGTCGGTGATGCCCAGGTTGTCACCCGCTTCGAGCCAGATGAAGTTGGGCTCGCTCGGGTGATTGTTGGGAGGCGTGAAGTATTGCTCGGCGTGCGCGGCCGAGACCACCAGTTGATTGATGTACGGTGCCGAGCTGGCCTGCGCGCCGGTGAGGGTGCTCCAAGAGTGGCTCGTCATCACGATGACGAACACGCTTTGAATCGGAGCCCGCACGCCGGCGTCGAGACCTGAGCCCGCGTCAGGGGCCTGGCCCGAATCGGCTTCTCCGGCGTCGACGGGCTGCCCTGCATCGGGTTTGAGACCCGCGTCGTCGCTGATCGAGGCATCAATCGAGGCATCAATCGCACCCGCCGTACTCCCGCAAGCAGCGAGTGCCAGGCACAGCAGCCACAGCAGTTTGGTGGGCATCGTGGCTGCACGTCGAGCACAGATGATCGACGCAAGCCAGTGTCGCAACGCGCCCTGGGTCGATCGTGCGTTGCGCACCATGCCGCTGCAAAATTTCGCAGGGAGCGGATCAGGGCACCTCTCGGGCGCGCAACGTCTCACCGGCTGACGCGTTTTGTACCCGGCACACACTTGACCACCTCTTTTACCGGCTGGTACGAATCGCCGCCGTAGCGCTCACTCACGATTCAAAAACCAAAGGGTCTCCCCATGAAGAAGCTGACCAAGAAGCCCAGCCTGAACCTGAAGCCGTTGTCTGCAGACCAGGCCAAGAAGGTCGTCGGCGGTATCGGCTGGCCCTCGCACGCGGCCGCGTAATTCAGGCTCGCGTCGTTTCATCACTGACCGCGAAGAGGGGCACTCGCCTTTCTTCGCGGTTCTTTTTTTAGAACAGGTAGCTGTCGGCGCTCACGTCTTTCATCCACGCGCGGTTGTTCTGCACCATCTGGCTGCACCCGGGCACGCGGGAGGCCGAGCACAACCGTCGCAAGCGCTGATTGAGCGCCGCGGTGTTGAGCGCTGGCGCCGGGGCTTTGCTGCGCAAGAAGGTGTCGGCGGTCGCCGCTTCGTCGCGAATCTCTTTGAGCAGGTCAGCCGCGCCGCTCGGCAACTTGCCCTTGGTCTTGAGGAGCGCTTCGCACGTCGCCGGGTACAACCTCGGGTCGAACCGGTGCTTGGCGCTGAGCCTGCCCAGAAATTCGTCGCCCATGTCACCCAACACCACCGCCGCCAACAGGCCCAGCTTCTGGCGCACCAACGCTTCGACCAAGCCATGGTCTGACTTCATCGAGGTGAGATCGAAGTGCTTGAGCACGTGCCGGCGCGCGATCGCCGATGAGAAGATGTGCCGCTCGACGTCGATGCCCTCAACCGCCTCGAGCGTCGGAGCGAACCAGTAGTTCAGCATCAAGCTCGATTCGCGCGTGAGCACCTCGTGCCACCAGAAGGCCGGCATCATGAACAGATCGCCCGGCCCCAGCTCGACCAAGAACGGCGTCGCCTTGCGAAAGTCTGGAAACTGCTTGGCGTCGACGGCGCTGGTGAGCTTGATCTGCGAGTAGTTCGGCCGCACCACGGTCGGCTCGCGATACAAGTACACGTCGTCTTGCGGAGCGAAGACGGTGAACAGCTTCTTGCCGTCGAGCTGCAAGAGGCAGTTGTGCAGCACGTCTTGGTGCAGGTGCGTGAAAGCGCGGGTCGAGCCGAGCCAGATGTTGGGCTTTCGTAACCCGGCGACACCGGTAATCGGCCGGAGCGGAAAGTGCCCATCGAGACAGGCCGGCACGGCGTGCTGCGCCATGTACCAAATGGCGTCATCTTGATCGAGGCAGCCCACCAGCTCGCTCAAGGTGGCCTGGCCCACATCGCCGGTGGCCTGGTTCTTCACCACGATTTCGGTCGAGGTGCCCAATTCGGCGACCAGCGCGAGCGTCAGCCGCGAGCGCGCTCCGCCGGTGACGATGAAGGGCTCGCCCTTGGTGATCAGCGCTCGCCAGCGCGTGGGCAGGGCCGGGTATCGGGCGATCTTCTTGATTCGCTTCTGACGAGCCATTGAGCGATTCAGTCTATGCGCCGAGCGCCTATTTCCCGATGCAGAACCGCGCGAAAATCGCGTCGAGCAGGTCGGCTGAGACATCGCGGCCGGTGATGTCGCCCAGGGCGGTCAGCGCCAGGCCGACTTCGCCTGCGATGACCTCGAGCGTCGACACCTTCGCAGCGGAGCGTGCGCGCTCGAGGGCCCCCGCTGCGGTCTTGAGGCAGAAGAGATGGCGCTCACTGCTGATCAGCACGCCAGACGCGTCGCCGGGCGCCAGCGTCTCGAAGATGGCCGCGCGAAGCTCGGGCACGCCCGCGCCAGTCTCGCCAGAGACCGCCAGCTGATCAGCCGCACCGGGGCCCAGGTCGGCCTTGCCCGACACGTCGAGGCGGCGGGTGTCTGTGACTTCGCTGCGCCACTGCGCCGATTGCACCGCGCTCGCGTTCGGAGGCATCACCAGCACCGCCAGATCTGCCGAAGCCAGCGCCTGCCGGGTACGCTCAATGCCAATCGCTTCGATGCGGCCGGGGGCGTCGCGCAGGCCAGCGGTGTCGACCAGCGTGATGCCCAGGCCCTCAAGCTCGAGGCGGGCTTCGAGAGCATCGCGGGTCGTGCCCGGCTCGGAGTCGACGATGGCCTTTGCGTCACCCACCAACCGATTGAAGAGCGTCGACTTGCCCGCGTTCACCGGCCCGTAGAGCACCACGCGAGCCCCGCGCCGAATGAGCGTGCCCGCCTGGCCCGAGCGCAGCAGCTGGTCGATCGCCAGCGCCGCCGCCTCGAGCCTCAGGGCCACGTCGACCTCGACGTCTTCTGCCTCTTCGGGAAAATCGAGCGCGGCCTCGAGGTCAGCGTGAAGACCCACCAGAGGGGCGCGAAGCTCTTCGATGCGCTGCGAGAGGCCCCCGACGAGCTGGAGCGCCGCGGCCTGCGCCGCGCTGTTCGAGGTGGCGGCGATGAGGTCTGCGACTGCCTCCGCGCGGGCCAGGTCGATTCGGCCCGACATGAAGGCACGGCGGGTGAATTCGCCAGGCTCTGCGAGGCGTACCCCCTCGACCGTGAGCGCCGAGGCCAACAAGCGCTGCAGCACGCGGGGGGCGCCGTGCACCTGAAGTTCGACCACGTTCTCGCCGGTGTACGAGTGGGGCCCGGCGAAGAAGAGCACCAGGCCCTCGTCGAGCAGCGAGTGATCGGCGTCGACGAAGCGGGTGAACACCGCCTCTCGCGGCGGGAGCACCTCGGGCGCCGCGGGGCACAGGCGGCGCACGACCTCGAGGCATTGATCACCCGAGACGCGCACGATGCCAATGCCACCCGCGGCGGGCCCGGTGGCGATGGCCACGATGGTGGGTGACGACATGGGGCGCCTTCTATCACCCGTTCGTGCCAAGGCCGCGTCCTGAGGAGCTCGAAGGACCCTCGCGCGCGGGCCAATTCGGCTTTAGGACTCCCCGCGTGAAGCCGACGACGCTGCGTTTCTTCAATGAGGTCGCCGAGCCCGCCCTCGCCAGGGTCTTCACCCCGACCACCCTTCGCGCACTCCGCGCCCTCGGCGCCGGCGTCACCATGGGCCTGCTCGACCGAAGCCCCGCGCGGGCGCGACTCATTCGCGAGCTCACCGACCAGGGCGTACCCGTCGGGGCCTGGCTGCTCCTGCCCCGCGCTGACGGCTACTTCGCCACCCACGACAACTTTGCGCTCATCGAAGCGCTCGTGACGCAGACGCTCGACTGGGCCCGGGCTGAAGGCCTGACCTTCGAAGCCCTGGGGTTCGATTTCGAGCCCGCGCTCTCTGCGCTCGAAGCCCTGATGCGCACGCCCCTGCCCACCTTCGCTCGGTGGAGCTGGCGCGCCCGTGACGCGACTCGGTGGCAAGCCGCTCACACCGAGTACGGCCGGTTCATCGCGCGAATTCGCGAGGCCGGGGCCCGCGTCGAGACCTACCAATTTCCCCTCGTGTTGGCCGATCGCGCGGCGAAGGGCTCGCTGTGGCAGCGCATCGCCGGCGGCCTCGATGTCGCGTCAGACCGCGAGGTGACGATGCTCTACAGCAGCTTGTTGGGCGTCTCGGGGCCTGGCCTGATCGAACGGCTCGCGCCCAGGTGCCAGGCCATCGGCGTCGGCAGCACCGGCGGCGGAGTCGACGACTTTCCCAAGCTGACCTGGGCCGAGCTCGAACGAGATCTCCTGCTGGCCAGCGCGCGCTGCAGCGACCTTTCGCTCTTCAGCCTCGAGGGCTGCGTCGAGCACGACCTTCTCGACCGGCTTCGCGACTTCGACTGGGGCCGCTCGGCGGAAGCCAGCACCACCTCGCGTGTCTGGGGCCACCTGCTCTCGGCATTCACCTCGGCGCTCTCGGTGGCGACCCGATGAAGCTCGCGCTCGAATCGCGTCACCCTGAAACCGATTGCCGGCTGATCATCGATGACGACGGCCGCGTCGCGTACGCGTACCTGCTCGACTCCGAAGGCGCCATCGTGGGCGACGTCTGGCTCTACAACCGGGCCGACCCGGGCACTGAGATCGACTTCGAGGGCCCCGCGCCTTTCTTGAACCCCGACTCGAGGCTGCCTGATCAGCCCCTGCCCAGCGGGCCTGCTGATCTCACCGTGGAGTGGACGATGGATGAGGTCTCGCTGTTCGCCGATGTGCATGTGCGGGGGGCCCTATTGGCCAGGCTTTCGCCCGGGAGCCAGCCCGGATGGAATGCGTGGGCGCTCGAGGGCCCGCTCGCCAAGCCCTTCGAACCGTAAGCCCCTGCGAACTTTGGTCGGAGCAGTTGATCGGCACACGTGCTCCCACACAGCGCACGCGCGCCCACACGGGTAGGGGTAGTGCACTCGCAGCGATTCGCGTTTAGAGTTTGAAGCATGGTTGGCCTCCTCAACATCGTTCTCCCTTCGATTGCTGCGATTGGTCTCGGCGCGCTCGCCGCGACTGTCTTGAATGGCCTTCGTGGCCCGGCGCCGGTGCCGGTTCGCGTGAAGTCGCGCCAACAACCTCGTCGCTGAAGTCGCGCGCTCGTGTAGTAAGGCTGCCGCCCCTCAAAGAGGCATCGGGGCAGGCTCATGGCGCTGGTCAAGTCACTCGAACATTGGGCCAAGCTCACCCTCGCGGCGTTCGTCGCGCTGTTGATGCTGCGCCCGTGGCGTCGGGCCCGCACACGGCAACTGGCTTCGGCCAAACGCATCTTGTTGGTGCGAATTGATCAGCGGGTCGGCGAGGTGCTGCTGACGACTCCGCTGGTGAACCGGTTGGCTGGGCGCGAAGTGCATCTGCTGGTGCACCCGAAGATGGCGCGCGTGGTCGAGGGCTTGCCCGGTGTCGCGCGGGTGTGGCCGTTCGAGAAGCGGCTGGGCTCGGTGCTCGCGTTGCGGGCGGAGCGCTTCGACGCGGTGGTGAACTGCGGCAACTGGTCGAGCCCGGCGGTGACCTCGGCGATCGTCTCGCGGTTGATTGCTGGCCGAGGCGTGGCGGTCGGGCCTGCGACCGCGCCGACCTCCTGGCTGATGGACGTGGCGGTCACCCCGCTCACCGAGCAGCCGAGTGAAGTGCTGCAGCGCGCGCATCTGGTCGATGGCTGGGCCACAGAGGGCGCTCCTCGGTTGTCGTTTCGGGCACCGCGCCCGAGCGCTGAGGTGCGTGCGTTCTTGGCGAGCGTTGGGCCGCGATACGCCGTGGTGAACCCTGGCGGGCGGCTGGGCGAACGTCGCGTTGCGGCGGCAGCCTTTGCGGCGGGTGCTCGGGTGATGGCAGCGACGGGGGTGACGCCGGTGGTGACGTGGGGGCCCGGCGAAGAAGCGCTGGCGCAGGAGGTCTGCGCAGGGTGCCCCGAGGCGGTGCTCGCGGTGCCGACCGACCTCGATGGGCTCGCAGCGGCCTTGAGCGGGGCGGTGATGGTGCTGTGCAACAACACCGGGCCGATGCACCTGGCGGTGGCGGTCGGGTGCCCAACGCTGGCGCTGTTCTCGCGAATCGACATGCGGCGGTGGAGCCACTCGGGGGAGGCCTCGCGCTCCGTCGACGTGACGCCCCTGTTGGATGACTCGACCGGCCTCGAGCGGGTGGTCGAAATCGAGACGAGGTCCTTTCTCGCGAGCCGGCTCCCTCGCGCCTCTGAACCTCAGGGTTCAGAAATCTGAACCTCGAGGTTCAGTTCGAACGCCGTAACCCTTCGCAAGTACTAAACAATTAAAGTGCCTGGCACCTTTTTCGGGCGCTCCCCAGCGGGCTTTGTGCCCTCCGGCGGGGTCAGGCACCACATCGGCGGGGGTGGCCACCTTCCGGCGGGCCCCTCGCATCGCCCCCGCGCGCGGTCCTCCACCTTCCCGCGCGGCATCTGAGCGCTTCGAGGCGGGCTTTGTGCCCTCCGGCGGGCCCCGACACCAGATCGGCGGGGGGTTGCCACGTTCCGGCGGACCCCTGGCATTGCCCCGCGCGCGGTCCTCCGCCTTCCCGCGCAACATCTGAGCGCTCCCCGGCGGGAGTTGTCCCCTCCGACGGGCCCCGGACCACATTGGCGGGGGGTTGCCGGGTTCCGGCGGGGTGTTGCTGGGTTTCGGCGGGGGGTCGCCGCGTTCCGGGCTGCTTGGTGCGGCAGGGGCCCTGCTCAGGACGAACGGAATTGACCTCTGCCCCACCCACTCCTGCCATCGCACCCGCTCCGCGCAGTTGCCGAACCGCGTCGAAACCGAGCGCTCCTCCCGCACGCTGAGAAATCGATGACCCGGTGGAGCACGCCCGCTCCGGAGGCTGTAACTCGGCGTTACGGCCATTCCAGCCGTCACGGAGCACGTTGATCCTCCCCGCAAGACTGGGCTATGCGCGGGCCCTATGAAGAATTTCGCCGTCTGCTCCCTTGCGCTCGTTTTTGCGACTCCCGCGTTTGCTCAAGAAGAAGACCCGGTGGTCGCTTCTCCGAAGTCGGCCGCGTCGTCGACCGATGTCGGCGGCAAGCGCCACGTCATCACGCCCGCAGAACGCCAAGCCGCGCTTCAAGCCGCCGAAGAAAAAGCGAAGGCCGAAGTGCTCGCCGCGAAGAAGGCCGCTGAAGACAAGCTCAAGGCCGAAGCCGACGCCGCCAAGAAGCTCGCTGACGCCGAAATCGCTCGCAAGAAGACCGAAGACGAGGCCCGTGCCAAGGCGCAGGCCGAGCTCAAGCGGTTGCAAGCCGAGAAAGACACCGCCGACCGCCTGAAGAAAGCCGACGAAGACAAGAAGCGTCTGGCCGAGGCCGACAAGAAGCGCAAAGAAGAAGAGAAGCAGCTCGCCGAAGACAAGAAGAAGAACGACGCCGAAGACAAGAAGCGCCTCGCGCTCGAAGAGAAGAAGAAGAAAGACGACGAGCAGAAGGCCCTCGCCGAGCTCAAGAACCAGGGCGAGCTCGCCAAGAAGAAGGCCGAGCTCGACGCGAAAGAAGCCGACGTCGAGAAGCGCCGCCTCGAGCTGGTGAAGTACCGTGCCGACCTCGACGCGAAGAAGAAGGCCGAAGACGATGCTCGCGCGCAGAAAGAAGCCGACCGCCTCGTCGCCGACTCCGAGCGCGCCAAGCGCCTCGAAGACGCCCGCGCCCGCATCGAACAAGAAGCCAAGAAGCAAGAGCAGGCCCTCAAAGAGGTCTCCGACGCCCGCCGCAAGAAGCTCGACGAAGAGCGTGAGCGCCTCGAAGATGCCCGCGCCGCGAAGAAGCCCGTGAGCACCGACGACAAGGCCCAGCTCGCCGCCGACGAGAAGAAGGCCGCTGACGCCGAGAAGAAGATGCTCGAAGAGCTGCAGCGGGTCGGTGAATTGGCCAAAGAGAAGGCCGCCGCCGCCGAGAAAGAGGCCGAGCTCGAGAAGCGCCGGGTCGACCTCCTCAAGTTCCGCCAAGACCAAGAAGACAAGAAGCTCGCCCTCGAAGAGGCGAAGGCCCGCAAAGACGCCGAGCGCAAGCTGGCCGACGAGAAGCGCAAGCAAGAGCTCGAGAGCAAGAAGCTCGCGACCGATGACGTGAAGCTGCGCAAAGAGATCGACGCCAAGCTCGCCGAAGAGAAGCGCAAGCGCGACCTCGAAGACAAACACTTCGCCGCTGAGGAGGCCAAGCTCAAGAAAGAGCTCGACCGCAAGCTGGCTGAAGAGAAGGCCAAGCAGACCGCCGACGACAAGCGCCTGGCCGCCGAGACCGCCAAGGCGAAGAAAGAGGCCGATCGCCTCGCCGCCGAAGAGAAGGCGAAGATGAGCGCCGAAGAGAAGCGCTTGGCCGCCGAAGACGCGAAGCTGCGCAAAGACGCCGAGCGCAAGCTGGCCGAAGAGAAGCGCAAGCAGGAGCTCGAAGAGAAGATGCGCGTTCTCGCCGAAGAGCGTCAGCGCCGCGACGACGAGCGAAAGTTAGCCGACGAGAAGGCCCGCGTGGTCTTCGAAGAGAAGAAGCGCGCGGTTCTCGAGGAGCGCCAACGCCGCGAGGCCGCCGCTGCTGCCGCGATGACTCCGAGCCCGGCCGTCGCCGCCGCTCCCGCGGTCTCGAGCGACGAGGCGAAGAAGAAGGCCATCGAAGAGCAGCGCCTGCTCACCGAAGAGCTGCGCCGCCAAGGCCTCGAGAACCGCAAGCGCTCGGTCGAAGAGCAGAAGCGCTTCGAGGCCGATGCCCAGCTGGCCTCCGCCGACAAGCCGGCCGAGGTCGCGGCCCCCACCCGCCGCGTGATTCGCCCGGTCGAGAACGTCGCCCCGCAGCTCGCCACCGCCGAGATGGTCGAGAGCAAGCCGACGCCGGTCACCGTGGCCGCTTCGTCACCAGTCGTCTCGCCGTCAGTTGCGGTCGAGCAGCCCCGCATGGTCGAGGCCCGCGGCGTGGTCGAAGAGGCCCGCGTCAAGGTGATGGCTGTCACCGACAGCTTCACCTACAGCGCGCTCGCCAATAACGGGTGCAGCCTGGGCAAGAGCTACGTGGTCGCCGAGCTCACCTCGACCTTCGACGGCTTGTCGGCCGGCGTGCCAGTCGTGCTGCGCGTCGAAGACCCCACCCTGGGGCCTGCCCGATCGGGTGCGATGCTGGCCTTCACCGGCCTGCGCCGCGCCGGCAAGGGGCAAGACGGGACTCCCGTGTACTGCGGCAAGGGCAGCGCTTTTCCCGTGAAGAAGTAGTCAATCGAGGGCGGTTGACTCGATTCGTGCCAGACTCACCGGCGCTATGTTCAACATTGGCGCAGGCGAGATGGCGCTCATCGCCATTGTGGCGTTGCTGGTGCTCGGGCCCAAGCGGTTGCCCGAGCTGGCGCGAGGCCTCGGCAAGTTCATGCGCGAGTTTCGGCGGCAAACCGATGAAGTGCGGGGCGTCGTCGAGCGCGAGTTCTACCGAATGGACCAAGACGTGATGGAGCCGCCCCCGGCGATTTTGCCCGCGCAGGGCATGGTTGCGAACACCGTGGTGCCGCCCCCCGAGCCAGAGGTGGCGCTGCCGCCGATCGTCGAGGTGACCCACTCGCAGGCGATGATGCCACCGCAGCCCGAGGTCGCTCAGAGTGCCCCCGAGCCGGCCGTGGCCGCGCCCACTGAGGAGAAGCCTTAGCTCATGACGGCGCCGGCGACGGGGACCCCCGACGATTTCAAGATGAGCCTGATGGAGCACCTCTCGGAGCTGCGCACGAGGCTGCTGCGCTTCACCATCGCGGTGGTGGTGACCGGGGCCGCCTCGCTGATCTTCGCGCGAGAGATCTACGGGTTCTTGATGCGCCCGGTGCTGCTGGCCCTGCCGCCCGACGCCGCCTCGCTGGTCTACACGTCGGCGATTGAAGAGATCAACGTGCTGATGAAGATCGGCCTCTACGCCGGAGTCTTCGCCAGTACGCCGATTCTGCTCTGGCAGATCTGGGGCTTCATCTCGCCCGGGCTGTACGAGGCCGAGCGCAAGCTGGCCGGGCCCTTCATCGTGGTGGGCACTCTGGCCTTCATGGCCGGCGCTTCGTTCTGCTACTTCGTGCTGCTGCCGCAGATGTTTCAATTTCTGCTGCAGAAAGAAGACGTCACCGCCATCGAGGGCCGCATCAACACCGCCAAGCTGCGTGAAGAAGACGCGGTGCGCTACCTGATGTTGGGCGACATCGACCGCGCGGGGGCGCTGGCCCGCTCAGCCATCGGAGACATCGAGGCTGCAGGCGAAGGGCAGACGACTGACGGCATGATGGGCCTGACGCTGGTGCCCAAGGCCAGCCTCGACACCATCACCCGGCTCGAGGGCCTGGGCCGGTTGATCGACGCCGCGCGCACCGGGTTCGGCAACCCCGCCCGCGACGTGCTCGAGGCGGTGATGGCCAAGCGGCTCGAGGCCATCGCGGCGTTCGGCGCTCGCGACTTCGACACCTCGCTGCGGCTGTGCGACGAGGCAGCGGCGCTGCTGGGCGGCGTCTCGCCTGACCGCGCCAACGACCTGGCCGAAGTGTGGCGGCTCGAGCGGCTGCTGGGCATCGGCAAGGCGAAGGCCGAAAGCATCAACTGGACGAAGCCGATGCTCTCGATGACCGAGCAGCTGACCCTGGTGCTGGTGCTCGAGCTGGCCTTCGGCGTCATCTTCGAGCTGCCGCTGGTGATGATGGTGCTCGGCATGGTGGGGCTGGTGAAGTCGTCGTTTCTCTTCAAGTACCAGCGCCATGCCTTCGTGGTCTGCCTGATCGTCGCGGCGATCATCACGCCTACCGGCGACGCGGTGAACCTCTCGCTGATGGCCGGGCCGATGTTGCTCTGCTACGAGCTGGGCGTGTTGCTGGTGTGGCTGGTCGAGAAGCGCCGAGCGCAGCAGCCCGACTCGAACCTGCCGACCAAGTAGCCGCGGCGCTTCACTTGGTGCAGACGACTTCGCCGCTCGAGACTGCGCAGGCCCTGCATTGCTGGCTCTTCACCCAGAAGCCGTGGGTGCAGCTCAGCACGGCGTCGTGGTTCAAGTTACAGGCGCCGGAGCCCTCGTTGGCGGTGAGGCAGCGGCTCGACTCAGCGGCGGTCGACTGATCGCACGCGGTGCCCGAGCACCCCGCGGGCCCGTTGCAATCGACTGCGGCGTACCTCCCGCTGAAGCAGTCGAGCCCCTTGTTGGGCGAAGAACAGACGGTGCCTGACGAGCAGACATCGCCCTCTCCGCTGCAGGTGATTCGACCGCCGGCCTCGGTGCACGCGGCGCCGCAGTTCTTGGCCGCCCAGAAGTGGTTGTCGCAGACCAGGGCTGTTTGGGTGTCAGCGCACAGCGGCAGCTCTGTCTCCGCGCATGAGGAGCCCGCCTTCGGAGGCGCGCGACAGGCGCTGATCACCACCACAACGAGGCCCAAGACACGAATCATCGGCCCCAGTTACGTCTGCAGGCCCAGGCATGCAACTTCCGCGCGGCGGGCGGGTTCTCGCGCGGGCTCGAGGTCTCCCTCACCCTGACAGCAGCCGTGGGCCGTTTGTGGCGCTGCGTCTCGGAGCGACTCTGCGAGAACGCAGTCGTGTCGTGCTACGCCTGCGCACATGCGCTTGGCGTTGCTGCTGGTCGGGGTTGGGGTGTCTCTCTCGGGGTGCGGTCAGTGCCAGGCTGTTTGCCTCTCTCAATTCGTTTTGGTGCTGAGCGGCGCGAATGGTCAGCGACTGGCTCCATCGAGCGGCACCATCACGGCGCCAGGCGCAGGGCCCCTCGAGCTCGACTGTCGCCCTGCTGACGGCGGCGTCGGTACTGAAGGCTGCGGAGTGGATCGCGTCACGTTGTACGGCCTCGGTGATGGCACGGTGGTCAAGGCTTCGGTGCGGGCCGCGAGCGGTGAGTCATTCGTTGGTGAGTTCACGGTATCGATGATGAAGACAGGGCAGCGAGTGTGCGGCACCGACTGCACCTCCGGCTCGACCACGATCACCCTCGAGTGAGGTTTGGCATCAGGTACATCGCGACATCGTGGTGCAACCGACTCGCCGGCTGGTAAGTCGTCGCCTCGCCCATGAGCCGCCTCGCGCACCTCTCAGACCTGCACTTCGGCAGCGACGACCGATTGCAGCCGGTCATTCTCGACGGGCTCATTTCCGCCCTCGCAGAACAGAAAATCGACCTGCTGGTGCTGACCGGAGACGTCTTCGATTCGAGCACCGCCGACCCGTCGATGATCGAGCGGTTCATGGCCTTCTTCGAGCGCCTCGACCGCGAGCTGCGAGGGGTGCGCACGCTGATTCTGCCGGGCAACCACGACCGACGAGATCAAGGCGTGTTCTCACCCTGGAGCGGCGAGCTCTTCGAGCGCCTGGCTCACCGCCTGACCCTGTTTCGCCACGTGACCGTGCTCGGGCTCGACGCGCCCTTCTTGGGCAAGCTCATCGACGTGCCGGGCATCGCCGCCGACATCGCCTGCTACGACTCGACCTATCTGCCGCGAGGCTTCGTCACCGCCGGTGGCCTGATTCGACAGGTCGACTTGATCAACCTGGCTGATCAACTGCGCACCCGCTCGAATGATCGCCCGGTACTGTTTCTGCTGCACCACCACCTGATCCCCACGCCGGTGACTGACACGTCGCTCATCGGGCTCGAAGGCCGGCCCTGGTGGCAGAAGTATCTCGTCGGCCAGGTGCTCCCCGATTTGATCGGCAATGGCGACCGCGAAGAGCTCACCATGACCGCGCTCGGTGCCGGCACCGCCCTGAGCACGCTGCAGCAGCTGGGGCGCGCGGTGGTCGTGCTGCATGGGCACAAGCACTACCCGACGGCGCGGCTGCTCAAAGGCCTCGAGGCCGATGAAGGCGACCTGCTGATCGCCTCGGCGGGCAGCTGCGGCACCGCGACGGTCTTCGGAGACGGTGACTTCGACGAGTCGCCCCGCCTGTGGCCCTCGCTCAACATTCTCGACCTCACCGACGACGGCATCGACGTGCAGCAGTTGGCGTGGTCTCCGTACGAGCCCTCGCGGGTCAACCCGCTCAAGCCGCTGATCAGCGCGGCCCGTGACGGCTTGAGCTGGTCGGTGCGACGGCCCACGGTCAGCGCCCAACCCTTCGATGCCACGCTGGCGCTCAACGAGGCCCGCTTCGAGGTGCGCCCCTCGTTGCAATTCTTCGAGCGGCAAGATCTGGTGGTGCACCGCCGGGTGAAAGCCACGCCCAGCGCGTACATGAAAGAGTACTGGGAGGTCGTCAGTGGCCCGCCAGGGGCTCGCGTCACGCAGCTGCGCTTCGATGGGTTGCCACTCGATGACGCCACCGTGCCCGCCCGCGTGCGCATACCGTTGGACGGCGTCAGCCAGTGGGTCGTGCAGGGCGGCGCCGTCACCACCGCGGGCGAGGCCGAGCGGCGGTACGGAGCGGGCACCGCCTACGAATTCGTGCAGCTGCTCAACCGAAGCCGCTGCGAGCTGGCCACGCTGTCGGTCGACCTGGGCCCGATTCAGACCGTGCCCTTCGCGAGCGCGACTGACCTCACCAGCGGCAAGGAGCGGCCGATCTCGCTCCAGCGTGAAGGCCAGCGGGTGTGGTGCGTGTACCCACAGTGCCCCGCGCGAATGCTGCTGCGCATCTCCTGGCCGCTGACGGTGGGCTGAGGGGGTGTCGAAGACCAGGCGGGTACTCCTGGGAGATGGCGGGCTTGGCGCCTCGGTGGGTACGTTTTTGTTCATCGCGGCCGGCCTCGGCTTCGTCTGGCGCGGCGTCTCTGATTTGAATGACACCGTGCATGCCCAGCCGGCCGAGCAACCGTGTGAGCCGTTTCTGTCGGCGGTGCCTGCTTTGGAGCCCCGGTGGGTGGCCCTCACCGGCTGCCGGCTCGACCTTGAGCGCAGCCAGGTGCATCAAGGGCAGCTGCTCGTGCCGCTGAAGAGCTCGGGCGATGCACCTCGAGCCTTCGTCGCGCCGGCCAACGCCGAGCTTCAGCGTCTCGACTCGCCGCAGAAGCGCCAGGCCTTTCTCGCTGAGCACACGGCAGACCTTGAAACGACCCTCGCTCCACCCACGCTGATCGCGTTCGTCGAGCCGCAGCGGGGCCCCGATGGTACGCCAAGGCTGACTCAAGGGCGACCAGCGCCACGGCTGCGCTCGGTGGGTGGCGTGCTGTTCGGCATGGCGCTGATGGTTTTTGGTTTGCTGCCGGTCGCGCGCCGGTGGAGGCTCGAAAACGAGTGAGCACCGCCGCGAAACCCCGCCTGCTGATCGTCGATGACGAGCCGCTGGTGTGCCGTTCGCTGGCCAAGGCCTTTCGCCGCAACGTCGACGTCTCGACCGCCGAGAGCGCCTCGCAGGCCCGTACCCTGCTCTCGACCTACCCCTTCGACGTCGTCTTGAGCGACTTCAACATGCCAGGCGAAAACGGCGTCGAGCTGCTGACCTCGGTGGCGAACCAATTTCCCCTGGTGAGGCGGGTGTTGATGACCGACGAGCCGACCGGGCTGCAGACCGAGCTCGACGACGGCACGATTCACGCGCGCCTCAACAAGCCCTTCGACATCGACCATGCCGCGCAGGTGCTGGGCCTCACGGCGATGCGGCTGGCGGCGCTCGGGGCGCTGAGCGGCGCGTTCGTCAGCAGCCTCGATGACTTGCCGTTGGTGCAGCTGGTGGTGCAACTGGCGCCTTCGGAGGCCGAGCTGCGCGCGTTGATGAGCTGGCAACAGCAGCTGCTCGACACCGGGCTGCGCCACGCGGTGCTGTTGATCATCGAGCCGAGCGCCGGGTTGTCGGTCTCCAAGGTCGCCTCGGCCCCCAAGTGGCTCGCGCCGCTGCGGGCGCAGTCGAGCTCGGTGAGAACGGGCGTGGCCGTCGTGACGGCCTCGCGGCTCGAGCGAATGGCGGTGGGCGCAGCGAGCGTGATGACGCCGACCTGGCCGATTCGGGCGTTCTCGCATGAGGCGTTGACCGAGGCCGTTCGGTGGCTGCGCTCGACGCTCCAGTCATTGTCGTGACTTGAAACCGCCGGGCCTGTTCACAGCCCCAGCCTCGCGCCGCAGGTGGGCTCGGTTCGGCCGCGATCGGCGTGAGGTGAGAGGAGATTACGGAGGGCAGTTGGCCGACGGCTGCCCGTACCCGAAGACGATGCGGCCCAGGTTCGGGCCAGTGCCGGGCCCGGTCGCAGGCAACCAGGTCGCGCCGTGATCAATGCTTCGATAAAAAGCGCTGGTGCCCTGGTTGAACGCGACCAACGTCCCGGTCTCGTCACTGCTGGCCACCGTGTGCAGCTGCATGCCGCTCGGCAAGGTGCCCGCATCCCAATTCAGGCCGTCGGGGCTCACGAAGAGCGTGCCGCCGTTGCCGACCCAGAACCGGCCTCCGGCGAAGCTGGCGCGGCCCTGAATGACGACCGAGCTGCTCACATCGAGCTGCGCCTCTGAGAAGGTCGCCAGGTCACTCGTGACGCAGACCTGCCCCCGGTACCCGACGAAGACCAGCCGGTGGTTGCCGTACGCCACTCCGCCGTTCTGCCCCACGCTCACGGCGTTGAAGGTCGAGCAGCCGGGCGTCTCTTTCCACGTCAGGCCGCGGTCGACGCTGAAGTGCGGCGGGTTCTTGAGCACGCCTTTGTCGTCATTGCCGCCGCCGGCGCCGATGACGCCTGGCACGGGGCCGCCACCGCCGACGTCGCGAATGTACTCGTGGTTGTCGAACGCGCCGATGAGCGAGAAGCGCAGGCCCGCGTCAGACGACAGAAAGGCCTGACCCGAGGGGCCGTGAAGCATCACGAAGCCGTCGCCGGTCGACGCGATGCCGCCGCACTCCGCCATTGGGGGCAAGCCCACGTCGTCCAAGCTCAGGTGTTGCCAGGTGACGCCGTCGACGGTGCGCTTGAACGAGCACAGCGCGCCCCAGCCGATGATCTGCATGAACACGCCTTGTGCGTACGCAATGCCCTTGTCGTTGAACTCGCCGCCGGTGGTGGTGTGGGGCTCGTCGTTGGCGACCCAGGTGCGGCCGTCGTCGCACGAGCTCACCAGCCGGCCCTCCCACCCCGAGACCACGAACATCGGTACCAACCCGGGAGGCCGGGTCGAGGCATCGGGCACTCCGGTGTCGGGCGGGCCGGCGTCGAAGGTGATGCCCGCATCGGGCCGACCGGCATCGGTGCTGGCCATGGCCCCCGCATCGAAGCCCGCGTCGCTGGCGCCGCCATCAGGCGTCGTCGGTTGACCTGCATCGCGAACCGAGGCGTCGACGAAACCGTCGCCTCCAACGTGCCCCTCGCACGCCGTGATGAGCACCACTGCCGCGATGCGCGACAGCCTCGCCCAGGGTGAAGCCACGGCTACGTGAGCCCAGGCAGCGGCTTGTCTGCGTCGGTGATGTCGGCCGTCTGCCACCAGTCGTGATAAATGGCCTGAATGTCCATCTGGGCTTTTTCGGCGGCGGTCAGCTGAAACGAGTCTTGAACGGTGCGCAGCAAGCGGCCGTACGAGAAGCCGGGGTAGACGCCCGTCGTCAAATCGTAATTCTCTCGGTTCCACCAGGCGGGGTTCGAGAAGTCGTAGATGCGGCCGGTCTTGAAGGTGCCAAAGCCGCCGATCAGCACTGACTTGAGGCCAGCGCGGAGGTGCCCATTGGGCCGGCCGTCGTGCTCGGTGCCGATCATCACCAGCGTGTTGTCGAGGTAGGTGGCGCCGCTCACCGGGTCTTCGAGCACGTCGAGGTCGAGCAGAAAGTCGGCGATGGCGTCGAAGTGCAACTGCTGCACCTGCCGAATCGCCTCGATGTTCGCGTCAGACGGGTTCGCCAGGTGGCCGCCCTGCCCGTGGTAGTTGCCGTCGAGCGCGATGCCTTCGGTCACCCACCCGTTCTCGAGGCCAGCGTCGATGGTGACGACCTGGGCTTTGTTCATCTTGATGGCCGCCGACGCGTTTTGGTAGGTGGCGCGCACCAGCTTGGCCTTGGCGACCGCAAAGGTGTCGCCGGTGTCGCTGATGCCCTTGTCGTTGACCCGCTGGGGCGGCACGACCGGGTTTACCATCGGTATCGAGCTCATTGACTGCAGGTGCGTGCGCTGCCCCTCGAGAAACCCGGAGTGGGTCTCGAGCCGCTGCTTGTCGTAGCCCGAGAGCCGCGAGTCGGTCTTGATGGTGCTGATGCGGCTCAAGGTGCGGTCGAGCAGCGCGATGCGGCGATCGGTGGGGTCGCGCTTCTTCGGGCCGGTGACCGGCGGCATGTACCCTGAGAACAAGCGGTCCCACACGGAGCGGGGGTCGCGAAACGAGGGCACGAATTCGTACCCGGTCGCGGTCTTGTGAACGCTCGGGCTGAAGGCGTCTTGTAAGAAACGCACGTCATCGACGGTGTCGGGCGCCTTGAGCACCAACGGGTCTTGGCCGTTGAGCTTGCGGCCGACGACCACGTCGATGGTCTCGCCGGTGAAGACGGTGCCATACGGCACGCCGGTGATGGTGTCGGCGTTCTTGTAGCCGCCCAGCGTGGCGGTGTTGGTGTGCCCCTGAATCAAATCGTTCGAGCAGCCGAGGTTGTGAATGAAGGCCGTCTTGGCTTTGAGCCCCTGCCACTTCGCGCTGAAGATCGGGCTGAGCGCGCCGGTGTACGGGTCGAGGTCGATGATCTTGCAGTTTTGGCCCTGCTGAAAGGCCACCGGGCGCAGGTAGTCTTTGGCCGCCTTGAGCATGCTGCCAGGCGAGTCGGTGCCAATCGGCATCGTCGAAGGCTGAAACGGCACCCAGTTCTGCGCGAAGATGCCGTGGCCGATGAAGATGCAGACCAGGCGCTTGGGCGGCGGCGTGTAGGTGCCAGCGTCGGTGCCTCCATCGGGGCCACCCGCCCAGGCCTTGCGGCCCAGCGCATCGAGCAAGGGCAGGCTGCCCGCGGTCAGCCCGAATCGTTTCAGAATCTCTCGGCGGGTCAGGCGTGCCATGCGTTTAGTCTCTCCACAGCGTCAGCTCGGGTGAGGTCATCACGGCGGTCATCGCGTCGACGATGGAGCCGCCCTTGAAAATCGCCTTGGCCCCTTCGTCTTCGACGCACCCGTCGGTGGTGTCGGCGCGGCCGAGCACGCTGCGGGTGTACTGCGCGGCGAAGCAGCTGTCGTACTCAGGCATCGTGGCGACCAGGTTCGAGAGGTCAACCGACCCCTTGGCGGTGACCTCGCGGCCCAGCGGCACCGACAGGTCAGCAGTCGAGACGACCGGCACCTCGTAGTCGAGCACGCCGCCCGTGAAGTGTTTCTCGACGGTCACCGTGCGGCCCACCGCGTCGAAGTCTGCCCGCGCCGCGCCCAGCGGGTTGATGGTGGTGTGGCAACCAGCGCACGCCGCACCGGCGGTGACACTCTTGATTCGGTCGACATTCGAGACCTTGAGCGACTCGGCTTGTTTGATGGCGTCGGCCACGTTGATGGTCGGCGGAGGGATGTCTTTGCAGAGAATCTTTTGTACCACCGCCAGGCCGCGCGCGACGACGTGCCAGTCGTCTCCGCCCGAGGCCACCATGCCGACACGGGTAAGCAACCCAGCGCGGGTGTCGGGCAAGGTGGTCGCGCCTTCTTGCGCTCCGTAGATGAGCGCCAGCGATTTGGTGAGCGGCGCCACGCTGTTCGAGGTGAGCAGCTGTGCCGGGGTGCCCTTCTTCGACCAGGTGGCCTCATTCACGAACGCATCGAGCTCGGCGATTGACGCGTCTTTGAGGCCGGTCGCGTCGAGGCCATTCAAGAAGCCGGCGCTGTAGCTGAAGCTGCCGCGGTCGTACCCGAGCCATTGCCGGTAGAACGCCAACGAGCGGGCGCGGGCGTCGGGGCTCTGCAGCAGGCGGGTGACCTCGGTCTTGAGCACGTCGGGGCGGCTCAGCGAGCCATCGCGCGCGGCGTTGAACAGCTCGTCATCGGGGCCTCGGCCGGTCAGCGCGAACGAGACGCGTGAGGCCAGCGAAAAGGCGTCGAGCTGCGAGCCCTGACCCTGGGGCACGTCGCGCAGGTACAAGAAGTCGGGGTCGACCAGCAAGCTCGCCAGGCCCTGGCGAAAGCCTTCTTGCACGCCGTCGGTCTCACCTTTGAGCACCTCGGCTTTGAAGAAGGTGAGCAGCTGATCGACCTCGCTCGAGCTGAGCGAGCGGCGCAACAGCCGGGCGCCCGTGGTGCTCAAGAAGGTCGTGAAGCAGGCCTCAGCTTGGGCGCCCGTGACGGTGCGAGCCGCGCAGCCGTACACCGACTGGGCGACCGCATCGGTCGACAACGACCAGGCGGCCACCGCGTCGGCGGTATCGGCCAGCGACTCGAGGGTCACGTTGGTCTGAAGCGAGCCAGCGGTCTCGAAGGTGAAGTTTCGGTCGGTGGCCGGCGAGAGCCCAACCGTCTCTGCGACCGTCGCCGCACCCGGGCCGAGGCGAGCGCCCAGCTCAGCCAAATACGCAGATTTCCACAGCAATCGCATTTTCGCCGAGGTGCCCTGCCCCGGCGCTTTGCAGCGGAGCGCCAGCTGGGGGGCCTCGATGCCAGGGGTGACATCGGTCAGGTCGCCCCGAATATCGATGCTTCCTTCACAGGCGGTGAGCAGCGACACGGTCAGGAGCCACGGAGCGCGAT